>NZ_CP045392.1:1606462-1925944 GCF_009363635.1 Erythrobacter sp. THAF29 | reverse complement strand
CGCTCGCGACAGAGCCGCAATGTCCTGCACCGACAGCCGCGCGATGCCCGAAGCCTTGGGACGGTTCGGCACGGGGAAATCGGCAAGCGCTTTCGCGCCAGGAAAGGAAGCGGTCTGGGACATCTGGAACACTCAATGAAGGACTCGTGCGAGTCTTTTTGTTCCTATTATGTTCCATAACTACACGATGAATGCAACGCCTCTTGCGGTCCATCCAAGCCCAGCCTCACCTCACCGCGCCATTTGGAACGAGCCTCAACTTTAGCCGTTAGTCCATCAAAACAAGGAGATATTTCATGCGCTACAACGATGGCAACGCCGACGAACTCAAAACAAAATTCTGGAAGGCGCTGGCCGACTCGCCCTTCGTCTTCCTCCAACGCGATGGGGAACCGCAAACCGCCGTCCCGATGACAGCGCAAACCGACGAGGATGCCGACAGCGCGATTTGGTTCTTCACGCAGAAGGACAGCGATTTCGCCAAACTCGGCCCCGTCACCGCGACGTATGAAGGCAAGGGTCACAACGTCTATGCCCGATTCCACGGAAGCCTGTTCATCGAAGACGACCAGGAACGTTTCGACCAGTTCTGGAACAACTTTGTCGAAGCCTGGTACGATGGCGGCAAGGACGATCCCGACATCCTGTTCCTGCGCATGGATCTTCGCGATGCCGAAATCTGGAGCGGTGAGATGGGTATCCTAACCACCGCCAAAATGACCTTGGGCATGACGGTACATGACGAAGTGCAGGACAAGCACCTCGAAACGACGCTCTAATCAAACACAAACGGGTCGCAAAAAGGGCCGCTGCTTCCGGGGGCGGCCCTTCCTTTTAGCTGAATAGTCCGAAAAGCAGGATCACCAACAAGGCCGCCGGGCAAACGAATCGAACCAGCGCACGCCAAGTCTGGTGAAGCAAGCCATCGAGACCGTTTTCATCGTCGATCAGCTTGGGATTGGCGACCCAGCCGACAAAGATGCAGGTCAAGATCGCACCGATCGGCATGAACAGCTTGGCCGTGACACCATCGAGCGCATCGAAGAAATTCGCCTCGGCGAAGATCGGAATGAAGCCAAGAGGTCGAAACTCCGCGAGCTCATTGAACGAAAGTGCAGAGAGCACTCCGAGCACCGCCGCGCCGAGCCCAACGATCAGGGTCGCAACCGGACGCGCCATGTTGAACTTCTCGAACATCCACGCTGTGGGAGCTTCGAGAAGAGACACCGAACTCGTCAATGCCGCAAAGAAAACCATCACGAAAAACGCAAGGCCGATCAACGAACCAAACGGCATCGCCTGGAATGCAATCGGCAGCGACTGGAACATCAGGCCGGGGCCCGCGCTCGCCGAAAGACCTGCAGCAAACACGATCGGGAAAATCGCAAGACCCGCCAGCATGGCAACGGCGGTGTCCGCGCTCGCGATGATACCGGACGTATGACCGAGATTTGTGTCGCGATTGGCGTATGCGCCGTAGGTCATCATCCCTGCGACACCCAGCGACAGCGAGAAAAACGCCTGGCCGACCGCCGCGAGCATCACTTCCCCGGTCAGCTTCGAAAAATCGAACGTAAAGAGATACGCGATTGCATCGCCGAAATTACCCGTGAATGCGCCGTAAATCGTGATGCCGAGAAACAGCAGGAAGAACAGGGGCATAAGATAAACCGCCACCCATTCGATCCCGCTCGAAACGCCGCGCGCGACGAAGAACATAGTCACGGCGAGAAAGCCGAGATTCAACCCGACCATCAGCCCGCCATTCCCGAACAAGCCGGGAAGCAGGCCCTCGATATCTTCGGCCGCACGACCTTCGAATGCGCCGCCTGCAACACCGGTCTGGACCAGATCGCTAAGGAAGACACCGATATAGTAGACGACCCATCCGCCCACTACACAATAGAAACTGAGGATGAGGAAGGCAGCGAATACCCCCATGGATGCAAGAATGCTCCAGCCTTCCGACGCATTGGAATCGCGCGCCACTCTACGGACACTCTCGGGAGCATTGGCTTGGCCGTGCCGACCTATGAGAACTTCCGACAGGAGCACTGGCAGGCCAATCAAGAGCACGCAGAAAATGTAAAACAGGACAAATGCCCCGCCGCCATTCTCGCCCGCTTCCGCGGGAAAGCGCCACATGTTGCCGAGCCCCACGGCTGAACCCACAGCGGCGAGAATGAACGCGCTACGCGACGACCAGTTTTCGTGGCCCGAACCTGTTGCTGCCATGCTTGAAACTTACCCTCTTGCCGCGCGCCTCCCGCGCGCAATCCCATTGCGTCCCTCTGTGCAATGATTTCGCGCTCAGGCCAAGAGGGCTTTGCGTTTATCCCTTGCGCTCGCTAAATGCGCGGCCATGTCCACGACGTTCGAGCTCGACACGAGCACCAGCCGCGCCAACCCGACGCCCGCTCCCATGAAGCGCCTCACTGTGCCGCGCGTTCGCGCGCGCAAGAAGGACGGCGTGACCGAAAAACCGCTGGTCATGCTGACAGCCTACACCGCGCGGCAGGCGCAACTGCTCGACGCGCACTGCGATATGCTGCTGGTCGGGGATTCGCTCGGACAGGTGATTTACGGCCTGCCTTCCACCATCCCCGTAACCCTGGAAATGATGGCAAACCACGGCGCGGCTGTTGTGCGCGGGTCGTATCATTCGGTTGTGATCGTCGACATGCCGTTCGGCTCATACGAGAGCTCGCCAGAGCAGGCTTTCGAGAGCGCGTCCTACCTGCTCAAGCAGACAGGCGCAGCGGCCGTGAAGCTCGAAGGCGGCGAAGCCATGGCATCCACTGTCGAGTTTCTCAACTCGCGCGGTATCCCTGTAATGGGCCATGTCGGCCTCACGCCTCAGGCTGTGAATGTGCTCGGAGGCTACGCCGCACGTGGCCGATCCGATGCAGAGGCGGACAAGATCGTGAGCGATGCAGTTGCGCTCGACAAGGCAGGCGCTTTCTCGATCGTTATCGAAGGCGTGGTTGAACCGATCGCGATTGCCGCGACCGAGGCGGTTTCCTGCCCCACCATCGGCATTGGCGCTTCTGCACGGTGCGATGGACAAGTGCTGGTGACCGAGGACATGCTCGGAATGTTCGAACGTGTCCCGCGTTTCGTGAAACGTTATGAGGATATCGCCGGCGTGATCGAAAACACCGTCGCGAAATATGCCGAAGAAGTGCGTGATCGCACCTTCCCCGGCGAAGAACAGACATACCAGCCCAAAAGCTGATCCCAGACTCCTTCGAGGCCAGATCGATCATGCAGACACTTCTGCGCTACTATACGTTTTCGCTGTTCTTCACCGCAGCCTGTTTCGCGGGCGCCGCATGGTATGGCTGGGTCAGCACCGGCACCGTTTGGGGCATGCTCTCGATCCTTTGGATTGTCTTCGTCCTCTCGATACTCGAAGTTTCGCTGAGCTTCGACAATGCCGTGGTCAACGCAACGGTCCTGCGCGAAATGGATCCGGTCTGGCAGCAGCGATTTCTTACCATCGGCATCCTGATCGCCGTGTTTGGGATGCGGATTGTCTTTCCCATCGCAATTGTCTCGATAGCCGCACAAATCGGCCCGTGGCAGGCAATCGAGCTCTCGCTCGGTAACCCGGAGGAATATGAACGTATCGTGTCGAGTGCCCATATCGGCATTGCCGGATTCGGCGGTGCATTCCTTGCGATGGTTGGTCTCACCTTTTTCTTCGACGAGGACAAGAACGTCCACTGGATCGCTGCGCTCGAGCGTTCGATCAACAAGTTCTCGACCGTCCCTGCGGTGGAGATCGGGCTGGTGCTTTCGTTGGTCTACGGCGTTTCCACCTTGCTTACCCCAGACGATGCACTGACTTTCCTGACTGCTGGAATACTCGGCCTCGTCACATTTATCGGTGTCCACGCCCTCGGCGCGATTATCGAACAGCGTGAAGCGCGCAAGAAAGCGGCCGGCGAAGTGGTTCGCAGCGGACTGGGCGGGTTTCTTTATCTCGAAGTGCTCGATGCGAGTTTCAGCTTCGACGGAGTGATCGGCGCGTTTGCGCTATCGAACAACATGATTGTGATCGCTATCGGCCTGTCGGTCGGTGCCATGTTCGTGCGCTCCATGACGATCCACCTCGTACGTGCCGGGACCCTTTCACAATTTCGCTACCTCGAACATGGCGCGTTCTGGGCCATTATCGTACTCGGCGTGATCATGCTGATATCGGCAAAGTACCACATTCCTGAGACATTCACCGGACTGATCGGAGCCGTGCTCATCGGACTGTCGCTGTGGTGGTCGATCCGCCACAATCGCAAGAATCCCGAAACTATCGCGCTGGACGAGCAGCCAGCGAGCTAGCAAGCGGCGCGGCCAGAACCAGCTGGACAAAGTGATAGACGAGTAGCGGGAGCAAGATAATCCCCGCCCTCGCTGGCTCGAACAGGATCGTCGCAAGCGGCGCACCCATGGCGAGGCTTTTTTGCGAGCCGCCGAACAGAAAGGCGATGCGGTCCCCGCGGTTCATTCCGAGCAAACCCGACGCCAACCAAGCGCCTGCATTGGCGTATGCAAGGAAGACGACCACGCCGGCCAGCATCAGTGCCCATTCATGGCCTGCGATACGGCTCCAGATGCCCTCGTTCACCGCCGCGCTCATTGCGACATAGACAGCGATCGCGATGGGAATACGGTCTGTCCACTTTGTCAAAGACGGATTGCGGGAGACGATCTCGCCAAAGCGCGGCTGAAGCATCTGCCCGAGCGCGAAAGGTAGCAACAGGATCAGCGCGATCTTGGCCAGTACTTCGCCTTGGAACGCAACCGCCTGGCTGCCCGCAAGAAGGGCAAACAGTGGTGCGCTCAAAAAAACGCCCAGCACATTCAGAAGCGCAGCGGCAACCACTGCATGCGCGGTGTTTCCACCCGCCATCGAAGTGTACACGGTCGCCGACTGGACCGTCGAAGGAAGCGCTCCGAGATAAAGAAACCCTAATGCGACCAGTGGCGGGACGAGATATCCGCCCGCTTGCCACAGGCCCCAACCGCCAAACAGCATCGCGCCGAACACCCATATCGCTAGTGCGCCATGGAACCGCAAATCCTTTACCCCGCGAAGGACCTGGTCGCGAGGCAGCTTCAGCCCATTGAGCAGGAAAAGCGCGAACACAGCAGCGTTGGCGATAAACTGGCCGATCGCCTGCTGGCTCTGTGGCACCGGCAACACGATCGCAAGAAGCAACGCGACCACAAGCAGACGCACCATCGGATCGAATAGCCTGGTGACTGTCGAGATCATGGCATGCGACCTGCCCTGCACCCGCGCGATTGTCGAGCGCGCGCCCCTAGTCGTTCACGAATTTTGGAGGGCGCAGCTGCGCAAGGCTCGTCTCGAGACGCTCGGCAGTCTCAACATCATCAAGGGCTATCGCCGCATCGCGGCGCAGTTCGAGCAGAACCAGATCGTTGCCCACTCCGAGCGAAATAGCCGTATCGAGCAAGACTGCGACCCGCAGCCAATCTTCATCTGCGGCGCTTCTCTGGGCCAGCATGATCAGCGCTTCCGGATTACGCAGCTCGGTCTTCAAGTGGCGCAAGAGCAAGGCATCGGCTGCATCCTCGTCACGCATTGCGCGATAGGCATAGATGATCTTTTTGGTCAGCGGCCAGGGTCGGCGAACTTCGGCGGCAGCGGTGTACCGTGTGAGTGCCAGTTCCTCGTCGCCTTGCGCCAGCGCAGCGTCGCCTGCCAACACCTTGATGTCCGAAGACTGCGGGAATTCGGAAACGAGTGCCGCCGCGTATCGACGGGACTGGCCGCGTTGAGCAGAACTGACGAGCCGTCGCATGTTTAGTGTCTGACCAGGAAGCGCGCGCGGATTTTCGTTCGCACCGGGCAGGAGCACCAGCTTGCCCAGTTCGACCTGCGCGGCACGATTCAGAAACGGTACCGCCTCCGCGCGTCGTCCAAGACGTTCAAGGGACCGGCCAACCAGCATCACCAGATAGGGGCTCGCATCGGCCGCAATTGCGCGATCGTAAAACCTGTCGACGATCTCGTCATCGCGACCCTTCAACCATAATGCGCGGGCCAGCAGGTCTGCCACGCGGGCATTGCCGGCTTGCCGAACGAGAAGCTGTTCGAGCGCTGTCGCAGCGTTGTCGTAGTTGCCCTGCTGCATGTCGATCAATGCGCCAAGCAGCACCGCGGACGGGACACCTGCATCGCGCAGACCGCTGCGTTTCAGCAGGCTGCTCGCTGTCACCGGATCGCCCGCACGTGCGGCCAGCACCGCCTGCAAGTAGTGCACCTGCGGGTTTCGCGGATTGATCTCCGCCAGACGACGGACGGTCGCAAGCATATCGCGATGCCGTCCCAAGTCGCCAAGCGTTGCAGCATAAGCCGCCAGCAACTCTTCATCGTCAGGATGCTGAGCCAGCGCTCTTTCAAACCACGGTAGCGATTCTCCCATCCCATAGGCATCGCGCACGAGCTGTGCGCGCAGCAGCAGCGCGGGCGCGTGGTTGGGATCGAGCGATAGTGCGTAGTCGGCCGCCTCAACCGCGCCAGCATGCTCGCCGCCTCGAAATCTCAACCTGGCAATATCCACCCACAAGGCTGCGTTGTCGCGCTCGATCGCAAGTGCCTCGTCATAAAGGCGCCCGGCTTCGGCAAGGTTGCCCTCACGCACTTCGTAGCGGGCATCCTCTACAAGTCTGACAAGGCTGGCGTTCTGCGACATCGGCTCATCGGGCGCGCGAACATCTTCGCTGCATGCCGCCAGCAAAAGTGCCGCAACCGTCAGCCCCGAGAAACAGGAACGCCGCAAGTCAGGCATGTAGATCGTACTGCTTGAGCAGGTCGTAGAGCGTCGGGCGGCTGATCCCAAGGAGCTTGGCCGTGCTCGAGATGTTACCCTCGCTGCGGGCCAAAGCATGGCGGATCACGCGGCGATCCGATTGTTCGCGTGCGGCTTTCAGGTTCAGCACCTCGGCGTTTTCTTCGTCATCACCGAGGAAATCGAGATCGTCAGCGCTCACAAGCTTGCCATCGGCCATGATCACCGCGCGCTTCACACGGTTCTCCAGTTCGCGCACATTCCCCGGCCATTCGTGCGCGTCAATCGCGGCGAGCGCATCGGGCGCGAACCCGGTCACGGTCGGATTCATCTCTTTTGCAAATTTTTTGAGAAATGCCTTGGCAAGCAGGACTGCATCGCCGTGGCGCTCGGCAAGACCGGGAATGCGCACGACGATTTCAGCCAGCCGGTAAAACAAGTCTTCGCGGAAGGTGCCCGCGCCAATCATCGCTTCGAGATCCTGATGGGTGGCGCAAACGATGCGCGTGTCGACCGCGATTGTCTTGCGACCGCCGATCCGCTCGATGGTGCGTTCCTGCAGGAAGCGAAGCAACTTGACCTGTAGAGGGAGTGGGATGTCGCCAACCTCGTCTAGGAACAGCGTGCCGCCGTTCGCGCTTTCGATCTTGCCCTCGGTGGTCTTGACCGCACCTGTGAACGCGCCCTTCTCGTGCCCGAACAGCTCGCTTTCGAGCAAGTTCTCGGGGATCGCCGCGCAGTTGATCGCGACAAACGGTCCATTCGCACGGTCGCTTGCATCATGGAGGCCTTGAGCGAGAAGTTCCTTACCGGTTCCGCTTGCTCCCAGCAGCATGACTGAAACACTGGTGCTGGCCACGCGCTCGATTGTCCGGGCGACCTTCACCATTTCGGGCGCGCCCGTGATGAGGCGACCCAGCACCGTTTTGTCTTCGCTTGCATGCGCAGTGAGCCGGCGATTCTCTTCCTCGATCTGATGCAAGTTGAAGGCACGGCGCACGATCAGGCCCAGTGCGTCGATATCGACCGGCTTTTGGTAGAAATCGTACGCCCCGCGTTCGATCGCCTGAAGCGCACTTTCACGTGCGCCGTGGCCACTCGCAACGATTACTTTCGTGTCGGGCTTCAACTCCATGATCGCATCGAGCACGGCAAAGCCCTCGCGCGTGCCATCGGGATCGGGCGGTAGTCCAAGGTCGAGAGTTACGACCGCGGGCGCCTCGCTGCGAAGCGCAGCGATCGCGCTATCGCGGTCCCCGGCGACAATGACCTCGAAATCCTCGTAGGCCCATTTGAGCTGGGCCTGCAGGCCCTCATCGTCTTCGACCACGAGCAGGGTTGGTTTCTTGTCAGCCATTATGCGACCTCATCGCTGTTTGCAGCAGGAGCGTTGGTATTGGATGCGAGCTTGCGGCTTTCCGCGAGCGGCAGGATCACGCTGAACCGGGTGCCCACGCCTTCGCGAGATTCGACCATAACGCGCCCGCCCATTGCCTTGATCATTTCGCGGGCTTCGAATGCGCCAATGCCGAAGCCGCCGTCTTTGGAAGAGACGAATGGTTTGAAGAGCCCGCTGCGCACGAATTCGGGGCTCATGCCGTGGCCGGCATCGATAATCTCGATCTGACCGCTGAGGCCTTCCATCGTCGCGCTCAGATGGACGGGCGATCCCTCTTCGCTCGCATCAATTGCGTTTTGAATGAGATGGATGAGTGCCTGTTCGAGGCTCTCGCGATCCCCGACGACGCGAACCGGTTCGGCTTGCGCAAGAATGACTGGATGGGTCGCCGCCATGCGTTTTACGAGCTGTCTCGTAACCTCGCCGAGATCGACTTCGGCCATCTCGTTCACCGGGCCTGAGCCATAGCGACCGAGGCGGGCAAGCAGCGCCGAAAGCTTGTCCGAAGAGTTGCGCAGGGTCACGAGCATGTCGGCACGGAAAGCCGGATTGTCGGCGTGCTTCTGGGCGTTGGCGGAAAGCAGCGACATCTGGCTCGCAAGATTCTTGATGTCGTGCATCACGAAAGCCATGCGACGATTGAATTCGTCGAAACGACTTGCATCCATCAGGGCCTGTTGACCCGCCTGTTCGGACAGGTAGCTGGCCAATTGCTGGCCCGCGACGCGCAGGAGATCGAAGTCTTCCCAGTCAAGGCGGCGTTCGATGCGCGGACGGGCAAGGACGATTGCGCCGACAAGACGGTCGAAGTGGATGAGCGGCACCAGCGCCCACACGTCTTCAGCCTCACGAAGCCATTCGGGAACATGCGCGAGTTCGCCATGATGTTGCACGCCGGCTCGAACTTCGTCGAGATCGAGGATGAGATTGTGCTTCTCCAAGAGATCGGTGAGGCCGAATTCCACTGCGACGCCGGGAACCTCCAGCGTCGCCCAATTCCACCGCGCGGTGAGTTCAAGCTGAGCTTCCTCATTGGTTACAAGCAGGATTCCCGCCGGGCTGTCCGTAATATCGGCCATCGCCTTCACGGCTCGCTCGTAGAAACTTGGCCCGCCGCTAGCCCCGCGCCCGATTGTATGGGTGAAGCGCAGCCATTCTTCCCTGTAGTCATAGCGATGCTGGAACAGGTGCTTCGTCGCCGTGACCTTCAGCCAACCGCGCAGGCGCTTGGACGGTATCCAGATCGCAGCAACGAGGATGCCAAGCACGAGAAACACCACCTGCCCCGCACGCGCGAAATCGCCGCCGATCAAGGTCAGCGACCGTGTTACCAGCACCATGATCAGCAGGTAGCTCGAAATCACCAACAACGAGAGCGTCTGGAAGGTCACGGTGCGTGAGGGCCGGAATTGTAGACCGCGTCCTTCCGAAATGGCTCCCATCGCCAGCAGCGCTGTCATTACGCCGGTGAACAGGCCGCGAAGCATCACAAGCCCGGACGGGTGCTCTCCCAAAAGATAGGATACCGTGAAGAGATTGAGGTCGTATGCGAATATGCCCGCAAGCCCTATCCCGCTCCACCGTAGGACTTGCCGCGAAGCAGCCGCAGCGCCCGCATAGAGGTTGTGCAGCAACACCAGCGCACCAATGGCTACAAGCATGTTGAGTACGGCTGAAACTTCGAATGTTAGCGAAACGAGTTCGGGTTCGAACGCGCTTCTCGCACTCACCAATAGAACCACCGGCTGAAAAAGCTGCACCAACGCAAGGGCGATAATCACAGGGCGAATCGGTTTGAGACTCTCATCGCGACCGTCGGCAGAGAAGAGCCGGAAGATCACAGCGATCAACGCGAGGTTACGGGCCGTCTCGGCGAGCAGTGTCGTGAGTGCATGCGGTCCGAATGCCGCAGCGAGCGAGCACCACATGGCGGCAAGGAACGCGGCCGCAATGAGCGGCAAGCGATCGGGGCGGTTGCGATCGCCGAAGCGGGCGATCCACACACCCGCGCCTGCGCTTAGCACGCCGCCTGCCACGAAGCAGACAAGGCTCGCGAGAGCGCCGACGCCGCTCTGGTCGACCATCAGCGCGAACCCTCAGGCCAAAGGATCACGCGCACCGTTTGCAGCAACACAACGAAATCGAGGAATGGCGTGTAATTCTTCGCGTAATAGAGATCGTATTCAAGCTTCTTGCGGCTATCCTCGATCGATGCGCCGTAGGGGTAATTGATTTGCGCCCACCCGGTAATGCCCGGCTTCACCATGTGACGCTCCCCGTAGAACGGGATCTCTTCCTCCAGGCTCTCCACGAAAGTCGGCACTTCGGGACGTGGACCGACAAAGCTCATGTGCCCCTTGAGAACGCTCCAGGTCTGAGGAAGTTCGTCGATCCTGACCTTGCGGATAAAGCGTCCTACACGGGTTATGCGTGGATCGTTTTCTTCGGCCCACTTCGCACCGTCTTTCTCTGCATCGGTGCGCATCGAACGCAGTTTGACGAGGTGGAAGGTCTGACCGTAGAGGCCGACGCGTTCTTGCCTGAAGAATGCCGGTCCCTTGCTGTCGAGTCTCACCAGCGCGGCAAAGAAGAGAATGATCGGGAAGGTCAGAAGCAGCAAGATCAGGCTGGCTACGATGTCGAAGACACGTTTTACAGCGCTCGACAACATCCGACCGCTGGAAAATCCATCGGAGAAAATCAGCCAGCTTGGATTGACCGTATCAAGATCGACACGGCCTGTCTCGCGTTCCATGAAGCTCGAAAAGTCGTTCACATGAACGCCCTTGGTCTTCATTCGCAAAAGATCCTTAAGCGGCAGCGAATTGCGTCGCTCCTGCAATGCGAGCACCACCTCGCTAACCCCGAGATTTTCGACGAAACGGCCAAGATCGTGGATCGCTTCGCGCGGAATAGCTTCTTCTACCACGCGTTCCGGCTCGCTCATGGCGATGTAGGAAACGATTGCGAAGCCGCTTTCGGGTTTGTCGCCAAGCTCGCGCAGTCGCTGGGCGCGATCGCCTGCACCCAGGACAAGAACCCGGCGGCGGAACGCAGACGAACCGAGGAAGCTGTTGAGGACCAGCCGGTCGAGCACCAGCACAAGGATCGCAAAGCCCATTGCGTAGAACAGGGTCGAACGCCAGAACGTATCGGCGCCGATCAGGAAATCGATGAAAGCAAGCGCGATTACGCCAAGGCTGATGGCAACCAGCAACCGCGCGCCAGCAAAGCGAAGGCTGCGGAGCGCATAAGGTCCGTAGACGCCGACCGAAATCATGGCGAGCCAGACAACCCCGGCTGCTCCTGCCAATGCTAGCCAGCGCTCTGCCAAGGGACCTGCTTCGCTCCCGATCTGGGATGCACGCAGCTGCCATGCCATCTCGCCCGCGAGGAAGAGGAGCGCATAATCGAGCAGGCCGAGAAGGATCACGGCATGCGGGATGTAGTGCTTGAACAGACGGATCATCGGTAAGGCGGCGCTCGCAGTTGAATTTGCGAGTGTCCTCCTACGCGCGAGTGATTAAGTGTCGGTAAATTTTACACCACCTGGGAAAACCCCGGATCACTGCCGGAATGAATGGTTAATCTGGCATCAGGAATTGGGCGGATCGCGATGCGCCTTAACCAATCGGCGAGGATGCCAACCTTTCGGGCGCAGGAGTGAGGCAATCGGCGCGGCCGCAGCGCGGGCATCCCACGCCGAGGGGCACCGCGTCCTTCGGGTCGAGCGAGACCCCGCGTGAATGCGCAAGGTCGCCGGCAAAGCGCGCTTCCAACCCAAGCACCACTGCTTTGCGCGCCGAACAGGCTGCCCCGTCAACTTCCACCGTGCGAGCGATCGTGAACCAGTGCTTTGGAACAGCCTCGCCTTCACCGAATGTCACCGCCTGGGTCAAGAGCGCGCCGCGGTTCTCGAACGCGGCATAGGGCACCCAGGCGGGCCAGCGCGCACCATCCAACGGATAGGCTGCACCGCTTGCCCCGGCGGTGAAGTGGACCATCCGTCCTGTTCTGCCGAAGCGCGCACTGAAGAATGGCAACCCCCGTTCACCCACTCTTTGAAGCGTCGTCAGTCGCTGGGCGACCTGATCGAAACTCGAGGCAAAGCGGCGTTGAAGGATGTTGACCTCGTAGCCGGTCTGTTCGCAGGCACGCAGAAACCGGCGATACGGCATGAGGAGCGCGGCGGCGAGGTAATCGGTGACGTGCTCCCGGAAATGGTCGCGCGCTTCGGGCGAATTCAGGTTAGCTCCTGCCACAAGTGTCTCGATCTCGTCGCGCTGCTCAAGCGCGCCCACCTGCCGCGCGATTTGGAACCGCCGGGCAGCACCTGGCAGCATTTCTGAAAGCTGCAATTGCCGTGCATGGAGATCCAGTCGATGGACGATCCCCGGCATTACCTCGGCAGGAAGCACCCGCACCGAAAGCTGGTGCCGCTCGCGCAACCTTTCGGCCAATGCGGCCCCGGTGTCCCCGCGCGAAAGACGCAATTCATCGGCCATCTCCTCGGCCGCATGATCGAGATCGGAAAAATGGTTCTGCCAACGCTCCCCTGCCTCGCGCGCATCGCCCGCAGGGTCATCGACGCGCGTCGAAGCGTGGCCTGCAGTATCGTATAGCCTCGCGAAAGCAGCTGCTGCTTGTGGGGCTGCGGCAAGAAATTCCTGCACCTCCTCGCGGTCGATCCCCAAGTCTGCGAAGCGCTTGTCGGAAAGCCGCCGGGCAAGTCCATCCAGGCCGCCGATGGCCTCGTCTTCGCGCAAGCTGCGAGGGTCGAAATCAAAGCGCTCGATCACCTGGACCAAAACTCTCGCGGATAGCGGGCGCTGGTTTCGCTCTATGAGATTGAGATAGCTCGGGCTGATCCCCAGCGAGGCGGCCATCGCGGCTTGCGTAAGGCCCTCGCGCTTGCGCAAGCGGCGCAGCGCTGGACCGGCGAGGAGTGCGGTGTCGGACATTCGGTATCTGTAAATTATTTTACAAAATTACACAAGAATTGCCCAAATTCGTCCGATACAGACACGAAATTTTGTAATTTTTCCTGTTATGCTGCGCTGCAGCAGTGCAAGCCGGTGTCACACCCTCCCCTATTCGTATGGAGACCGGACATGACGTACCAAGACACCATCACCCAGATGCAAAGCATTATCGAAGCCAATGGACCGAGTTGGGGCGCAATCGATGCCGAAGCGACCGCTCGGATGGCTATCCAGAACCGCTTCCCAACTGGTCTCGACATTGCGAAGTACACCGCGAAGATCATGCGTGCAGACATGGACGCATATGACAAGGATCCGGCCGCCTACACGCAGTCGCTGGGCTGCTGGCATGGTTTCATTGCTCAGCAAAAGATGATCTCCATCAAGAAGCATTTCGGCACCACCAAGCAGCGTTATCTCTACCTGTCGGGCTGGATGGTCGCCGCTCTGCGTAGCGAGTTCGGTCCACTGCCCGACCAATCGATGCACGAGAAGACCAGCGTCCCTGCCTTGATCGAAGAATTGTACACCTTCCTCAAACAGGCCGATGCGCGCGAACTAGGAATGCTGTTCCGTGAGCTCGACGCGGCACGTGAGGCCGGCGACGAGGTCAAGGCGAAGGATATCCAGAACAAGATTGACAACCACGAAACGCACGTTGTGCCGATCATCGCCGATATCGATGCTGGCTTCGGTAATGCGGAAGCGACCTATCTGCTCGCCAAGAAAATGATTGAGGCAGGCGCCTGCGCACTGCAAATCGAAAACCAGGTTTCGGACGAAAAGCAGTGCGGCCACCAAGACGGCAAAGTCACCGTGCCGCATGAGGATTTTTTGCAGAAGATCCGCGCTATCCGCCACGCCTTTCTCGAGCTTGGCGTCGAAGACGGCGTCATCGTCGCTCGTACCGACTCGCTCGGGGCAGGTCTGACGAAGCAGATTGCCTATTCGAAAGAGCCCGGCGACCTTGGCGATCAGTATAACGCCTTTCTCGATGCTGAAGAGGTCGATCCGGCCAACATCACCAATGGCCAGGTCTTCATCAGCCGCGACGGAAAGCTGATGGCACCCAAGCGTTTGCCCTCCAACCTTTACCAGTTCCGCGCTGGCACCGGTGAAGATCGCTGCGTCCTCGACTGCATCACCTCGTTGCAGAACGGTGCGGACTTGCTTTGGATCGAAACAGAGAAGCCGCATGTCGAACAGATCGCAGGCATGGTCGACCGTGTGCGCGAAGTCGTCCCGAATGCTAAACTGGTCTACAACAACTCGCCCTCGTTCAACTGGACGCTGAACTTCCGCCAGCAAGTCTATGATGCATGGGAGAAAGAAGGAATCGATGTGTCGTCCTACGACCGCGAGCGCCTGATGGATGCGAGCTACGACGAGACTGATCTTGCCGCTGCCGCAGACGAGAAGATTCGTACCTTCCAGGCCGATGCCTCGAAACGCGCAGGCATCTTCCACCATCTCATTACGCTGCCGACATACCACACGGCCGCGCTCAGCACTGACAATCTCGCCAAGGAGTACTTCGGCGAGCAGGCAATGCTCGGCTACGTCAAGAACGTCCAGCGTGAGGAAATCCGCCAGGGCATCGCATGCGTGAAGCACCAGAACATGGCCGGCTCCGACATCGGGGACGATCACAAGGAGTACTTCGCCGGTGAAGCTGCCCTCAAGGCAGGCGGCAAGGACAATACGATGAACCAGTTCGAGGCCGCCTGACCTCGGCAGGGAGTTTTCGCAGGGCCGCTATCCCCCAAACGGCCTTGCGGGAACCTTCGCACACCTCCATTAGCTTGATCATCACCACCAAGCCCGCGCAAGCGGCAAGGGAGAGAAAGACGATGAGCGATACAGACACACCGAGCAAAGAGCCGTCACGCGCCCGTGCCCTGCTCTCTACTGCGGATATGAAGCTGCTGCGCCGTGCGCTCGAAAGCCACGCGCGCAACACCGAAGACCGCGATGAGCTTGCCAAGATCAACGCGCTGCATCACCGGCTAGGCACTTACGTGCCCAACGCCGACTGAGGTCTGCGCACTGCACCAGTTCTCCTGGGGAGGAGAATACGGCCGTCGTGACGGAGCGATCCGTCTCGGCGGCCGTTCATTTATCGACATTAGCCACCCTTCCGCGGCATAAGGTCCAATGTGCTCGCAACGAGCGCTTCGGTCGCGGTCGCGATCACCTTTTCCGCATCGGGCGCCCAGAACGGTGAGTGAAGCGAGGGCAGCTCAATTTCGCCCGCCTGCGCTTTTTCCCATTGGTCCTGCGGCACTCCGCCGACCCAGAAGATCAAGGTCTGCACGTTGTCAGGGTCGGCGCGGCGGAACTGACTGAAGTCCTCGCCGCCCATCACCGGATCGGTTTCGATCACCCGGCCCGGGAAACGCGCTTTGAGCACTTCGGCCACATCGGCAGTGAGCTCCGGCGTGTTGTAGGTTGCAGGCGTGTACGGGTCTTCAATCGTCACCACCGGCAGCATGTCACCTTCCAGTCCTGCAGCCATCGCTTCGGCCTTGGCTATGCGCTCGATGCCCGAGAGGAGCGCCGCGCGGGACTCGTCGCTGTAAGAGCGCACGGTGAGCTGCAACCTCGCTTCATCGGAGATGATGTTGTGTTTGGCCCCGGCCTGAAAACTGCCGACTGTAACAACGGCAGGATCGAGCGGATTCTTCTCCCTGCTCACCAGCGTTTGCAGGCGCATCACGATGGAAGAGGCGATTACGATCGGGTCCTTGGTCGTGTGCGGATAGGCGCCGTGCCCGCCGACGCCCTTTACCGTGATGTCGACGCTGTCGACGTTTGCGAGTGCATAGCCCGAAGTGTAGCCGATCATGCCTGCAGGCGCCGCCGCTGCATCATGAAAAGCGAGCACATAGTCGGGCTTGGGGAAGCGCTCGTAGAGGCCGTCTTCCAGCATCGCGACCGCACCAAGCCCCAACTCTTCCGCAGGCTGGAGGATCATCACCAGCGTGCCCGACCACTTGTCCCGATGTTCGGAGAGGAGCTGCGCCGCGCCAACCCAGGCAGCCATGTGGGTGTCGTGCCCACATGCATGCATAATGCCCGTCTCGACCCCGCTTGCCGGAACTCCGCGTGCTTTGGAAGCATAGGGCAGCCCGGTCTGTTCGACGACCGGAAGCCCGTCCATGTCGGCGCGCAACATGACGGTGGGGCCGTCTCCATTGCGCATGACCGCAACCACGCCGGTCCGCCCCACTCCTTCGGTGACTTCAAAACCGAGTTCGCGCGCTTTTGCCGCGAGCTTTTTTGCCGTTTGGAATTCCTGGAAAGACAGCTCTGGATTGGTGTGGAGGTCGCGATAGACCTCCATCAAGCCCGGCATATCCGCCATCACATCGTCGCGCAGATCGTCTGCCTGTACAGGCGCCGCCATCGCGACTGCGAGCGCCGCTGTTCCACCCCAAACACTCTTCAGCATATCTCTCTCTCCCCTAAAGTCCGTACCAGAGCACCAGCAGGATCGAGAGCGTCGTTACCATCAGGGCGACGAGCGGGACGCCGGTGCGAATGTAGTCGGTGAATTCGTAATTGCCCTCGGCCATGATCAGCATGTTCGTTTGGTAGGCGATGGGCGTCGCGTAGCAGAGGTTGCAACCGAACAGCACGGCCAGCACCAACGGTTCGGGTGGCAATCCGAGCTGGGCAGCGATGCTAAAGGCGATGGGTGTGCCAACCGTTGCAGCTGTTGCATTGGAGGCGAAGTTGGTCAGGAGCGTCACAAACGCCATGATTGCGGCGAGAACCAGTGCGGGTGGCAAGTAAACCAGCCCAAGCGACAATGCCTGGCCGAGCCACGCCGCTGCGCCGCTTTCGTCGATTACCCGTCCGATCGCGATGCTCGCGGCGACAAGCACAATGACTTGTCCAGATAGCGCCCTTCCCACCCGATCGAATTTCACACAGCCGGTTACGAACATCAGGATCGCGCCGGCCAGCGCAGAGATCGCAATCGGAAAGATACCGATTGAAGCGGTAAAGACCGCCACGCCCATGATCGCAGCCGAAAGCAGTGCCTTCGAACGTCGGGGCAGCTCCCGCGCACCTTCGAGCATCAGCAGACTGTCCGCGCGCGCAAAAGCCTGAAGGTCGCTTTCGAGACCCATGACGAGAAGCACATCGCCTTCCATCATACGCAGGTCGCCGCCTTCGGAATACTGATCGCGCCCGCCAAGCAGGCGCTCGGGGCGATGAATGCCAAGCACCGCAACGCCATAGAGATCGGCGATACCCGAACTGGGAAGCGTGCGGGTGATGAGACGCGAATCCGCGGTGACCGTCATCTCGACGACCATGATATCCTCGCCAGAGGCACTTGCATTGCGCTTGATGCGGTCGAGCACCCAGTTCGGCGCAAGCTCGCCCTTAAGCACCCTCACTGCGTCTTCGAGGTTTTCGTGCGTGCCCGAGATGTGGAGCCGTTGCTGCGCCTGTAACGGTCCGGTCGGTGGGCTATGCGCCCGGATCCCCTTTGGCAGCTTTGGCAGCACTTCCGAGACATCCTTGCCGATCAGGTCGCTGTCGCTCGAAATCCTGAGCCGGGTGTGAAAGCGGCGGACATTGTCGTCGGTTTCGGTGCGATTGTCATTGAGCAGGCGCGGCATGACGAGCCACATGTATGGAAGCGCGACCAGCCCGGCGAGAAGAACTATGGGTGTAAAATCGAACACCCCGATCTCGCGCAATCCAAGGTCGACTGCGATCGACACGACGAGAATGTTGGTGGATGTGCCGATGGTCGTAGCCAGGCCGCCGATCAGGGAGGCGGCGTTCAGTGGCATAAGCGTCTTCGACGTAGCCATCGCGCCGCGTGTCGCAAGGGCGGCAAAGATCGGGATCATCAACACGAGCACAGGCGTGTTGTTGACGAACATCGACAGGAAGAATGCAATGAGCAGCGAGACCAGCAATCCCAGCTGCAGGTTCATCTTGAACACAGATTCGAGAATTCGTGCGGCCGGCTCGAGCGCGCCCGTCACAACCAGACCCCTGCCCATCACCATCAACGCGCAGATCGTGATGAGCGCGTAGTGGCCGAAACCACCGAACGCCAGCGCCAGCCCATCGATCGGCCGGGTCCCTTCCAAGGGGAAGAAATATAGACCGACCGCGATTACCGCGATTGTGAGCAGCGAGACGATTTCGATCGACATCCGCCCGCGGACAAACTCCACGAACATCCAGACGGTTATCACCATGGCGGCGATGGCGTGATAGGATGGTAGCTCGAGCATGATCCGGTCGGTGACGATCTTTCAACCTTCGGCGCGAAGATCAAGAGAATTCAACCGAGCACCTACCATGCCACCAGTTGAAGGACGTGCGGAATCGAGCGGCCAATTCCGCCGCCCTGTGCCGCTCCTGCTCATACAATGCCGTGAAGTGTGGTGCCCCTGGCCCGACTCGAACGGGCACTCCCGAAGGAAAGCGATTTTGAGTCGCTCGCGTCTACCAATTCCACCACAGGGGCACGCCTGACATGGAGCGCGGCTGTTAGCGCCGCGTTCCGATTACTTCAAGGCGTCTGTGCGCGTTGGCGCGTCGCTATTTCAGAGCGTTGACGAGCAGCTTGTGCAGCTTGGAGTGCAAGACATCATTGGCGGCAAGAACCTGCGCCGAATGGATGGGGTTCGATCGACCACGGAAATCCGACACAAAGCCGCCTGCCTCGCGGACGAGCAGACAACCTGCTGCGGTGTCCCAATCGTTGAGCCCGCTTTCCCAGAAACCGTCGAAGCGCCCGGCTGCGACCCACGCCATATCGAGCGAGGCCGCGCCGAATCGGCGGATGCCTGCGACTTCGGGGCCGACAGCTCCGAAGATCCGGCTCCATTCGCTGAAATCGCCGTGCCCCTGGAACGGGATGCCGGTGGCGATGAGTGCTTCAGGCAGACGGCGGCGACCTGACACGCGTAGGCGGCCATCGTGCAGCCAAGCGCCGCGCGACTTCTCCGCCCAGTAAGTCTCATCGGTGATCGGCTGGTAGATCACCGCAGCGGTGACGTCGCCCCAGCCCTTGCCGTCGAGACGAGGCTCCTGCACCGCAATCGAGATCGCGAAATGCGGGATGCCGTGGAGGAAGTTGGACGTGCCGTCGAGCGGATCGACGATCCAGCGCGGCATGCCTTCATCGCCCTCGATGACGCCGGCCTCTTCCATCACGAAGCCCCAACCCGGGCGCGCGACGAGGAGTTCGTCGTAGAGCGTGCGCTCGGCACGCATGTCGGCTTTCGACACGAAGTCCGCAGGTCCCTTGTGGCTCACCTGCAAGTGTTCGACTTCACCAAAGTCGCGCCGCAAACGCCCGCCCGCTTTGCGCGCGGCGCGTTCCATGACGCGGATCAGGCCTGAAAGTGCAGCCATGACGGATCAGCCAGCCTTCCCGACATAGGTCTGCTCGTAGACATCGACCACGATGCGCGTGCCGCTCTCGATATGCGGCGGAACCATGATGCGAACGCCATTGTCGAGCACGGCAGGCTTGTAGCTGGAGGAAGCGGTCTGCCCCTTCACCACCGCGTCGGCCTCGACGATCTCGGCCTCGACCTGCTGGGGGAGCTGCACGCTAATTGGCTTTTCTTCCCAGAGCTCGAGCTGCACCTGCATTCCGTCCTGCAGGAACGGGCGCGCATCGCCGAGCAGGTCGGACGGCAGTGTGATCTGCTCGTAGGTATTCTGATCCATGAAAACGAGCATATCGCCGTCCTCGTAGAGGAACTGGTAGTCCGCCGTATCGAGCCGTACCTTTTCGACGGTGTCGGCGCTGCGGAAGCGTACGTTTGTCTTGCGACCATCTTGCAGGTTCTTCATCTCGACCTGCATGTAGGCCCCGCCCTTACCGGGCTGGGTGTGCTGGATTTTGGCGACCTTCCAGATGCCACCCTCATATTCGAGGATGTTACCGGGACGAATATCGACGCCGCTGATTTTCATGGGGCTCATTGCCTTTTGTCGGGTGGTGGGCACGCGGTGCAAGGGACGGCGCGCGGAAATTTGTGATGCGCGCCAATAGCGAAAGGGTTGTCTCGCGGCAAGCGTCTGCGAGGTGAGCACGTTTCAGGCGCAATTCAGCAAACCGTGGTTAACGGCGTGGCCCGAACGCGCACATTTTGTTATGCTGCCGCGCAACATGGGATCGCCAGAATGAAAACGCGTTACGTCTTCCTCTTGACCGCATTTGCCGCTGCCGTGGCGGCTGTTGCCCCGGCCGTGGCACAACCATCACAGCCCACATCACAGCCCAGTGGAGGGATGCTGCGCACGATGCCGCATGGCGTCTATCAGTGCGCTCTGCCGGGTGATGCGGGGGGCAAGGCATTCGAAGTGCAGGAAAGCGAGGGTTTTCGTATCCGCCCATCGTCTGGATACACCAGCCCCGACGGAAGCGGCACCTACATCCTTCGTGGCAAGGAACTGACTTTCACGCGCGGTCCGAAGAAAGGCGAGCGCCTTACCCGCGTCGGCACCAATCAGCTGAAGCGCGGGGAGTTGATCTGCACGCGCCTTACAGGCACGGACTGATCCCGATCAGTTCACGCCGGCATTTGGTGTTGTCGTCGGTGAGGGTACGGGCGGCATTTGCGGCTCTGCGGCAGGTTCGCCTGGCCCCGCTGCGGTCGGAGCGGGGGCCGGAGTGGGAGCGAGAGCAGGCGTCGGGTCCGCAGGCTCCATAATCGGCGGAGCGCTTGGCGTAGGGGCCGTTGGCGCGGTTTCGACCTCACCGGTCTCCTGCTGCTCCTCTGCCATGTCGAGCCATGTCGCGCCGAAGAGGATCCAGATAATCGAAGTGATCGTCGCGGTGATGACGATGGTGAGCAACCGGTCCATGAACTTCATACGCTTACCTTACCCTTCCCCGATCGCCTTGGCGAATGCCTCGATCGCGGCGACTTCGTCGCCATTCCAGACCGAGCCCGAGACCGCGAGGAAGTCCGCCCCGGCATCCACCAGCGGCTTGCAATTCTCCGGCGTGATCCCTCCAATGGCTACACACGGAATCTCGAACAGCGTCGTCCACCATTCGATGAGATCCGGCGTAGGACGCTCGGCATCGCCCTTGTCTTTGGTTTTACTGTCGAAGAATGCGCCGAATGCTACATAGTCCGCCCCGGCCTCGCCAGCTTCCATTGCAAGGTGCTTGGACGCGTGACAGGTCACTCCGATCTGCGCCTCCCGGCCGAGTTCGGCGCGCGCGTCTTTCGGATCGCCATCATCCTGCCCCAGATGCACCCCATCGGCCTTCAATCGCTTGGCGAGCGGCACGCTGTCATTTACGATGAATGCGACCTCGTGATCGGCGCAGATCTGCTGTAGCGGTTCGGCGAGCCGCGCCGCCTCGTGCTGGTCCACGCCTTTCACGCGAAACTGAAATGCGGTGACGATCCCCTCGCCGACGACAAGCGCCCGCTCGAGGCGGTCGGGAAAATCTCCACCGGTTTCGAGGGGTGAAATCAGGTAAAGCTGGGTTGCGACGTCGCTCACGCGCGGTGCCTTAGCCAGCGGCGCTCGCCTCTGCAATCTGGTCGATAGCCTTGCCGAGAGCCCCATCGAATTCCTCGTCCGATTGGTCCTTGCGCAAGTCTTGCAGCAAACCGCGCGAGAAGCTGGCGATCATGCCGGGATTCTTGGCAAGATGCTCGCAAGCCTCATCAGTGGAATAGCCACCCGACAAGGCCACGACGCGGAGCACATTCGGATGCTCGATTGCGGGCGTGTAGAGTCCGGGGCGAACCGGGATCGAAAGCTTGAGCATGACCATCCGCCCCTCGGGCAGCGCGTCGAGCCCCTTCATGATCTCGGCCAGAAGGATGCCCTCGCCCTCTTCGCGGTCAGCGGCATGGATATCGTATTCCGGCTCGAGGATCGGCACGAGCCCGGCATCGGCGATCTGGTTGCCGACTTCGAACTGCTGTGCGACGATCGCAGCAATGCCTTCCGGATTGGCGGACTTGATAACAGAGCGCATCTTGGTGCCGAACATGCCTTTGGCGACCGACTTTTCGAGCAGCGCGGGAAGCTTGTCCAAAGGCTTCATCAATTGGACACCGTTCTCCTCGTCGGCCAGCCCCTGATCGACCTTGATGAATGGAACGATACCGCGGTCCTTAAGCGCCTCGGCAGTAGGTTTGCCGTTAACTTCGCCATCCATGGTCTTTTCGAACAGGATAGCCCCGATCACCTTTCCATTGCCGAAGCACGGCGAGGTGATGACCCGGCTCCGCATGGCGTGGATCTGGGCAAACATTTCCTCATCGCCCGACCATTCGCCGTCCTCCACACCGTATCCGCGCAGCGCCTTGGGCGTCGAACCACCCGATTGGTCAAGCGCGGCGATAAAGCCCTGCCCGTCACGAATTTTCGCGGTCATTTCTTGGGTGTTCATCGGAAATTCCTGTCCTTTGCATACCTATGCACGATACATCTTCCGGCCCTTAGCCAGAGCTTGCAAATGCCGCAACAGCGGGTGTTCGATCGGGTTTTCAACGCTTGGAAATGCGCCGGATTATCCCCGTGAAACTAAGCGCCGGTTCCCCGTCTGCCGACACCATACCGCGCACGAAAATCGTCTTGCCGCCGCCACGGGTGACCTCGCCTCGTGCCTCAACCAGCGCGCCCAGCGATACCGCACCAAGAAAGTCGCCGGACAAATTCATCGTCACCGCATTGTCATCGCCAAGCTCGTCAGTCGCGATCGCGAAAAGCGCGAAATCGGCGAAGGTCATCAGGCAGCCGCCATGCATGAAACCTGCGCCGTTCATATGCCGATTTTCCGCCCGGAATGCGCTAAGGTAAGTGCCATCATTCTCGCGCCGCATGAAGAACGGGCCGGAACGTGTTTCGTAGGGATCGTGGTTCCAATGGAACCAGCCCGCAAACTCACCTTCTTCGCAGCGGACGGCATTGCCGTATCCATATTCAGTCTTGGTTTCGCTCATCCTATCGCCCTTGCCTAGCGCCACATCTGCATTTTGCGAATGCTGTCTGCGAGGCCCTCTTCGCTGGAAGTCGGCGAGAGCCCGCGTTCGATGAGCTTCCATCCACCAATGCGAAACTTGCGCCATAGACCCATGAGGAGAAACCTTCCCGTCCAATCCTTCGCACCAACCTTCAGTTCGATCTCTGCGCCAGCGGTGTACCAGGCTGTCCGGCTGTGCCTTCGTACGACGCTTTCGCCGAGGCGAAATCCGGTGCAGCGAAGGTCCTTGTCCATCGCCGCGATGAAGCTCGGCCGGTCGAGCAGTTCGGGCGGATTCGTGCCCAGGATCATCATGCAGTCGCGCGCTGCCAGTTGCCGGATCGTTCCCGCATCGCGGTGCATCCATGCCTGCATCAAGCGCAATTCCTGCGCTTCGATCATTCCGGAAATGTCGGCCATGGTCAGGCGCTCAGTGCTGCGACGCCCGGCAGCTCCTTGCCTTCCATCCATTCGAGAAACGCGCCGCCTGCAGTCGAGATGTAGGTCACATCGTCGGCAACCCCAGCCTGCGCAAGCGCCGCTACTGTATCGCCGCCGCCTGCAACGCTGACGAGCGAACCTTCTTGGGTGAGCGCAGCAACGTGGCGCGCAAAGGTCATGGTCGCGGTATCGAACGGTTCGGTTTCGAACGCACCGAGGGGGCCGTTCCACACCAGCGTGCGGCACGTCTTGAGAACGTCGGCAAGCGCTTCGGTAGCCCCGGGCCCGATGTCGAGGATCATCTCATCCTCAGCAACTTCATGAACATTGCAGGTCCGGACCGACGGGGGATTCGGCGCGAACTCCTTCGCCACCACCACATCGTAAGGCAAATGAACGGTGCAGCCGGCATGGTCTGCCTCGTCCATGATCTTCGTAGCCGTGTCGGTGAGGTCATGCTCACACAGCGATTTTCCAACATTCACGCCGCGCGCGGCGAGGAAGGTGTTCGCCATGCCACCGCCGATTATGAGGTGCTGGACCTTGCCGACCAGGTTTTCGAGCACGGCAAGCTTGGTCGAGACTTTGGCTCCACCGACTACCGCTGCGACAGGCGGCTCGGGATTGCCGAGCGCCGCATCGAGCGCTTTCAGTTCCTTCTCCATCGCCCGTCCTGCATACGCAGGCAGGTACTGCGCCAAACCGACAGTGGTCGCATGGGCGCGGTGAGAGGCGCTGAAGGCATCGTTGACGAAAAAGTCGCCATGCGCGGCGATTGCCTGCGCGAAATTGGGATCGTTGGCCTCTTCGCCCGGCCAGAAACGGGTGTTTTCAAGTAGCCCGATTTCGCCGTTGCGCAGGATGTCAATTGACTGCTCGACCACCGGACCAGCAACCTCGGGAATGAACATCAGCTCCTTCCCCAGCACACGTTCGACATCGCCAACGACCATGCTGGTCGAGAGCACCGAAGAGCGCTTTCCACCCGGACGTCCGAAATGTGCCAGCAGCAGGACTTTCGCGCCCTTCTCGCAAAGCTCGAGGATGGTCGACCTGACCGCTTCGACCCGCGTAACGTCGGTGGCCGAGCCGTCTTTCATCGGCAGGTTAAGATCAACCCGGACGAGCGCGACCTTGCCTGTGATGTCGGCAAGGTCATCAAGGGTCTTGAACGCTGGCATATGGGGGTCTCCGGTTGCGTGGGCTTAGAGGAACTTCGCCATCACACCCGCAGTATCGATCATGCGGTTCGAGAAGCCCCATTCATTGTCATACCACGAAACGACGCGGGCAAGCTTGCCTTCCATCACGCTGGTTTCGAGGCTGTCGACTGTCGAACTCGCCGGATGGTGGTTGAAGTCCGAGCTGACCAGCGGCTCTCCGGTGTAGTCGAGCACGCCCTTCATCGGGCCTTCGGCTGCCGCCTTCAGCGCAGCGTTCAGCTCCTCAACCGTCGTATCGCGTCCCGGAGTGAAAACGAGGTCGACAAGCGACACGTTGGGAGTCGGTACGCGGACGCTCGACCCATCGAGTTTGCCTGCAAGTTCAGGCAGGACGAGGCCGACAGCACGCGCTGCGCCCGTCGTCGTCGGGATCATGTTCTGCGCCCCGCCGCGCGCACGGCGCATGTCGGAATGCATCTGGTCGAGCATGCGCTGATCGTTGGTGTAGGAGTGGATCGTGGTCATGAAACCGCGCTCGATCCCCACCGTGTCGTGCAGTACCTTCGCCACCGGCGAAAGGCAGTTCGTGGTGCAGCTGGCGTTCGATACGATCACGTCCTCCGCGCTCAGCGTGTCGTGGTTCACACCGTAGACGATCGTGGCCGAAACATTCTTCGCCGGGGCGGAAATCAGCACGCGCTTGGCCCCTGCCCTGAGGTGCGGCTCGGCCGCTTCGTGGCTCTGGAAGAAACCGGTGCATTCCAGGACGATATCGACGCCCTGATCACCGTGCGGGAGCGCGCCGGGGTCGCGCTCGTTGGTAACGGCGATTTTCTTTCCGTTCACAACCATCGCGCCGTCCGCCGCCTCGACCGTACCGGGGAAGCGACCATGGGTAGAGTCGTACTTGAACAGCAGGATATTGGCGTTGAGATCGGCGAGATCGTTGATCGAGACAAGATCGAGATCGTGATCGTCACGTTCGAGAAGCGCACGCGCGACTAGGCGGCCGATGCGACCGAAACCGTTGATTGCAACTTTGGTAGCCATGAAAGAAGCTCCTGCTTAGCTATTCAATTTGTTCTGGATTTTGGGGACGATCGCGTCCGCCGTGAAACCGAAATATTCGAAGAGATCGCTTGCCGGGGCCGAGGCGCCGAACCGGTCGAGCCCGATATTCAGGCCATCGTTCCCCGTGTAGCGTTCCCACCCGAGCGTGCTGCCCGCTTCGATTGAAACCTTCAGCGCGCCTGCCGGAAGAATGTCTGCCTTGTAGGCATCGTCTTGCGTGTCGAAGAGGTCGGTGGAAACCATCGAGACTACATCTGCACCGATACCTTCTGCTTCGAGCCGGTCCGCACATTCCATCGCAAGCGCGACCTCGCTGCCAGTTGCGAGCAGCACAACTTTCCGGTCAGCAGCGGCGGCGCGCAAGCGGTAGCCGCCCTTGGCGCTGCGATTGCTTGCCGATGTCCAATCCGCATCTCCGCTCCCGCGCAATTGCGGCAGGCCCTGGCGTGACAGAGCGAGGATCGAAGGCGTTTCGGGCGTCTGCAGCGCAAGCGCCCAACACTCCGCAGTCTCGATTGTGTCGCACGGGCGATAGACATTGAGGTTCGGCACAAGGCGCAAGCTCATCAGTTGTTCGACCGGTTGGTGTGTCGGGCCATCCTCTCCCAGACCGATGCTGTCATGGGTCATTACGTAGACAACGCCGACCTGTTGCAGGGCAGACAGTCGGATCGCATTGCGCGCATAATCAGAGAAAATCAGGAATGTGCCGCCATAAGGAACCATGCCGCCGTGCAGCGCCATTCCGTTCATCGCGGCAGCCATCCCGAACTCGCGGATGCCATAATATACATATCGGCCCGAATAATCGTCAGCCGTCATTGCATGGGTGCTGGGCGTTTTGGTGTTGTTCGATCCGGTGAGGTCCGCCGAACCCCCGATCATCTGGGGCAGCTTTTCGGTAAGCGGCACCAGCGCCATTTCCGAAGCCTTGCGCGTGGCGACGTTTACCGGTTCGGCTGCAAGGCCCTGAATGTGTTCTTCGAGCGCGCGTGCAGCGACACCGGCGACACCCGCCATGTGGTTCTTGAACGCGGCCTTGCGATCCGAACTGTCGAGCCGTGACTGCCATGAAGCCAAGGCCTCTTTCCCTCTTTCGGCGGTCGCACGCCAATCGGCGAGGATCTCTTCCGGGACAACAAAGGGCTCTGCCTCCCAGCCCAACATTTCGCGCGCCGCGGCGACCTCTTCCGGGCCAAGTGGAGCGCCATGCGTTGCGCTTGTGCCCTGTTTGTTGGGCGCACCTTTTCCGATCACGGTCCTGCAAGCGACAAGCGACGGTAGCTCGCTCGCCTTTGCCTCTTCGAGAGCACGGTCGATATCGGCAAAGTCGTGACCGTCGCACGAGACGACATGCCAACCGGTCGCCTCGTAACGCGCTTTCACATCTTCGCTGGTCGAGAGGTCGGCAGAGCCATCAATCGTGATGTTGTTATCGTCCCATAACACGATCATCTTGCCGAGCTTCAGGTGTCCGGCGAGGCCGATCGCCTCGTGGTTGATCCCTTCCATCAGGCAACCGTCGCCCGCGACCACCCAAGTGCGGTGATCGACCAGATCGCTCCCGAAGAGCGCATTGAGGTGGTGTTCGGCCATCGCCATGCCGACAGCCATCGCCAGTCCCTGCCCCAACGGTCCGGTCGTGCATTCCACACCATCGAGAAGGAAGTTTTCCGGGTGCCCTGCGCACGGACTGCCCAACTGGCGGAAGTTGCGGATGTCCTCCATTGTGGGGCGGGCATAACCGGTAAGATGCAGCAGCGAATAGATCAGCATCGATCCATGCCCCGCTGAGAGGACAAACCGGTCACGGTCGGCCCAGTCTGGGCGGGAAGGATCGAACTTGATGTGATTTTTATAGAGCACCGTCGCGACATCGGCCATGCCCATCGGCATTCCGGGATGGCCCGATTTTGCGGCCTGCACCGCATCCATCGAAAGCGCGCGAATGGCATTGGCCATGTTCTGCATACGGGCAGTGTCGGTCATTCGGGTCAGGTGCCTCCTGCTGGTGCGGCTGCCTATGGTGTGCGCCGCATGCTGGTCCGACCGCGAACACGGTCGATTCGATCCGTCTGCGATGCCATTGCCGAGCGCTCTGGGCAGGTCAAGCGATGCGCGCCTGCAGCCTCAAAATGCTCCCCAATCAGCCGGTCGCCGCATACCCGACACCACTTATCAACAGGAGCAGCCAAGGCTTTGCGCGGTAATCGCAATCTACCTATAACCTGCGCCCATGGGCGAGAGCCGGATAGTAGAAGCGATGACGCGTATCGAGGCCGCGATGAAGCGCATTGCTTCCGCTCGTGCAAACGCACCGGAATCGTCGACGGCGACAGCCGCCGCGCCGAAACTCATGGAGCTCGTCAACAGCCATGAGAAACTGCGCGAAGAGGTTGCGGAAACGATGCGCGAGCTCGACGAACTAATCGCGGAGCTGGATCAATGAGCGAGATCACAATCCAGGTCGGGCCGCGCTCCTACCCGTTTGTTTGCGGCGATGGAGAGGAAGCACACATCCGCAAACTCGCAGCGATGATCGATGAGAAGTACGAACAGCTGGGCGCGGCGCGCGGGCCGCAAGAGGCGCAAAACCTGTTGTTCGCCGCGCTCTTCCTTGCCGATGAGCTGGCCGAGGCGCGCAAGGTTGCCAAGAAGTCGAGCGAGAATGTCGAACACGAAAAGGCAAAATCTGGGGGCAAGACAGCCGAACTGGAATCCAGGATCGAGACCCTAACAAAATCGGAAGCTCGAGCTCGTGAGGAAATCGAAGCGCTCAAGATGGAACTAGCCGAAATGCGTGAGGCGGCAAGCCACCAGCATGATCTTTTCGGCGCCCCGGGGCTGAGCGAAGCCGTGATCGAGCGGCTCGAAGCGCTCGCCACAAAAGCGGAAGCGACCGCAGACGCGCTTGAAGCGAAGGGCACGGCCTCCTAAGTACCACGACGGCGGGGCTGCCCGGTACGAGCCGATTGAATATCCCTGAGGCTATAAGCAATCCAAGGGAGCTGTCCCTGCCTGAGTCCACCGGTTCGGCCGTGGGATTCGGGTATACGGCACCCACCTGACGTTTAGGCGTCAGAGGATTTCTCTGGCACCGGCCCATGGTGGTCCCGTCACTTGGCTTGCTTGAGTTTCCTCGCTCACGCGGCCCGTGGCCGCATCGCTGCGTGCGCCCGGTCGGGCTTGCTGTCCTTCAGACTGAATTGACGTTAGATGGTGAGACACAGGGTGGCTTCGAAATCGGAACTTCGGAAACAGCTTCGCCTCGCACGCCGCGAGCATGTTGCCGCGCAGCCCGATGCGATCCGCGCATTGCTTTTCCATCGCCCGCCCAAGCCGCTGCTCGAAAAAATCGCTCCCAATGCGGTCATCGGTCTCTACAGTGCAAACCGCGATGAAGCGCCGGCATCGGGATACGCGAAGTTTTTCCATGAGCGCGGGCACAGGATTGCCCTGCCGTATTTCCCATCCGCAAATGGGTCGATGCAGTTTCGCGAGCACACGGATCCTTTTGCCGAAAGCGATCTGGAAGAGGGACCGCTCAAGATTGCGCAGCCATCGAACGAGGCCACCGGATTCGCTCCCGACGTCCTGTTTGTGCCCTTGGTCGGCTTCACGTCCTCCGGCGCAAGACTGGGTCAAGGTGGCGGACATTACGACCGCTGGCTGTCGGAACATCCCGGAGGCATCGCGATTGGCCTCGCCTGGGATGTGCAGCTGTGCGAGGACCTTCCCACAGAACCACACGATGTTGCGCTCGACGCTATCGTCACGCCCACCCGCATCTACGGGATAGATTGATGAGAGAGACACCGACCTGGCGCATTCCGATCGGGATCATCGGATTGTTCGCTTTCCTGATCGTTTATGGCGTGCTTATCGCGCGCTATGCCCCTGAAATCATCGGCGCTTGGCCCGGATGGGCGCAGACGATCGTTTACCTCGTCCTCGGCCTGATCTGGCTACTCCCCTTGCGCCGGTTCCTCATCTGGATGGAAACGGGACGCTGGTCTCCGCCTGAACGCGCAGACTAGACCTTCGCGGCATATTCGGATTCGAGCCGCTGGTCGCGCACCCAGAAATCGGTTGTGCGATCCCCCGCGAGCACCTCGGCAAGAAGATCGAAGTGGCCGTGCCAGCCCGCAAGCACACCGATAAGCATGTCGCGGCCTGTCACTCCCTTGTGAACGAGGCGCAATTCGGTCGCATCGCTGCCGTCGGGCACTAGCGTGATTTCGACGGTGCTGGCTTGGGCGCCAGCAGATTCGAACCAGGTAAACGCCAGGCGCTTCGGCGGATCGTATTCGAGGATCTCGCCGTGATGGGTAGCGACTTCCTCGTTCGCGTACTTTTCGGGGGGCGCGCTGTCCGACAAGCGTCGATGGTCGAATTCGAATACGATCGCTCCTCCTACATGGTCTTCGGTCGAGCCGCCGCAAAACCACATTTTGCGCTTCTCGGGATCCACGAGAAATTCCCAGACCTTTTCGATACTGGCCTCAAACCTGCGATTGAATTCCAACTCCTGCGGCCCCGTCTGCCTGCCGTAGTCACTCATCGCCATCCTCCTCCAGCGCCTTGCCGAGCGCGTCGAGCCGCTCGTTCCAGAAATTCGCGTAGTGCTCGGTCCATGCACGCGCCGCCTCCAGCGTATCAGCCTGCAACTGGCAGACACGCTCGCGCCCTCGCTTCTCGCGAACGAGCAAGCCGGCCTCCTCAAGCACCCCGACATGTTTCGAGGCGCCCGCGAGCGTCATTGCCGCGGGTTTCGCCAGATCCCCGATCGTCCGCTCCCCGCCTGCAAGGTCCTCCACCATGCGCAGCCGGGTGGGATCTCCGAGCGCACGAAAGACCTTGTCGAGGGGGATCGAATCGTCAACCATATAGTTGAGTATGCTCAAAGCCAGTCCGATAGTCAACTATTTGGTTGAGTTAAGGACTTCGGCTGAGGCAATCTTGCCAGAGGACAGGACCATGCTAGCTTCCCGGTTGGGAGAGCAATTGTATGGCAAGTTCGGCAGGCGCGGCGCGCACGACTGACGTGGACCGCCCGTCTGTCGCCCTGAAGCTTGCGCACGGGTTCGGTGCGGCGGCATTCGGGATAAAGAACAACGGGTTCGATTACTTCCTGCTCCTGTTTTACGGCACCGTCGTGGGGCTCGAACCGGGACTCGTCGGCCTCGCAATCCTCATCGCGCTCGTCTTCGATGCAATCAGTGACCCTCTGGTCGGTTACTGGTCGGACAATTTGCGCTCGCGCTGGGGCAGGCGCCATCCGTTCATGTACGCCGCCGCTATCCCGGTCGGGCTCAGCTACTTTCTCCTGTGGAACCCGCCTGATCTCTCCCAGACCGGCCTGTTTCTTTATCTGACTATCCTTGCGGTCCTGATCCGCACCTTCATCACATTCTACGAAACGCCTTCCTCCGCGCTCCTGCCCGAGCTCTCGCGCGACTACGACGAGCGCACCAGTCTTCAATCCTATCGCCTTTTTTTCGGCTGGAGCGGCGGCAATCTGATGAGCATCCTGATGTTCGGCGTGATCCTGACCGGTCCGCTCGGTATGCGCGATCGCGAAGGGTTCGAGCTTTACGGCATCATCGCCGGAATCCTGCTGTTCGTGGCGATTATGGTTTCGGCCATGGGCACCCATCATCGCATCCCCACACTGTCGAAACCAACCGATCGTTCCGAGCCTTTCAGTATCGCGCGGCTGTTTCGCGACATGTTCGAAACTCTTTCCGAGCGAAGCTTCATCGCGCTCTTTATCGCAACGATCCTGTTCTCGGTCGCGGTTGGTCTGAACGCTGCCCTCGCCTTCATCATGCTCAATTACTTCTGGGGCTTTGCCGAAGAACAAATTTTCGTTTGGACTGCGGCGGTGTTCATCTCCGCTGCGATTGCATTCTTCATCGCACCAAGGGCCACTCGGCTCTGGGGAAAGAAAAAGGCGACAATCATACTCGGCTTCCTGGCCTTCTCGATCCAGCCCGCGCCTTACCTGTTTCGGCTCGCAGGGCTGATGCCCGAGAACGGGGACCCGCTGCTTTTCCCTCTGCTGCTCATCGTCAATGTCATCGACCTCGCCCTTATTATCGCGGTGCAGACCGTGTCCTACGCCATGATTGCCGACCTGGTGGAATCGAACCAGGTGAAGACAGGGCGGCGAAACGAAGGCGTCTACTACGCGGCGATCACTTTCACGCGGAAAAGCACGCAGGGACTCGGCGTGCTCGGCGCGGGATTGATCCTTTCCGCCATCGCATTTCCTCAAGAGGCTGCTCCTGAGGCGGTCCCGCAAGAAACGCTATGGTCGCTCGGAGCGCTCTATGCGCCGGCCTTGCTGATCCTCTGGATGAGCGCGCTCTATTGCGTCTCGCGCTACAAGATCGACAAGTCGCAGCACGAAGCGAACCTTGCAGCGATCGCAGAAACCGAATCCCGCGAAGGCGCGGCGGAGCAGGACGAAGTGTCACGCTTCCCCCGCTAGCATTTCGCCTGATTGTAGGAAAATCCCCAAGTGGCGCGAGTGACGGGACTCGAACCCGCGACCTTCGGCGTGACAGGCCGACACTCTAACCAACTGAGCTACACCCGCGCAGCCACTTGGGAGCCGCGCAAATAGGGCCGTGCGCAAATGGTGTCAACGGCCCTATTTGCGAAAAGCAAACTTTCTTTCGCGCCTCAATCCGACAGCAGCAAAACCGGCGTTTCGATCAGCTTTTTCATCTCCTGGATGAAGCTTGCAGCGTCGTATCCATCAACCACGCGGTGGTCGCAGCTGATCGAGATGTTCATCAGCTTGCGCTTCTCGATCCGCTCCTGCCCGTCGGGGCCGGTGACGAACATCGGGCGCTCGATGATACGGTTGGGGCCGATGATCGCGACTTCGGGCCGGTTGATGACAGGGGTGGTCGCAACGCCGCCGAGCGGCCCGAGCGAGGTCACCGTCAGTGTGGACCCGGAAAGTTCGTCCGATTTGGCCGAACCGTCGCGCGCGGCATTTGCGAGCCGACCAATCTCGCTTGCAAGCTGCCACAGGTTGCGGCTCTGCGCGTCCTTGATCACAGGCACCATCAGGCCGTTATCGGTCTGTGTGGCCATGCCGAGATGCACGCTGCCGTGACGGGTGACGATATTCGCCTCGTCATCGTAGCGCGCGTTGATCATGGGAAAATCGGGTATCACCTTGCAGATCGCGGTGATGAGCAGCGGGAGCATGGTCAGCTTCGGCTTTTCGCCGCGCGCGCTGTTGAGGTCAGCGCGCATCCGTTCGAGCTCGGTAACGTCGCATTCCTCGACATAGGTGAAGTGCGGAATGTGGCGTTTCGACGCACTCATGTTCTGCGCAATGCGTTTGCGAAGGCCGATGACCTTGATCGTCTCGTCCTCGCGCGTCCGGCCTGCGGCGGCAAAACCTCCGCCGGCATTGTAGGACAGGAACTGGTCGAGATCGCCGTGGCGCACGCGGCCGTCCTCGGCAGGCTTCACCTGGCTGAGATCGATCCCGAGATCTTTTGCACGTTTACGGACGGCAGGGCTGGCAAGGACCTTCGCATGGGGCGCTGGTTCGGGTGCCGGCGTCGGCGCGGGTAGAGGTTCTGGCTCGGGATCGGCTGTGATCGCATCGTCAGCATCGGAGGCATCCGGTGTCTCGACCTCGATCCGCTCCTCGACCTCCTCGCTGACCGCAGCAGGTGCGGGCGTGGCGACTGCCTTTTCCTTGTCGGCCTCGTCGGGCAGCTCGCCTTCGGTTTCGATCACAACCAGCATGGCGCCAACCGAGATTACATCGCCTGCTTCGCCTGCGATCTCGACCACCTTGCCATCGACCGGGCTTTCGATGTCGATCGTCGCCTTGTCGGTCATCACGTCGACGAGGTGCTGGTCTTCCTCGACCGTGTCGCCGACCTTCACTTGCCATTCGACGATTTCCGCCTCGGCAACGCCTTCGCCGACATCGGGCATGTTGAACGTGAATTTCGCCATCTCTCAAACCATCCTTCTAGGCGAGATCGGCTTTGAGCCGTTCGCCATGCGAAGTTGACAAAGTTGACACCCTGTCAAGCCGCAATTCTCTTTCCAAACTCTTGTTTTCAATCGCGAATGACGCGATTTCACGAAATTGACACTTGTCCAACCCGCTCGCCGTATCGGCACCGGTCGATTGACCCTGCACTGCCACACGCATCGCCGAGTAGGAAAGTGCGCTCCCCATGTTATTCGCCCAGGATCTTGTCGATCGCCTCGCCGATGCGGACGGGGCCGGGGAAGTAAGCCCATTCGAGGCTGTGCGGATAAGGTGTGTCGAAGCCCGTGACCCGCTCGACCGGGGCTTCGAGGTGGTAGAAGCAACGCTCGGTAACCAGCGCAGACAATTCCGCTCCGAAGCCGCTGGTGCGGGTTGCCTCGTGCACGATCAGGCAGCGGCCGGTCTTCCTCACCGAAGCCTCGATCGCCTCGATATCGAGCGGAACGAGCGTGCGAAGATCGAGGATTTCCGCATCGACGCCCTTTTCGCGGCACACCGCTTCGGCCACATGCACCATTGTACCGTAGGCGAGCACGGTCAGCGCGTCGCCCTCGGTCACGTGCCGCGCCTTGCCGAGCGGTATCTTGTAGTACCCCTCTGGCACCACGCTGTCCTTGTGCTTCTTCCACGGCTCGACAGGTTTGTCGTAATAGCCAGAGAACGGGCCGTTATAGATGCGCTTGGGCTCGAAGAAGATCACCGGATCATTGTCCTCGATGGACGAGATCAGCAGTCCCTTCGCATCATAGGGGGTCGAAGGAATCACCGTCTTGAGCCCGGCAACATGGGTGAAGATCGCCTCGGGCGATTGGGAGTGCGTCTGTCCGCCGAAAATGCCCCCGCCAAAAGGCGATCGCACAGTCAGCGGCGCGGTGTAATCGCAAGCCGAACGGTAACGCAGCCGCGCCGCTTCGGAGATCAGCTGATCAAGGCCGGGATAGATATAATCCGCGAACTGGATTTCCGGGACCGGGCGTAGGCCATAGGCGCCCATGCCCACGGCGACACCGATGATGCCGCATTCCGAAATCGGCGTGTCGAACACGCGGGTCTTGCCGTGCTTTTCCTGGAGGCCCGCCGTACAGCGGAACACGCCACCGAAATAGCCAACATCTTCGCCCATCACGATTACGTCGTCGTCGCGTTCGAGCATGATATCGAGCGCTTCGTTGATCGCCTCGATCATGTTGATCCGGCGTTCGGTTTCGCCTTCAGCGGGCTTTGCGGTTTCAGTCTGAGCGTTCATTTGCCCGCTCCATCCTTGGGGTGGCTGTCGGGCCACTTGATCTTGCGTTCCCGCGTGGCCTGTTCGGCCTGTTCTTCGAGGTGCCATGGCAGCTCTTCGAACACGTCTTCGAACATGGTGTGGAACGGGTGGTGAAGACCGTGGCCGAGAATGCCGTTCTTCTCGGCTTCCTTGGTGGTTGCTTTCACCTTCTCGGCGCACTCCTTATCCATTTCGGCCTGACGGTCCTCATCCCATTCACCGATCGCGATGAGGTGGTTCTTGAGGCGCATGATCGGATCGCCAAGCGGCCATTCCTCGCGCTCCTGCGCGGAGCGATAGCCCGATGGATCGTCCGAGGTGGAGTGACCCTCGGCGCGGTATGTGAAGAACTCGATCAGGGTCGGCCCGGCATTGGCGCGGGCGCGATTGGCGGCCCATTGTTCTGCGGCATAGCAGGCAAGTGCATCGTTGCCGTCGACCCGCAGCCCTGCAAGACCGTATCCCAGCGCACGCGCCGCGAACGTGGTGCGTTCGGCTCCAGCGAAACCGGAGAAGCTCGAAATCGCCCACTGGTTGTTGATTACGTTGAGGATCACAGGCGCATTATAAACGGTCGCGAAGGTGCAGGCGGAATGGAAATCGCCTTCTGCGGTCGAACCTTCGCCCACCCATGTCGCCGCGACCCGGCTGTCGCCCTTGATCGCGCTCGCCATCGCCCAGCCCACGGCCTGCGGAGTCTGGGTCGCGAGGTTGCCGGAGATCGAAAAGAAACTGTGTTCGCGGCTCGAATACATGATCGGGAGCTGGCGGCCCTTCAGCTTGTCGCCCTTGTTCGAATAGATCTGATTGATCATCTCGATCATGGGATAGCCGCGCGCGATCAGGATGCCCTGCTGGCGGTAGGACGGAAACACCATATCGTCGCTTGCGAGCGCCATCGACGCGGCAACGCTGGTCGCTTCTTCGCCGGTGCACTTCATGTAGAAGCTGGTTTTGCCCTGCCGCTGTCCGCGGAACATGCGCTCGTCGAAAGCGCGGACCATGGCCATGTGGCCGAGCATGGTGCGCAAGGTCTCCGGATCCAGTTTCGGGTCCCATGGGCCGTGCGCCTTGTCGTCATCGCCCAGCACACGGACCAGACCATAGGCAAGGTCCTGCATGTCGTCTGGCTGCGCGCTTTCATCGGGACGCGGCTGGTCGCCGGGCTTGCCGATGTCAATGTCGGAGAAGTCGACCGGGTCGCCCGGACGGTATTTCGGCTCGGGCACATGCAGTGCGAGCGCTGGGCGATTGTCGCCCGAATTGGGGGAATTGTCGGCCGGATCGGCCATAGGCTTGCTCTCCCAGCAAAAGCGTTTGCGAGCGTCGCCTATGTCAGCAAATTATGGCGGTCAAGCGGCCCCGATCAGACCGCAACAGGAGCCTTGATAGGGGCCTGCGGCGCGTAATCATGCACCACGAAATCCCCGATTTTGTAATCGAAAATTGTTTCGGGCTTTCTGGTGATTTCGAGAGTCGGGTTGCCGGACGGCTCGCGCGAGAGCTGTTCGGTGATCAGGTGCTCGTGATTGAGATAGAGATGCACGTCTCCGCCCATCCAAACAAGCTCACCCGGCTCGAGCCCCACCTGCTGCGCCATCATCCGGTTGAGCAATGCTGCCGACCAAAGGTTGAACGGCAGGCCTAGCGCAACGTCGCAGCTCCGCTGGTAGAGCATGCAGTTCAGCCGATCTCCGGCAACATGGAACTGGTAGGTCTTGTGGCACGGCGGCAGCGCCATCCGGTCGAGCTCGGCGACATTCCAGCCCTCAATGATGTGGCGTCGGCTGCCGGGAGAGGTCTTGAGGCTTTCGACGACCTCGGCGACCTGGTTGATCCCCTCGCCCTTCTCGTAAAGTCCGTCCTTGCGATAGCGATAGGTCGGCCAGTCGACCCATTGCTTGCCATAGACCGGGCCGAGATCGCCCCAGCGTCTTGCAAAATCCTCATCATCGGCGATCCGCTGGACGAACTCTTCGAGGCTGATGTCCTCCCCGGTTTCCTTGACATAGCGCGCATGCGGCCATTCGTTCCAGATTTTCACGCCCTGCAGCACCAGCGGGCGAATATTCGTCTCGCCAGTGAGGAACCACAGCATTTCGCGTGTGGCCGTCTTCCAATAGACCCGCTTGGTGGTGAGCAGCGGCATCGCGCCGCCCGCAAGGTCGAACCGTAGCATCGCACCCGCAATCGAGCGCGTACCAACGCCGGTGCGGTCGACCCGCTCGCTCCCAGATTCCCAAATCTGGCGCATCAGGTCGAGATATTGCCACTCGTAATGGCCCGGCCCGTGGAGATCGGAAGGAATCGTATCTGCGGTTTCGAGAGTCGGCATGTCGAAATGGTATAGGGCGCAAAACCCCGCTTGCCACCCCGCCCATCCACACCTATAGGCACGCGCCTTGCCTCGACCCGCGCGACTCACCGCGCGGGGCCGACACGGTCGGGGAGTAGCTCAGCCTGGTAGAGCACTGTCTTCGGGAGGCAGGGGCCGGAGGTTCGAATCCTCTCTCCCCGACCAGTTTTCCATGACACGAAATCGCCCGGGGGACGATTGCGGCTGGAATACTCCCGAGCAGTAGCGCGGGTGGCTGGCGATCGCCTTGTTACACAATCGCCTGCGCGGCTATTCCCAGCATTACGGTCAGCACCCCCAGCCCCACCGAAAGCTGTATGCGTAGCCGCACGAACCCGCGCGAGGCATAGCCCAGCGCCCGGTCGACCAGCGGCGAGATCAGGATGAACGTTCCGAGATACATCAGCGCAGGACCCGGCCAATCCCAGCCAAAACTCCACGGCAGGAACAACACGGCAGCAATCAGGCTCGGCATGACCGCCACGAGATACGGCCCCGCACCGCCCCGGCCGCTTGCGAGTGCCTGTCCCCACCAAACGCCGCCGAGAAAGCTGAAAATCGCCGCCGCATAGGCAAAGCCTCCGGCAAGCGCGACGAAGCGCCACTCGTGACCGCTCAGAGCAAAAGCGAGGCAGGCGAACTGCGGCAGCAGCCCAGCATAGCCGAGCCAGCGCGCAGCTCGCGTCAGATCAGAATTTCCGTCCATATCCCGACTAACCGCGCACAGTGCGCGCCGGTTCCCGCACCTTGCCCCGCCCGCCCCTTTGCGCCACCAGTTGCGGTCATGGACCTGTTCGATCTCTCCGGCCGCGTCGCGGTCGTCACCGGCGGCAATGGCGGCCTGGGACTTGGCATGGCGCGCGGCCTTGTAAAGGCTGGCGCGAATGTGGCGATCTGGGCCCGCGATGAAGCGAAGAAAGCAAAGGCGCTGCTCGAATTGCGATCATACGGAACGGCGGAGGCGATCACTCTCATCTGCGACGTAGCCGAGGAAAGCCAGATCGAAGCTGCGATGAAAAAGACACTCGAAAGCTTCGGGCGGGTCGATGCATGTTTCGCGAATGCCGGACGCGCGGGTCAAGGCGCTGCCATCCCCGACCTGACGCGCGAGGGATGGGACGAGGTGATGGCAGTCAATACCAGGGGGGCCGCGCTCACATACAAACATGTGACCCGCCACATGATCGAGCGCGCGAAGAACGGCGATCCGGGTGGGAAGCTGATTGCGACCTCCTCGGGCCAGTCGATCATGGGCGTGAACCGGTCGTCCGACTATGCTGCATCGAAAGCCGCTCTGAACGGCCTTACGCGCGGCGCGGCGTTTGAACTCGCCCGCCATCAGATCACGGCCAATGCCTTGCTGTTCGGCTATTACGAGACCGATATCACCGCTGCTGCCGATCCGAAGTTCGCCCGGTGGATGGAAAAACGCATCCCCTTGCGGCGTCCGGGCGATCACGAGGGACTGGAAGGGCTCGCCGTCTTCCTCGCTTCACAGCATAGCGATTACATCACCGGTCAATGCTTGCCGGTCGATGGCGGGCTCAGCATCAGCTGAAAGACCCCGCGAAAACACGTATCCCGGCCACTTGTTCCGATAAATTTTTCGGAACGCTTGCCTCTCCTAACCCGTTGATCGGGCAAAAGACGGCGCGAAAATGCGCACTTTGTCAAACCCAATGAAGGAGCCTCTAGGCATGCTCGAACTTATCGCTCTTATCGCTACCATTCTTCTTCCGCCGCTAGGCGTTGCCATCAAGAAGGGTCTCAGCAACGATTTCTGGATCAACCTGATCCTCACGCTGCTGTTCTTCATCCCCGGCCTGATCCACGCAATCTACGTGAACTACCTGCGTGGCGGCACGCGGATCGCCTGACGCGAACGCACATTTTCTCGACAATTATCGAGCGGCTTGGGCCCGGGGCGGAAACTTCCCGGGCCCTCGTCGTTTGTGTTTAAGGGATCACACACTACTTCCAGAGGCATAATGGCTGACAAACCCGACCGTTCGCGCGAACGCTCCGTCCCCTCGGGGCGTGTTTCGCGCTTTGCCAGTTTCGGCAGGCTTGCAAGCGGCGTGGCCGGCGGGATGATGGCGGAGGGCGCGCGCAGGCTTTCGCGCGGCGAAGGTCTGAACCCGCGCGACCTGATCCTTACGCCCGGGAATGCACGGCGGATGGCCGATCGTCTTTCACACCTGCGCGGCGCGGCCATGAAGATGGGGCAGATGATCAGCCTCGATGCGGGCGATTACCTCCCTCGCGAGTTGTCTGACATTCTGGCGACCCTTCGCGACCAGGCCAATTTCATGCCTGCAAAGCAGCTCGACAAGGTGCTGCGCGAGGAATGGGGACCAGACTGGCGTAAGCAGTTTCGCTGGTTCAATCCGCGCCCCATTGCCGCAGCCAGTATCGGCCAGGTGCACAAGGCGCTGACCCGCGATGGCGAGGAACTGGCGATCAAGGTGCAATATCCCGGGATCGCGGAAAGCATCGACAGCGACGTCGACAACGTGATGACGCTGCTGCGTGTCGCAGGCTTCGCCCCGCCCGAGCTCGAGATCGACAAGCTGCTCGCCGAGGCGAAGAAGCAGCTCCACCAGGAAGCCGATTACCGCCGCGAAGGGGAGCAGATGGCAATGTATCGCGAAAAACTCGCCGATACGCCGGGCTTCATCGTCCCGAGGCTGCACGAGCCGCTGACGACCGATCGCATTCTCGCGATGAGCTTCGAGAATGGCAGCCCGATCGAGGAGCTTGAAAACGAGACCGACGAGCGGCGCGACGCGATATTCTCGAAGCTCCTGCGATTGGTGGCGCGTGAACTGTTCGAATTCGGCGTGATGCAGACCGATCCGAACTTTGCGAACTTCCGATATCGCAAGGATTCAGGCGACATCATTCTGCTCGATTTCGGTGCGTGCCGGGAGGTCGATCCCGAAGTCGCGAACGCTTACCGCGCAATGCTCGAAGCAGGGATGGCGGGCGACAAGGAGCGCGTGAAGGAAGAAACGATCAAGGCGGGCTTCATGCTTCCTATCGTGGTCGAGAAACACGGCGACCGCGTCGACCGCATGATCGAGATCGTCGTCAACGAAATGAGCCGCGATGCGCCGTTCGACTTCGGCGATCGCGCGTTCGTGCCCCTACTCCGTCAAGAAGGTTGGGAGATCGCACAGGACAAGGACACCTGGGCCTTTCCGCCGGTCGAGACGTTGTTCGTCCAGCGCAAGGTTTCAGGCACGGCCTTCCTCGGCGCGCGTCTGAAGGCAAAGGCCAATATCCGCCGGATTACCGAGGAAGTGCTCGAAAGCACCGAGCCCTTCCCCACAGCGAAGGCAGCCTAGACCTTACTCCGCCGCCTTCTGGGCCAGCTGTGCATCGATCCAGCTGTTCACATAGTCTTCGAGCACATCGAGCGGCACCGCCCCATTCTCGAGCACCGTATCGTGAAAAGCGCGCAGGTCGAATTCTGCACCCAACCGCTCCTCTGCCCGCGTCCGCAATTCGCGGATCTTGAGCTCGCCTACCTTGTAGGCGAGCGCCTGGCCCGGCCAGGTCATGTAGCGATTGACCTCGGCATCGACATTGCCGGGCGTGAGCGCGGTGTTGTCGAGCATGTAATCGACAGCCTCCTGCTTGGACCACCCCTTCGAATGCAGTCCTGTGTCGACCACAAGCCGCGTTGCGCGCCACATCTCGTATGAAAGGCGGCCCATCTGCTTGGCGGGCGTGTCGTAGAGGCCCATCTCGATCCCGAGCCGCTCTGAATAAAGGCCCCACCCCTCGACAAAGGCGGTGAAGAACGTGCCGTTGGCGCGCAGCGGATGGATGTCGAGCTCTTGCTGGAGCGCGATCTGGTGGTGATGCCCCGGCACCGCCTCATGCACGCCGAGCGCGGGAAGCTCCCACAGCGGGCGCTGGTCGAGTTCGGTGAGGTTCAGCCGGTAGATACCGGCCTGACCCGTCTCCAGCGAACCCGGCTCGTAGTAAGCTGTAGTGTTGCCCGGAGCGTTCGCGGCTGGGATCGGCTGCACGGTATAGGGCTGGCGCGGAAGCTTGCCGAACAGCTTGGGCATCCAGCCGTCGATTTCCTTCGCAAGAGCCTGCGTGTGGCGCAGGTATTCCTGCTCGTCGGTCATGTAGTATTGGGGATCGGTGCGCAGATGCTCGATGAAGGCTTCGCGCGTGTCGAAGCCCGCTTTGGCCGCGACCTCTTCCATCTCCGCCCGGATGCGCGCGACTTCGCCGAGGCCCAGATTATGCACCTCGTCGGGCGTCATGTCGGTCGTCGTGAAGCTGCGCACGCGGTGGGCGTAATAGGCGTCGCCGCCTTCAGTCGCGAGGATGCCGGGCGTGCCGGTGCGACAATTGGGCTTGTACTCGCTCTCATAGAATTCAAGGAATTCCCGATACGCCGGAAAGACCGATCCGGTGATCGCTGTCTCGGCGCGTGTCTTGAGCGCTTCCCAGTCCACGTCGCTCAATGTGCTAGGCTTCTCGCCTGCAAATGGCTGCCAGAATGCTGATTGGGTATGGTCATCTGCGATCTGCTGCGCAATGCGACCTTCGAAACCCTCCATCGGTTCGCAAGGCTGCGTCAAGCCGCGTGCGACCGCCTCTCGGCTGCGCGCGATGGCATCGGAATTGACTTTCGCATAGGCTTCAAGCCGCCCGACATAGCTTTCATAGTCGGCGAGCGTGAAGAAAGGGGAGCGATAGGGGAGCGAGGCGAAACCGCTGAACCAGCCTCCGCGATTGGTGAACAGGATGTAGTAATCGTGCTGGTGTTCGCCTGCTGCCGCTGCATCGGAGAGGCTGCGGCGAATTACCCCGTAATCGACAAGCAAATCGGCCGGAAGCGCGCTGGTATCGATCGCATCAAACCGCGCGAGGAATGCGCGGATTTCCTCAAGGCTGCGCTCATGCGCTTCGAGCGACCAGTCGCCCAGTTTCCCGTCGCCGCGTCGGTCTCCCACGCTGGTTGCAAGCTGCGGATTGTTGTCGAGCGTCCAATCCCACACCTCCTCGCGCAGCGCCTTGTATTGCGCCACCGCCTCGTTTTCCGTCTCGCCCGCAGCGTGATCGTGGGCGATGGCGGGATTAACCGGCGCAATCGCGGTTGCGGCGAGCAGGGCGGCGGCGATCAGCTTGTGCATGTCTGGTGTCTCCTCTTGGCGCTGCTTCCTATTGCGCGGGTGAGGCAAGGTCCAGTAGGCAAGCGCGCATGAACGAAGAACCGTCTTTCCTGTTCGTCTGTCTCGGCAATATCTGCCGCTCTCCCCTTGCCGAGGGCGCTTTTCGAAGGGCCACCGAGGAGGCCGGTTTCGACATTCTCGCCGACAGCGCCGGGACCGCCGCCTATCATGTCGGCGAACCGCCCGATCCGCGCGCAATCGAAACCGCACTCAGGAACGGGACCGACATCAGTCACCTGCGTGGGCGGCAATTGGTGCGAGATGATTTCGCCCGGTTCACGCACATCCTTGCGATGGATCACCAGAACCTGCGCAATATCGAGGCGCTGCGGCCACAAGGCGCGGACACGCATGTTTCCCTGCTGATGGACATGGTCCCGGGCCGCGAAGGGGCCGCAATTGCCGACCCTTACTACGGCGGCGAGGAGAATTTCGCAGATACGTGGGACGACGCGTGGATGGCCGCGCAGGCGCTCGTCGAGCATCTTCGCGGGCGCGGGTGACGCTCGACCTGGCAGCCATCGCCGGGGCGCTAGGATCCCCGGTCGAAAGAACTACGCCGCTGGCTGGGGGAGATATCTCGGGCGCGAGCAGATTGACGCTCGCAGATGGGCGCGAGATTGTCGCAAAGGCTGGACCGCTGGTCGAGGTCGAAGCGCGAATGCTTTCGGCCATCGTCGACACCGGCGCGCCCTGTCCCGGGGTGATCGCCACGGGCGAGAAGTGGTTTGCGATGGAGTGGATCGAGGCGAGCGGAGCAAGCGACCGGTGGGAGGCGCTCGCCGACACGCTCCATCTCTTGCATCGACCGAAGCAAGCTTCATTCGGCTGGGACGAGGATTATGCCTTCGGTCCGGTCGCAATCGCCAACCAAAGGTGCAGGGATTGGGCGCGGTTCTGGGCCGAGCGGCGACTGCTTTGCCACGTGCCATATATCGACAGCGCACTCGGGAAACGGATCGCACGGCTGTGCGAGCGTATCGGCGACCTCTTGCCCGCCTACACAACGACCTCGCTGCTGCACGGCGATTTGTGGGGCGGCAATGTCATCTGGTCGGACGGGAATGCCCATCTGATCGACCCGGCGTGCTACTTTGGCCACCGCGAGGTCGATTGGGCGATGCTCACCTTGTTCGACCATCCTCCGGAGAACTTCTTCGCGTTGCTCGACCCGGAACCTGGCTGGCGCGAGAGGCAGCCGCTCTACCGGCTATGGCCGTGGCTTGTGCACCTGAGGCTTTTCGGCGGCAGCTATCGCGGTGCGGTAGAACGGGAGCTCGCCGCGCTCGGTTTCTAACCGCCCCTAAGCAATTGCACGCCCCAGTCACGTTCGAAGAGGTAGAGCAACATCCGCGCCGCCTCGCCGCGTTCGCTCGTCAGCCCGCCGTCGCGGTCCATCAAAAGCCGCGCATCGGCATGCGCTGCGGGAAGCAGCTTTTGCACCTGTTCGAGATTGGCGATGTTGAACGCCGCCTCACCCGATTGCCGGGTGCCGAGCAATTCGCCCCCACCGCGCAGTTCGAGATCTTCTTCGGCGATGCGGAATCCATCCTGCGTCTCGCGCATCAGGGCGAGCCGTTTGCGGCCGGTCTCCGATAGCTCGCTCCCCCGCAGCAGGACGCAGACCGACTTCTCGGACCCGCGCCCGACACGCCCGCGCAGCTGGTGCAGTTGTGCAAGCCCGAACCGCTCGGCCTGCTCGATTACCATGAGCGTGGCAGACGGCACGTCGACACCGACTTCGATCACGGTGGTCGCAACCAGCAGCTTTGCCTCGCCGCTGGCGAAGCGCTCCATGTTCGCGTCCTTCACCTCTGGCTTCAGCTGCCCGTGGACGAGCACGACGTCGTCTCCGAAGCGCTCCTTGAGCGAGGCGTAGCGCGCCTCGGCTGCGGCAATATCGGCGATCTCGCTGTCTCGCACCATCGGGCACACCCAGTATGCCTGCTGTCCGCTCGCAAGGTGCCTTTCGACCCCTGCCACCATGTCGTCGAGCCGGTCTTGCGAGACGACGCGCGTGTCGATCGCCTGCCTTCCCGGAGGAAGCTCGTCCAGCCGGCTCACATCCATCTCGCCATATTGAGCGAGCGTGAGGCTGCGCGGGATCGGGGTTGCGGTCATGGCGAGCGTATGCGGCGCGCGTTTGCCCTTGCCCGCAAGTGCGAGGCGTTGCTGCACGCCAAAGCGGTGCTGCTCGTCGATCACGACAAGGCCGAGATCCTTGTAATTGACCGTGTCCTGGAAAATCGCGTGGGTGCCGACGAGGATATCGATCGAGCCGTCTAGGAGCCCCATCAGGATGCCCTCACGCTCCTTGCCCTTGGCGCGGCCGGTGAGCAGCGCGACTTCGACCCCTGTGGGCGCGGCCATGTTCCGCAGAGTCTCGAAATGCTGGCGGGCGAGAATCTCGGTCGGTGCGAGCAGAGCGGCCTGTTTCCCCGCCTCGTTGGCGATCAGCATTGCATGGAGCGCCACCACCGTCTTGCCCGCCCCGACATCGCCCTGGAGCAAGCGCAGCATCGGTGCCTCCTGCTGCATGTCACCCTCGATCTCGGCAATGGACCGCTTCTGCGCACCGGTCATTTCGAACGGCAGCGAAAGCATCTCACGCAGATGGCCGTCGCCTATCAGGGCCTGCCCCTTGCGCCGCCTCCCTTCCGCCTTGACCAATAGCAAAGCGAGGCTGTTGGCGAGCAATTCGTCATAGGCGAGCCGGTCGCGCGCCTTCTCGTGTTGGTCCTTGTGCGCAAGATGGAGTGCATCGCGCCATGCCGGCCAGCCTTCGCGCTCGAATTGCGAAGGCTCGATCCATTCGGGAAGCTCGGGCAGCCGCTCCAATGCCTGCGCCGTTAGCGAGGCGACTTTAGGCTGCGTTAGTCCCTCCGACAGCGCGTAAACCGGCTCCACCAACCGCCCCATATGCGCTGAGCTATCCTTCTCGACATGGTCGGGATGGACGATCTGGAGCATGTCGCCGTAGCGGTCGAGCCGCCCCGCCACCCAACGCTTTTCGCCCACCGGAAGCTGCTTTTTCGCCGTATAGGATGCTCGCCCGAAAAAGGTGAGCGCGCAGATATTACCCGCCTCGTCCTGCGCAAGCACACGGTACGGCCCACGCCCTGGATTGCGCGCGGCCCGGTGCTCGGTAGGGGTGAGCGCCACAATCACCTGCTCGCCCTCACTGCCCTCGTCGAGATTGGCTATCGCTCGCCTTGTCACAAAGCGCTCGGGCAGGTGGTAGGCGACGTCCTTGATCCGCGTCAGGCCAAGCTTCTCCAGCGGCTTCATCAGCTTCGGCCCCACACCTTCGAGGTCGCGGGTCTCGGCAAACAGCGGATTGAGTGCCTCGGGGCGCATGACCTCACCCTATACCGCCTTGAACGCGATTGCCGAGTACCTTACGTGGCGCGGCATGACGGATATGCCCACCTTCGAAGAGCGGCTCGCGCGCGCCAAGTTCCGCGCATGGCATCGCGGCACGCGCGAGGCCGATTATATGATCGGCGGGTTCTTCGATCGCTATTCGGCGGAGTGGGGCGTTGCTGCGCTTGAATGGTTCGAAGACCTGCTTGCCGAAGACGATGTCGACGTGATGGCCTGGGCGATGAAGACCGCGCCTGTGCCCGAGCGTTTCCAGGGCGAGCTGATCGAGAAAATGCAGGCGCTCGACTACGTCGATATCCCGCGCTAATCGCACGCACACTTTATGCCGGGGGAACGGAATTTCGCCCTGCACCTTGATTGAGCACCGATGCCAGACCTGAACCGCATCCTGACGGCGAAGACGCCGCTCACGCTCTCGTCGCTCCCGCGCGGCGCGGTTCCGCTCATCATGGGCGATTTCGCCCGCGCGGTCCCCCGCCATGGCGGGCAGCGGGCGGTTTTCATCGCGCCGGACGATGCGGCGATGAAATCGGCTGCGGAGGCCGCGCGGTTCTTCGCGCCCGAGGTGGAGGTGATCGAGTTCCCCGCATGGGACTGCCTGCCCTATGACCGCGCGTCACCCGCCCTTTCGGTCAGCGCCGCGCGGCTTTCTGCGCTGTTTCGGTTGCAGCGTCCGGCAAAGGGTTCGCAGCTGCTGGTCACGACCGTCAATGCCGTGCTCCAGCGGGTGCTCACGCCCTTCCGAATCCGCGAGAGCGTGCGCGAGTTTAGACCCGGCACGACTATCGGGCACGACAGCCTCGCCGCGCTGCTTACCCGCCAAGGCTATTCGCGCACCGACACCGTGGTCGATCATGGCGAATTCGCGGTGCGTGGGTCGATCGTCGATATCTTTCCCTCCTCGCTCGAAGAGGGGCTGCGGCTCGATTTCTTCGGCGATGAGCTCGAAAGCCTGCGCCTGTTCGATCCGGCCACGCAGCGTTCGACCGGAACGCTCGGCTCGCACCTGCTGCTCCCCGCGTCCGAGGCGCTGCTCGACGAGGACAGCATCAAGCGGTTCCGTTCGCGCTACCGCGAACTGTTCGGCGCGGCCGCGACGCAGGATCCGCTTTACGAAGCGGTGAGCGACGGGCGGCGGCTGGCAGGGATGGAGCACTGGCTTCCTCTGTTCGAGGAGAAGCTCAGCACCCTGTTAGATCATCTCGGCAAAGACGATCTCGTGGTGATCGACCAGGCGGCGCTCGGCGCTGGCGAAGAGCGCCTTTCCGATATCGAGGATTACCACAATCAGCGCGAAAAGGTCTCCGCCGACAAGACCGGCAGCTATCGCCCCCTCGATCCGACCGCACTTTACCTCGGCAAGGACGAATTCGAGGCAGCGCTCGAATCTGCCCCTGCCCACCGCGCGAGCCATTTCGCCGCACCCGAGGGGGAAAATACGGTCGATTTCGGCTTCAAGGCCGCGCGCGATTTCACCCCCGAACGCGGACGCGGCGACAATATCTACGAAGCGGCAGCCGCCCATTTCGCCAGCGTCGCGAAATCCTCTCGCAAGCCGCTTTTCGCTGCCTATTCGCCCGGCAGCCGCTCGCGCATCGCCTCGATCCTGTCCGAGGCGGGGTGCGAAACCATAACCGCAGAAAGCTGGCAGGAAGCCCTCGGCATCGCTGCAAAGGGCAAGACTGCGGCGATGGTCCTCCCGCTCGAGGCGGGTTTCGCGAATGACGAGCTGGAACTCCTCACCGAGCAGGACGTGCTCGGCGACCGGCTCGTGCGGCGAAAGAAAAAGCGGAAGGATTCCGATGCCTTCCTCGCCGAACTTCAGGCGCTGGGCAAAGGCGATCTCGTCGTCCATGTCGAGCACGGGATCGGCAAGTATCTCGGCCTCGAGCCCATCAGCGTCGGCAAGAGCAAGCACGATTGCGTCGCGCTCGAATATGCGGGCGGCGACAAGCTGTTCATCCCGGTCGAGAATATCGACGTCCTCTCGCGCTACGGCTCGTCGGAAGAATCGGTCCCGCTCGATCGCCTTGGCGGAGAGGCATGGCAGCGCCGCCGGGCAAAGCTGAAAGAACGCATCACCGCCATTGCCGGCGAGCTGATGAAGGTCGCGGCCGAACGCGCGCTCAAGAAAGCGCCGGTCTTCGCGGTCGACGAGGCAAGCTACAACCAGTTCGTCGACCGCTTCCCCTGGGAAGAAACCGACGATCAGGATGCTGCCATCGCCGACGTGTTGCGCGATCTGGAAAGCGGCAGGCCGATGGACCGGCTTGTGTGCGGCGATGTGGGTTTCGGAAAGACCGAGGTCGCGCTTCGTGCCGCTTTCGTCGCGGCGATGAACGGGCAGCAGGTCGCTGTCGTCGCGCCCACCACACTGCTTGCGCGCCAGCATTACCAGAGTTTCGCCGAACGCTTTGCCGGGTTCCCGCTCAAGGTCGGGCGGCTTTCGCGCCTCGTTTCATCCAAGGAGATGGCTGCGACGCGCGAGGGTCTTGCGAGCGGCGATATCGACATCGTCGTCGGCACCCACGCGATCCTTTCGAAATCGACCAGCTTCAAGAATTTGGGTCTCGTAATCGTAGACGAGGAGCAGCGCTTCGGCGTCACGCACAAGGAAAAGCTCAAGCAATTGCGTTCAGACGTGCACATGCTCACCCTCACCGCCACGCCGATCCCGCGCACGCTGCAGATGGCGATGACGGGCCTGCGTGAGCTTTCCACCATCCAGACGCCCCCGATCGACCGCCTCGCGGTGCGCACATACGTGATGGAGTGGGACGACATGGTCATGCGCGAGGCGCTTCTGCGCGAGCATCACCGCGGCGGGCAGAGCTTCATCGTCGTCCCTCGCATCGCCGACATGGCCGCGGTCGAGGAGTGGCTGCGCGAGCACGTGCCCGAGGTGAAGGCAATCTCCGCTCACGGCCAGATGGGCGCGGGCGAGATCGAAGAGCGGATGAGCGCGTTCTACGAGGGGAAATACGAAGTCCTGCTTTCGACCACCATCGTCGAAAGCGGCCTCGACCTGCCGAGCGCGAACACCATCATCATCCACCGCGCGGACCGGTTCGGCCTTGCTCAGCTCTACCAGCTTCGCGGACGCGTCGGCCGCTCGAAATTGCGCGCCTACGCCTACCTCACTTACGAGAAGGACGTGCAGCTTTCCGAAGTCGCGGAAAAACGTCTCAAGGTGCTGGGCGACCTCGACTCGCTTGGCGCGGGTTTCCAGCTGGCGAGCCACGATCTCGATATTCGCGGGGCGGGCAACCTCTTGGGTGACGAGCAATCGGGCCATATCCGAGAGGTCGGCTTCGAACTCTACCAGTCGATGCTCGAAGATGCGATCCTCGCCGCGAAGGCAGGCGAGATGGGTCTCGAGCCTGCAAGGGACAAGGTCTCGCCGCAGATCACCGTCGATGCGCCGATCATGATCCCCGAAGACTATGTGCCCGATCTCGCGGTGCGCATGGCGCTTTATCGCCGGCTCAACCAGGCGCAGGACAGGGCCGAAATAGAAAGCCTCGCCGCAGAGATGATCGACCGGTTCGGCGATCTGCCGCAACCGACAAAGAACCTCATCCGCCTGATCGAGATCAAGCACCAGGCGATCGAGGCGAACATCGCCAAGATCGATGTCGGCGCGCGCGGCACGCTCGTCACTTTCCACAATGACGATTTTCCCGATGGCGCAGGCCTTGTCGCCTATGTCGACCGACTTCAGGGCACGGCCAAGCTTCGTCCCGACATGAAGCTTGTCATCAATCGCGCCTGGGGGGATCCGGAAAGCCGCCTCAATGGACTTTTCCAGCTGACAAAGGGATTGTCGGGAATCGTCAGGAAATCGAAGAAACGCCGCGAGAAACAGCCGGCCTGATTGTCAGCCGTGCCCGCGTCCACGAGCGGTCTTCGCGAGCGCCAGAACGTCCTCGCTTTTCATCGGCTGCGCACGCAGGAAGCCCTGCCAGTATTGGCACCCTTCGGAGATGATTGCTGCGCGTTGCACGTCGCTTTCGACACCCTCGGCATAGACCTCGAGATCGAGCGCACGGGCGAGCGCGATGATCGCGCGTAGCACGGCGAGCGCCTTGGCATCGCCGGGCACGCCCTCGACCATGACCTTGTCGAGCTTGATCGCATCGAGCGGCAACTCTCGGAGGTAGCGGAAGTTGCAGAAACCCGCGCCGAAATCGTCCAGCGCGGTGCGGAAGCCGAGCTTGCGTAACGCAGAGATAGCCTCGCTCGCCTGCTTCAGGTTCCTGAGCAGCAAATCCTCAGTAATTTCGAGCATGAGCCGCCGAGGCTCGATCTCGCTCTTGCCGATCAGTATTGCGAAGTCCGAAGCAAAGCGCGGGTCGCCCAGTTCTTCGGGCGTGATGTTGAGCGAGAGACTGAGGTTTTCGGGCCAGCTGGCAGCGTTCTCCAGCGCACGGGCGACGACATGGCGCGAAAGCGGGGCAACCAGCGCGGCACGTTCGGCAATCGCGAACAGGTCTCTCGCACCGATTTCGCCAAGCGTCGGATGCTGCCAGCGGGCGAGCGCCTCCGCTCCTACAACCGCGCCCGACATGCCGGAGAATTGCGGCTGAAACAGCACTTCGATCTCGGCCCGGTCGAGCGCGCGGAGCAAATCCCTGTCCAGAGCCGACGCCTTCACGCCCGGGAAAGACCCATGCGTGGTCTCCCGAAGCGAGTGCGGCAGCGATGGCGGCTTTGTGCTCATGAATTCCCCTTAAGCGAGCATAGCGGCAAAAGTTTACATCAATTGCAATCCGACCGAAATTGGAACATCAGGACAAGTCATTAGCAGCGCTGCGGCTTGAGGGGGCCAACCACGACGATGACTGCGCCGACCAATCCTTACAACCGCATTGCCCTGCTCGCCTCCGATACGGAGCGTGCGCAGGAGGCGTACAAAGCCCTTTCCCCCCAACAGGATTGGGCGCCGCTCGAAGAGGCCGATGTCGTCGTGGTCCTGGGCGGCGATGGCTTCATGCTCCAGACGCTCCACGCCATGCTCGATTCGGGCCGGATCATACCCGCCTATGGCATGAACCTCGGGACAGTCGGCTTCCTGATGAACCGCTATGACAAGCGCGCGAATATCGCCAAGCGGCTCGCCAAGGCGCATCGAAAGTCCATCGCGCCGCTGCGCATGGAGGCGACTACACAGACCGGCGAAACGCAATCGCTGTGCGCGATCAACGAAGTCTCGTTGCTGCGTGAAACGCGCCAGACGGCGTGGATCGAAGTCACCGTGGGCGACCGCGTGCGGATCAGGAAGCTTATCTGCGATGGCGTGCTGGTCTCCACGCCTGCCGGGTCGACCGCCTACAACCTGTCCGCCAACGGCCCGATCTTGCCGCTCGACAGCGAAGTGCTCGCTCTCACCCCGATCAGCCCGTTCCGCCCTCGCAGGTGGCGCGGGGCGATCCTGCCCGACAGGATGCATATCAAGCTGCGTGTCCTCGACCCCGACAAGCGCCCTGTCGCCGCCGTGGCCGACCAAAAAGAACTGCGCGACATCGCCGAAGTAAGCCTCGAAATCGCGCGCGACACCGAACTTGAATTGTTGTTCGATCCCGGCCAGTCGCTCGAAGAACGTATCGTGTCCGAACAGTTTGTCGTAGATTAGGGTTTGTGCACAAAACCCCCTTGCAAAGGCGCCTCTCGGACCATATAGGCTCGCCTCCGCTTCCCTCCATACCGCTTGGGAAGCTGCTCCCCGATAGCTCAGCGGTAGAGTAGGTGACTGTTAATCACTTGGTCGTTGGTTCGAATCCAACTCGGGGAGCCATTTTCACCCAGATTTTCGCACGACATCAGAAGCTTGGACGCGTTTGCCGCGCCCAACGCTTCATCCTGTCAGTGATCGGATCAGACCGCTCGCGGAGCGCCGGTCTTAACGCTGGACGCGGCCCGAACCGTCGCCGCTCATCAGCTTTTCGACTTCGGGTACCGTAACCCGGTTGAAGTCGCCCATTATCGTGTGTTTGAGCGCGCTTGCAGCCACAGCGAATTCGAGGCTCTGCTGGCGATCTTCATAGGCATTGAGGCCATAGATCAATGCCGACGCAAAGCTGTCGCCCCCGCCCACACGGTCGACGATATCCGTGAGTTCATACTTGCGTGAAAGCATGAAGCCATCTTCCCGTGTGCGCAGGCAAGCCGACCAGTTGTTGCGATCCGCGCTCAGGCTCTCGCGCAGCGTGATCGCGATCGTGTGCATGTCAGGATAAATATCGAGCACTTTCTGGCCGAGCGCTTCGTACTTTTTCGTATCGAGTTCACCCGACTCGACGTCTACATCGACCGTGATATCGAGCGACTTCTGGCAGTCTTCCTCGTTGGCGATGCCGACATCCACGTACTTCACCAGGTCGCGCATGACCTCTGGCGCGGTCTTGCCGTATTTCCAGAGCTTGCCGCGGTAATTGAAATCGCACGAAACGGTAAGGCCCGCCGCTTTTGCAGCCTTTACGCAATCCATCGACAAGTCCGACGCGGACTGGCTCAGAGCCGGAGTGATGCCGGTGATGTGGAGCCATTTTGCGCCCTTGAATATGGTGGGCCAGTCGAATTCATCGGCGCTGGCGTTGCAGATCGAGGAGTTGGCCCGGTCATAGACAACCTTGGAAGGACGCTGGTTAGAGCCCGTTTCGAGGAAGTAGATCCCCACCCGGTCTCCCGAGCGGCTGATATGCTGGGTATCGACGCCGAACTTGCGCAGCTCCATTATCGCGTTCCCACCGATATCGTTATCGGGCAGCGCGCTAACGAACCCTGCGTCGAGGCCGTAATTGCTCAGCGCAACGGCGACGTTGGCTTCGCCGCCGCCAAACGTCGCCTCGAACTGCGGCGATTGAAAAAAGCGTTCGTGCCCAGGCGTTTTCAGCCGTAACATGATTTCGCCGAACGAGAGGAATTCAGCCATAAAGAGGTGCTCCGATCAGATAATGGATGTCAGGAAAACGCGAGACCGCCATTGATATCAACATTCGCCCCGGTGATGAAAGAGGCTTCATCAGAAGCGAGATATGCCACGAGATCGGCAACCTCCTCAGCGCGCCCCTGACGGCGAAGCGGCGTCGCGTTTGCCACGTTTTCGCGCGCGGCGTCGGGCGTGAATTTGTCATGAAAGGTGGTCGCGATCATGCCGGGGCAAAGCGCGTTGGCACGAATTCCCTTCGGGCCGAGCTCCTTTGCAAGACCTCGGGTCAGAGTCATCACTGCCCCCTTGGACGTAGCGTATGCCATAGCGCCACCTCCGCCGCCGTCACGGCCTGCGAGCGATGCCAGGTTCACGATGGCTCCGCCCTCACCCATGTGCGGTACCGCAGCCTTGCAGGCGAGGAAGGTGGACGTGAGATTTAGCTGCATGACGGAGTTGAAGAAATCTTCGTCCATTTCCTCCAGCGTCTTGCGCGCCACCAACCCTCCGGCATTGTTCACCAGGATGTCGATCCGATCGCCGAATGCTTCCCGCGTTCTGGAGATCAGGGTATCGACATCGGACGCCCTGGTGACATCGGCCTTTACCTTTATGCCCTTGCCACCCGCAGCCTCGACAGCACCGACCGTTGCGTCGGCATCTTTTTCGTTGCTGTTGTAGTTGACGACCACGCTTGCACCTTCGCTGGCAAGCTTGACACAAACGGCTCGCCCGATGTCGCGGCTTCCGCCGGTCACCACCGCAACTTTGCCTGCAAATTTCATCGGATTTTCCCCCTAGGAATGCACACGGCTCGAAGCCGAATTGGGTTTCAAAGGTTTGATCTCGCCGCACAGCAGCCAGACGCTGGCGATTGCCGTCAGCGCGAGGACTGCCCCGAGGACGAAGACCGAATAGTAGTTGGCACCGGCGGTCATGATCGGAACGAGATAGGTTAGCGCCGCTGCGCTGAGCTTTGCCGCCATGCCTGCAATGCCCGATAGTGTCCCGACGGTTCGCTTGCCATAAAGGTCGCTCGGAAGCGTCTGCACATTGCCGATGGCAACCTGAAAGCCGAACAGGATGGTGAACATCAGCCATAAGGCTGTCCACGGAGCGGATGCAGCCGAAAGCGCGAGCAATGCCGGCAGCATGATCAGGCAACCCAGCGTAATCGTGAGCTTGCGCGTCGCATTGACGCTCCACCCCGCTTTCAAACGGTTCTGAGCGAGCAGTCCGCCGGACCAGGCGCCGAGCATCGCTCCAACGAACGGAAGCCAACCGGACGCCGCAACATCCTTCACGTTGAAGCCGTGCACCTCGACCAGATAAGTCGGGATCCAGACTATGAAGAGCCACCAGATGGGGTCGATCGCCGCCGATGCGATGATGACGCCCCAGCTTTCCTTGCGTGACAGCAATTCCCCGGTGGGCGGATTGTACCCCCCCTCGTCTTCGGCGGCGGCATCGACCGGTTTCTGACCAGTGAGGATGTATTCGCGCTCATCGTCCGAAAGCCAATCGTGCGTTTCGGGCGGTGCCTTCACTATGAACCACCACGGCACGAGCCAAAGCAGACCAACGAGGCCGACGAGAATGAAGATGATCTTCCAGTCGAGGAAGACCGCCATGTAGCCGATGAGCGGGATCGAGATGATGCCGCCGATCGCCGCGCCCGAGTTGAATATGCCCTGCGCGAGCGCGCGCTCCTTGGTCGGGAACCATTCGGCATTGGCCTTGGTTGCGCCGGGCCAGTTGCCCGCCTCCGCCACGCCCAGGATCGCGCGAAATACGCTGAAGCTGACAACGCCTTTTGCAAGGGCATGCGCAGCGGTCGCGAGCGACCACACACCTATCGAAAGTACGAAACCAAGCCGTGTTCCGACCCAGTCGAATATCTTGCCGAAAATGGCCTGGCCCGCAGCGTAGGCGAAGATAAAGACCGTGCTGATGATCCCGAGAATGTATTTATGCCCATCGGCATCCATGTCGGGAAACAGCTCGGGCGCGATGTTCTCGGGCCATAAGACATTGATCGTCTGTCGGTCGATGTAATTGATGATCGTGGCCAAAGCGACGAGGCCGACCACCCACCAGCGCAAACCTTGCATCTTCATGTCTCAGCCCTCCTCGCCAAGAAAGTCTTCGCGCGCAGGGCTGAAGGTGTCGATCAGCACGCCGGGTTCGAGGCAGACAGCTCCGTGGTCGAGATATGGTGCGATGTAGAAGCTGTCACCCGCGCCGAGCACTCGCTTCTCGCCATCGATGAAGACTTCGAAGCTGCCGCTTTCGACATAGGTCGACTGGCTGTGCCTGTGCGCGTGGACCTCCCCAACCGCACCCTTATCGAACCACACGCGAACGATCATGATTTCAGGCCCGTAGCCTAGAATCTGGCGGACGATTCCGCCGCCAAGCTCTTCTTTCGGCGTGTCGTTCGCGACCACGAAAGGCTTGCTCGCCCCTTTCACCACAGATGCCATTTCAGTTATCTCCTCCGGCGAGTTCGACCACCGCCGCAAACCCTGTCCAGGCGATTTCCTCGCCATCGAGCGAGATGCTATGCGCCACCTCGGGATCGGGATCGTGCGATACGGCAATCGCATGGCGCTGCCCTGACCTCTGGGTCAGGCGCACGATGTCTTTTCCTTCCACGCGGTCATGGACAAGGTCTGCGATACGGCTGCGGCTGGCGACAGTCTGCTCGGCGGCCCCGTCATACTTGCCGTGCGCTTCGATAAGGCCGACAAAACTTGCCTCGCCTTCACGCATCGCGCGAAGGATGATCAGCGGTTCGCGCCGCAAATTGAAATTGGGATCGTTCGCCCCGCTCTCTCCCAGGATCGCCCGAAGGGGTCCATTCCCGGAGAAGCGATAGGTGTAGAAACGACCGTCATGGATCCAGGTGAGCGCGCCCCTTCCCTCGTTCAGCGCACCGATGGCATCGACCCAGATGTGCTGGTATCCGTTTTCCTCGCCCAGTACTGGCCGCTCAGCCGTGTAGCTATCGCGTTGGAAGTCGAGGTCCATGATGTGCCCGGAATAGTGCAGCGGCAGGTCATACTGGTGCGGTGCATTGCTTGCGGCATGGACGAGATCGAGCACCAGAGGTACTTCTAATCCTTCGATGTCCGGCATGATCAGCGTGCGGCGGATTTCGACACCGGGATATGCGCCTTCGATGCTCGCGCTCGAAACCTGTAGCCCCGCCGCGTCGGAGAAGTAATGCTGCTCGGGCCAACGGTCGCTTGCGACCCTTACATCGCCGCCAAAGTGGCTCGTTTCGTCTATCACCAACGTGTTATGCGCGACGGTAGTCTTCGCCCACGTCGTGTTTTCGGGCAGGTAGCGTCCGCCCTCCTTCGCTTCGATGTTGAGGAATCGCGCCGCACCGTAATCGCGCACGATTTCGTGCCCGTTATCGTAAAGCTGCCAGGCGAGCTTGTCGAAGTGGCCGTGGCCCATGCCCTGCGAGCTGTTCTTCGCGACCAGCGCAGTGTGCCTTGGCCCCTTGCCTCGACGAAGGATTGCGACTGCCCCCTGATCGCCATCGGGACCGTCCGACAAGAGCAGCGAGCGGAACGGAAACGGTTGCGCCTCCCCTGCAGCGAGATCTTTGGCCACCGCGAAACCGCCGTCGGTCAGGACAGTGCGCCCTTGGAATTCGGCAATCGACAGTAACGAAGGATCGCCGGTCTGTGCGTAGGCAATTGCAATGCCATCATAGAGCTCTGCGGTCTTCAGGCTTTTGTCGCGGATCGCGTCGTTGAAGGGAAAGAAGTAGCCCTGATAACTGAGCTGGATCGTCGTCCGCAGAGCTTTCAGCAGAATGCCGTCGCGATGCTGGAAGATACGGCGATCGGGTTCGTTCCGTTCGATCGCGTCGGCGAACACGAGAAACGGCAGCAGAGCAAAGCGTTGGTAGTAGGGGCCTTCGGTGTAATATCCGTCGGGAGAAAACAACAGCTCAGTCTGGCGGATAAACCCTGCCCCGCCGCTCTTGTCGGACCCAAAGAGCGCGCGCTCGACCATGTCCTCATCGCCGAGAAGGTAACCGGTCATCCCGACGCCCGCTGTCGCCCATGTCGCATGGTTGTGAATGCGGTTGAAGGTCCGCTCAGAATCGACCGAGAGGAACTGCACTGCGGGCCGGAAGACGTTGTTGTCGATCTTAGCACGCTCAGCCGCTGTCAACGCGTCCCGGATGTCGCCATAGCCCTGAACCGCGTGGACCAGCCACATCGCATCATTCAGCACCTGCCAGAACAAGCGCCCGACATTCTGGTTGGCCTTGGCCGGGTGGTCGCCAAGTGTAGGATAAAGCTCGGCATATTCGAGCAGCATGTCGCGGACGAAGTCGCGATATCTGCCCTCGCCTGTCACGCGATAAATCTGCCCGCCGAGATAGATTGCCTTGTAATTGCGCTTGTGCTGCTCGTGGGTGTAGCCGCCGCCCGGATCCCTGGGGACCGGCACGACTATTCCTTTGCCCATCATCCCGTCGACGAAGTTCTTCGCTCGTTCGAGTTCTGCTGCAAAAAGCGGCGGCAATTCCCGCGCCTCCAACTCGGCCGTTTGCGGGGATGCGGCAGCGATGGCAGTGTCCGGGGAGGAGCACAAAGCCATTGCTGCCGCGAGAAGCATCGCGCGCTTCATTCGCCCTTCTCCTCGACAAACACGTTGCCGGAAAGGATGGCCCTGTGTTCACCTTCGAAAATCAACTCTTCGAGGACGAAGCCGGGCGTCGCGGCGAATTTGTTATCGGTGATGGTGGTCTTGGGTGTCCCGACCGTGTGGACAATGCGGAAAGGCGCGGATGAAGCGACTGCGTTGCGCTCGATCCGCGCGTTCTGGACACCATGGAGATAGAGCGATGCGCCAAGTGTATTCGTGGCCGCCAATCCCGAATTTGCGATGGCATTGCCCAATATCGTGACGTTCGGACCGAAAGTGCTTTCATCGCGCCCGCCGCGATAGATGTTCGCAATCGGGCCGCCGACATTGGCGAAGGTGCTGCCGGTAATCTCGAGATATTCTACGTTGTACTGGCCGAAATTCTCGGTTTCCGCTGCGGCGGATACGACAGCGCCGGTGATGTCGCTGAAGGTCGAATTCTTGATCGACACGCGATCGGCGAGCGCACTCTTACCAAGCGTTAGGACGTTGAAGGACTTGTTCACGACAAGCCCGCGGACCGTGACGCTGTCCATCTCGATCTGCATGTTCGACTTGATCGGAAAGGTCGTCGTTCGGATTGCCGAATTGCCGACCGAATCCGGCGCGAGTGCTCCGTCGATCACGAGATTGACCAGCTGAAGACTCCCACCCTCGCGCAACTCGACAAGGGTTGGTCGAGTGAAGAAAATGACTGGCGCTCCTTCGCCCTCGGCCTGGCCGCCCTTGATCGTCAGCACCTTGTCGAGCGGGATTGCGCGATTGGCGATGTATTCACCTGTGCCAAGTAACAGGACGTCGCCGTTGCCAGCGGCCAGCGCCGCTTCGACCAGCGTGTCCTCGCCAGGCAGCACCTCGATCACCTTGCCGGACGATCCAAAGACCGCTTCGTCACCAGGCTTGCCGTACCAGGCTACTCCTACGTCACCGAGCCTGACCGGCTTCAGATCGTGCGGAGCGCCGACTTGGGCAAATGCAGGATCGACCGGATAAAGAAGGCCGCTTTCGGCACGTTCCATCTCGACCTCGCCGCGCGCAATGCCGTCAAGCTCCTTGGCCACGCCGCCTCGCAAGACGCGATTTCCTGAAAAACGGATACCCGACACGTTGCCATAGACTTCAATGAAGGATTCGCCCTCGATGCCGCTCAGCAGGTTGTTTGCGAAGATCGTATTGCTGGGCGGAGCCGAGCGCTCTTCATCAGCGCCGACATTGAACGCAACGCGACGACTATCGACCACGGTGTTGTTTTCGATCCGTGCATTGGCCACTTCGACATAGCGATTGACCGGCGAATTGGGCACGCCGTTCATGATGGCAAGCGCGCTGGAAAAGGCCTCGCCGCGCAAACCCTCCATGTAATTCCCACGAACGATCTGACCGCGATTGATGACGCGGATGCCGCCCGTGTAATCCTTGCCCTGACCGAGGAAGACATTGCGCTCCACGATGTTGTCGTCGCCGTGGCGCAAAGTCAGCGTACCGCGCGAGCGCAGGAACACGTTTCCGCGGAAAATGTTGCCGCCCGACTTCGACGAGATAATCTCTACCTCCCCGTCGGTGCGATCGAAGATATTGTTCTCGACCAGCGTGTTGGAGCGGTGCATTGAATAACGGCTCGTGCCGATCCGCAGCGTCTCCCCTCCATTCGATCCCAACACGGGGCGTGGGCCAAAATAATTGTGATCGATACGGTGGCCGTTCTCGCGACTTTCTTCGCTGTCGAGCCGAACCGCGAGGGTCACACCCTTGTTGGTCTTGCCTACAAGATGGTTGTGATCAAACCGGTTGTTCTTGCCATAGATACCGACCCAATAATCACTCTCGTAGCGGTCCGGCTTGCTGAAGTTGTCGATCACAACCTCGGTGACACGGCTATTTTTCGCCTGGTCCTGCTTGGAGCGGCGGAATGAGATGACCTCGCCGCGCGGGCTGTAGCCGTCTTTGAACACAAGGCCGGTGACGAGGATGTGCTCGCCTCCTATACGAAGACTCGATTGGCCGGTGAGGAAGACCTTGCCCGGCTCTTCGGAGATGACAGTGATCGGCGCGCCTTTGCGACCTTTTCCGGTGATCACAAGCTCGAAATCGCGCCATTCTCCGTTCGCGAGAATGATGACGTCGCCCGCCTCGATCTGCTTGAGTGCGTGGGCGTATTCGTTCTGGTTGCGGACGAAATAGTGTTCGGCAAGCGACGGCGATGCGCCAAGCCAGATCGCCAACCATACAAGGCACAGCCTTGCCAACATCGCTCAGTCCCCTCGTCCACTCTCGATTAGGCGACTATAGGACCGCTGCACCCGGTGTCAATCAATCTGGCATATTATTACGTCAATTAGTGTAATACCAATTCTGTTAGCCAATCTTTGCGGCGGCTGTGAAGCGCTCACGGCTCTTCGAAACCTTTTCCTGCACCTCTTCGAGCGCCATCCGCTCGGTCGCATCAAGCATCGCCTCGATCAGGCGATGGAAATGTTCGCGCATCGCGCTGCGGGCTGCCGCCGGGTCACGATCGCGTAGCGCGAAAAAGATCGCTTCGTGCTCGGCCGTTCTCGAATCCGCATCGTGAACACAAACGGCCTGATAGGTCGCTTTCACGTCCGGTATCTCCTCGCGCATACGCCATAGGGACTGGACCGTATGGACCAACGCCACGTTGTTCGAGGCTTCTGCGATTACACGGTGGAATTGCTCATCCGCCTCGTCGGCGGCATCGTCGTCACCTGTGCGCATTTGCTCGATGAGCTGCTCAAGACGTGCAATCGCTTCGTCGCTTATGTGATGCGCTGCAAGAGCCGCAGCTTCGGATTCCACCAGCAACCGCGCCTCGGTTACCTCGAAGGCGCTAGCAGATGGCAAGGCTGCCTTCTCTTCCGGTTGCTCTTCGCAGACATAAACGCCCGATCCGGTCTTGATCTCCAGGCGGCCCACCGCCTGCAGCGCAATCTCGGCCTCCCGGATCGTAACCCTGCTTACGCCCAGCCGTTCGGCGAGTTCGCGTTCGCCAGGCAGCCTTGTGCCCGGCGGGAATGCTCCGTCGTCAATAAGGCCGGAGATTTTCTCGGCCACTGATTGGAAAAGTCGCTTACCGGTCATCGTTTACCTCTGAGATGAAACGTCCGTACCCTTTACACCCTTCTGAAATGCACAAACTAGGCGAAATTGCCAGCCACCAGGAGTGACCGCCACCGCCATTCCCCAAAAATGACGGTGGCGACCGAGCCCGTCAGAAACGAACGCGTGCGCCCACGAAGTAACGCGGCCCGTAGACCTGGATGGCCCCAAAATCGTCTGGCGCGCCGCGGAAATTGGTCCGCGGTTCGTTGAACAGGTTGATGCCTTCGGCGGTCAGGCGAATGTTCTCGTTCACCTCGAATGAAACGCGAGCCTCGAAAACGCCCACATCATCGACATAGCGAATGCGCCCCGGAGTCGAGATGAACTGCTGGAAGTAGTTCGAGCGGTACTTGTAGACCCCTTGGAAATCGAATGGACCGATCTCGTAATAGACCTGGCCCGAGAACACATGCTTGGAAAAGCCGAACAGGTTCGACGGGGGGATCAATCCGTTCACGGTCGTGCGGGTGCCATCCGGTGCGATCGTGGTGATCGCGCCGAGCGTATCGTCCTCGAATTCGAAATCGGAATCCGCATAGTTGTAGCTCAACTTGAAGCCGAGGCCGTCGAGAGGCGCTGGAAGATAGCTGAAGCGGTGTGCGGCGGTGACCTCGATGCCGTAGATTGTGCTGGTCTCGTCAGTTGTGTTGACCGTCAAGACCGGCAGGTCGATCAACTGCCCCTCCACACTGAAGGTTTCGGTAATCGCAGCCGTTTCGAACCCGCCGTTGAAGCTCTTGTAGTAAGCGTTGAAGGCAAGGATCGTGTCCTCGTTCGGGTACCATTCGAGGCCTGCATCGATGTTCCACGATAGCAGCGGATCGGTTGCAGGGTTGCCGGTCGCATTCACGCTGTCGATACCGTTCTGGATGGCTTGGTCGGCAGATGTGAACTCGTCATTATTCGTGTTGAACGTTCGCCCGCTACCGAGGTCGGAGGGATCGGGACGCGAAAGCGAGCGGTACACCGCAAACCGGCCGAGAACGTCGGGCGTGAATTCCGCGACGAGGTTAAAGCTGGGCAGGAATTCGGTGTAGGAGCCGCGCGTCACGTTTCTCACCAGCGTCGAAGTATCCTGATCGATGGTAAACTCACCCGTCGAGTTCGGATCCATCGGATCGCCAGGCGTGAAAGTGACAATCAGATCGGAGCGGAAGCCGGTCGAGGTGATGTCGGTGCCGACTACACGAACACCGATATTGCCACGGATCGGCATCGCACCGAGCTCGCCGTCGAAATTGGCCTGCAGGTATGCAGCCCAGGTCTGTTCGAGCACATCGGTGTTGTCGATCGAGTCGAAATCGCCGGTTGGAAAAATCGGTTTACCGTCCGCGTCAAACGCGAGACCCGAAGGATCTTCTCGTTCGAGAACGCGAGCGATGCACAGCGCATCGAATGTCGCATAGCTATTCGACGTGCCGATCACGGTGCCGTTTTCATCGACATTGGTGATGAGCGCGTTGCCGCCCGAAACGGATTCTAGGAAGCCGGATTCGGGAAAGCTCGTACGGCATTCACGGTTGGCTGCCTGAAGAGCACCCGTCCCGTCAGTGTCGTTGTAGTTGATCTGGATACGGCTGTTGCCGTTTTGAGCGCCCGGCACGTCCTTATAGACGAGCTCCTGGTAGCGAGCGCCGAACATCACGGAGTTGAGGAAACCGTCGAGTTCGTAATCGAGATCTCCTCGCACTGCCCAGACTTCGTTGAACCGGTCCTGTTCGAGGTCGGCCCGCAGGCGAGGATCGTTGGCAAACAGATCGTAATTCGTGACATCGAAGTTCTGCGTGACGAAATTCAGCGTTTCGGAGCCATCTTGCCGGATACGCACTGCGGTTTCGATCCGGTCGTTGGTCGAACTGCCATCGCTTTCGATTGCATTCGGCCAGACGGCAGCACCGGTAATGTCCTCGTTGTCTTCGGTACGGAAGCGGATCTGAACCGCCTCTTCGATACGCTGAGTGCGCGAATAGGACGCATCGAGCGAGATCGTCAGTCGATCGGATACCTTGGCATCGAGCGAGAGCCCGCCACCCCAGTATTCCTCGTCGCGCTCGAGATACTCGCTCACCGCCTCGACCCGCTGTTCGTTGGTGAACTGGCGAAGCGCGCCGCTCTCGGTAAAGATGAGGGGGAAGCCGGCAATGTTGTTGCCGTCACCGGGGCCATCGATCCGGCGCCCTTCGGCAAAGTTCAAATCGCTTCGCTGCTCGCGGAAGAGGCGCTTCGAATATTGAAAATCGGCGTTTATATCGACGTCCGGGCTTGGCTTGTACTGGATCGCCCCGAAAACAGCATCACGGGTGTCGTCCGTGATATTCGAGCGAAAAGAGTAGCTGTTCCGCGCGATCACGAATGGCAGATTGACGCTGCCGTCTCGAAGACCGGAAATCGTCGAACCACTTGTATCGCAATTGCCATCGTCGAACACCCCGTCGCTGGTCGTACTCGGATCGAGGACGCAAGCCCGGATAGTATTGGAAACGTTGGCCTCTTGCTCGGGATTGGTCGTTTCGTTGCGCTGATACCCGAGCGCGATGCCAAACTCGCCATCGCCGACTTGAAACTGGTCGACATAGCTGGCCGTTGCCCGGTATCCGAATTTCTGGAAGCGCTGCTCTGGATCGATGTCGAGATTGTCCGGGTTGATGTTGAGCTTGAACTCGCCCTGCACGCGGCGCTTGCCGTAATCCACCGGCTTCACAGTCTCGAGAACGATCTGACCTGCGACCCCGCCCTCGATATAGCTCGCGGCCTGCGTCTTGTAGATGCCCACCTTGTTGAAGAGCTCGGAAGGGAACTGGCTGAAATTGACCGAGCGGTCACCCGAGCCGTTAGTCGCGATCCGGCCGTTTATGACAGTCGAGCTAAGGAACGGACCAAGGCCGCGGATCGAGATCTCGGTCGCACCGCCCTGTTCGCGGTGCGAGCCGGCGCCGGTCAGCGTTTCGAGAGCCTCACCGATGGACAAGGCCGGAAGATCGCCAATCTCATTCGCGGAGAGAGCATCGAAGACCTGCGTTGCCTCGCGCTTTTCGTCAATCGAACCCTGAATGGTTGCTCGGATGCCAGAAACAACAATCTCCGGCTCACCCTCAGAGACCTCGGCAGACTGTTCCCCAGAAGTATCATCCTGCGCGTAAGCGGGCACCGCAACGACAGATGCACCTGCCATCAATACCGCCGACAACGAAATCCGGGCTGATGCCCCACCATTGGCTACTCGAAGTGCCATATTCCCCTCCTCCAAGGTCAAATTATGCCTTTTGGATAGACCTCGACGCCTCAGTGTCAACCTGTTTGTCATACCAATTTTCCACACATCCAGCGATGGCAGCGTGCACAAATGGGAGAAAAGCAGCCGCTAACCGGCAGAGCGTCACGGGATTTTGGCGCCCGAATCGACGCATAATTCCTAAGGTTTCAGATTGTCTCTCCGCTTGGACAGGCGCTTTGGCAAACATATCAATCTGATTTTCCTACAATAAACCTCCTTGACCGAAATTGGTATGACAAAGCTGTTGATGTTGGACTACTCCTTTGGTTGACTCTTGGCCCTCGCTACTTATGGTTCGAAAAAACCAAAGCCTTGGAGAGGGGAAATCAAATGAACAATGGAAACGGAGGGCCGAGCCTGTCCGCGAGAAAAGCTCGGATTTTTGTGGCCTTGCTGGCCGGAACGGCCTCGACATTCGCGCCCGGCGTGGCATTCGCCCAGGACAGCGACTCGGAAGACAGCGCTCAGATTTCCGATAATGACGGTAACCAGATTATCGTCACTGGCATTCGCAGCTCACTGCAAAGCGCGCTCAATGAAAAGCGCAACGCCGATTCCATCGTAGAGGTCATTCAAGCCGAAGATATCGGTAAACTGCCCGACCAGAATCTTGCTGAAGTTCTGGAGAATGTAACCGGGGTGCAGATCACGCGCACTGCCGGCGTCGGCACCGGTGTCCAGATCCGCGGCACAAACGACAACCAGGTTCTCATCAATGGAGTGAAGACGGTGTCTGCGGGCACAGGTCGTGGCGGAATCAGCTTCGAGGATATCAACCCGGCGATCATCGGCGCGGTGGAAGTGATCAAGGCACCGACTGCCGCAACTATCGAAGGTTCGGTCGGCGGCACAGTCAACCTGCGCACGATCCGTCCGCTCGACATCACGGACCGGATCCTCTCGATCCGCGCGCAAGGCGAATACAGCGAGCTTTCCGACAGCGTGAAGCCGCGCATCTCGGGCAGCTTCGGCAATGTCTGGCCAGCAGGCGACGGCGAATTCGGGTTCGTGATCAGCGCGAGTTATACCGAACAGGAAGCCACATCATTCCGCCCGCGTGTCGATCGCGACAACCTGATCAATGCGGGGCAGGCGGTGACCGCAGCTGGCGACCCGGGGCCCGATTTCCCGTTTCTCAACATTCAATTTCTCAATCAGGAGCGTGAGAACTTCGAATACGAAACGATCAACATCGCCGGGTCGGTTGAATGGGCCCCCAGCGACAGCCTGAAATTCTTCGCTGACGTCATCTATAACGATCAGGAGCGCCGCCAGGACAGCTCGCGTATCCAAGGGTCCGGCGTCAGCGCCGTCGACACGGTGAACGTCCCCGACGGGTTCGAGACGATCGATTTCGGTTCGCTCGACGGGCTCGACCTCGGCAGCATCGAGGCCGCTCTCTTCGGCACGATTCAGCCGAACCTTGCTCGCGATGACGACGATCCCAACCTTCGCTTCTCAAGCGATACCGGTGCGCGGGTGACCACCAGCGAGCTTTACCGCCTTGGAACCGAGTTCGAGACAGGACGATTGACGACCCGGCTGGAGCTCTCACGCTCGACTTCGGATTCGTCCAATCCCAATCTCAGCACCACGCTCAACTTCATCAATCCGAACCCGCTCACCCCGCTCGACGGGTCGAGCAACGATAACTCGGTGCCGTTCATCTATGATCTTCGAAACGGAGCGCTGACGTTCGGGATCGACTTCGATTCGCCCTTCGCACCGACGGTCGATGACCTGCTCAATCCGGCAAACACCGTTCTCGATGCCGTGACCAACTCGAACAACCGCACCCAGAATAAGGAAGACGCATTCCGCATCGACACGACGCTCGATCTTGAAGGAATGCTCGGCTTCCTCACCTCGGTCGATGTGGGTTATCGCTACAACGACAGTTCGACTCAGTTCGACCAGCTTCGTTCGACCTTCGGCACGGGATCGATAAACAACAGCCCGAGCGGTTCGGTGCTTGGCGATCTGATCGTTCAGGGACCGAGCAACTTTGGGGCGTTCGACGGGCGCACTCTTGCTTTCCGCAACTTCGTGGTCATCGATCCCAACCGCTCGTTCTCGGACCGGGACGCCGTGTTTGCGCAATTGCAGGCGGCGCTCGACGCAACGCCAGGTGGTCAGGATCGAATTGCGAATGGAGGCCGCCTTCTTGCCGACCTCGATCCCAATGCTGCAAGCAATCTCGGCGCATCGTTCAGGGTCGAGGAAGAAACGCACGCCGTCTACGCGCAAGCCAATTTCGAAAGCGGCCCGATCCGCGGAAATGTTGGCGTCCGCTGGGTCGATACCTCGATCGATTCATTCGGCAACGAAATCATCAACGGTGTGGCATCACCCACTACTTCGAGCGGCACCTACAGCGAATTCATGCCGCGAATAAACCTCATCGCGGAGCTGCGCGAAGATCTATTGTTCCGCGCAAGCTATACAGAGGATATCAACCGGCCTGACTTCGACGACCTTTCATTGTCGGTGACCTTCCCTACGGGGCCGAACAATGCGGTTTCGCTCGGCAATCCCAACCTCGCACCCGAAACGGTTCAGTCCTACGACGCATCGCTTGAATGGTATTTTGCGCCGTCTTCTCTCATCAGCATTGGTGTGTTTCACAAGGAGCGCACCAACCTGTTCGTGACACAGGTCGAGGACGCGGTCGAGGACGCCAATGGTTTCCGCGACATAACACCCCCCTGTGAAGGCGGCGGGATCTTCAACCCGGTGCCCGACCGCAACGTTCTTTCGAACGTCCCCGGCAACGGCCTGTGCGTCCCGCTGCAAACAATCATCAACGATACCGCGAACACCACGCAGACCGGGATCGAGATCGCGTTCCAGTATGATCTCTCGCAATTCGAGGACACGCTCGGCGCTCTGTCCGGCTTCGGCATCCTCGCCAACTACACCTACCAGGAATTCGGCGGCGGTCAGGCGACCCAGACGGCGTCGGGCCGTGGACAGGACATCTTCGAGGCGATCAACCCGAACGTGCCCGACCCGGTGGAAGCCGTGCAGGGCCTGCTCGATTTCTCCAAGAACGCTTATAACATCACGCTTTACTACGAACGTTTCGGACTGTCGGCCCGCGCCCGCTACACTTGGCGCGACGCGTTCCGCACTCTCGACACTGCTGCCGGTGCATCGCTCAACTCCACACTCGGCTTCCCGGTAGTCACGTCCGCACGCGGCCAGCTCAATGCCAGCGTGGTGTACGATGTCACCGATTTCCTGAGCATTGGCGTCGAAGGTGTTAACCTGACAAAATCCGAGATCAGCCAGTTCTGCGTCAATGACGGTGCGCTGTTGTGCTTCCAAGGCCTGCCTGATCGCCGGATCACATTCGGAGCGACCATGCGGTTCTGAACGATGATCTGAGAAACTAGGAACGCAGCTTGAGAAGGCGTCTTACTAATTGTGAGGCGCCTTTTCTTTCAATTCTTTCGTCCGCGTGTCCGTGGTTTTGCGCCGATTGTCCGGCCCCGATGTGTGGCCTGGCATAACTGCACATTAACTTTTGGCGCGCTTGCGATCCCGATTTGGGACTGGGAAGAAGTTGCGATTTCGTTAACGCGGCTCGATCATCATTTTTGTGGCTCTTCGAACGAAAAGGAGCCTCTCATGTCAGTCTATTCGTTTCGCGGCAGCGGTCCCGACCAATGGAGCAGCCCGCGCCCATATCGCGATCCTTCGCTGCGCCGCTATCACTATGGCAAGATCCAGCCGATGGAAGAGGATCGTCCGGGCTTTTTCGCACGCCTGGTGCGCGCCGGCTGAGTTTCATAATCATGGCTGAAATTCAGTCTTCAGCTCCCTGAGCTGGTGCGTCCGTTGCCAGCATCGCTGCCGGGATTGCGAGCGGTCGCCACGGCGGAAACGTCGAAATCGAGCGTGTGAAGCCTCGGCTCATCCCAAGCTTCGCGCGGGCACAGCGGCTTTTCCTTGTTCTTATGCATGGTCCCCCCTTTGCTCGTGTCTATCGCTAATGGCGAAGCGAAAGCCGGACAAGCCGAATGTACGATCACCCGGCGAGCAGCCTGACGCCGACGACAAAAACCAATGCCGCCGTCAACCACCTGATCCAGCGTTTGGGAAGCACCTTCACCGCCATTAGGCTACCCACCTGACCGCCGATTGCCACGGCGAGCAGCAGAGGCAGCGAGGCTCCGATCGCCCCGCCGAATGCGTCAGGCCCGCGCTTCATTAGCTGTCCCACAAGTCCGAAGAGCGAATTCACGAGAATGAAGAAGCTCGCTGTTGCAGCAATGGCGCGGGCGTCTCTCCACCGGGTGAGGTGTAGAAGTGGCGCGAGGAAAATACCCCCGCCGATACCCACCAGACCCGCAAGATAGCCCAACGGCGCTGCGATTATGGGCATGAAGCGCGCGAAATCCGCAGGCTTCTCTGAAGCGTCTTCGCGCATGGGCACCAGCATGGTTGCCGCCGTCAGGACCAGACTCGATCCGAGCAGCAGCATGAAGCTGGCTTCATCCAGCGGGGTCAGGCCGCCCAAAAGCGCCGCAGGTGCTGCGAGCGCGGTCATTACCAGCGCGCCTTTCCACGGCATCAGCTTCGCACGGACAAAGCGGATGGTCCCGCCTGCGACAACCACGATATTGCAAGCCAGCGCAACCATCGGCAGCAGGCGGTAGTCCAGCCCCGAAATTGCGAGCAGCGCAGCGTAGGTCGATCCTCCGCCAAATCCGACACTCGCGTAAAGCAGCGCCGTTATCAGGAAAGCGAGCGCCAGCAGCGCGGGGACCGCTCCGATCATGGCTGCCCCCGCCCTGTCCTAGCCGATCAAGCGGTCTGCTTTGCGCCTGCCGCCCCGTGGCAATGCTTGTACTTGTTGCCACTCCCACAGGGGCACGGCGCATTGCGGCTGATATCCTGGTTTGCCCACGGATTGTTCGGGTTTGCCCCGCCCGGCCCCGAAGCTGCACGCGAAGCACCTGCAAGCGAACCGAACAGCTCGGGGCGCTCTTCCGACCCATCGCCATCGGCCGAGTTTTCGAGCCCGGTAAGCGGGTCGATATGACCGGTAAGGAAATCGGGCAGATCGGGAAGGTCGGCAGGCTCGGGCTGCGCAATCCGCAGTTCAGATTTGAACAACAGCTTGGTCACTTCCTCGCGCAGATTGTCGAGCATGGTCTCAAACAGGCCGAATGCTTCTTGCTTGTATTCGTTGATCGGCTGCTTTTGTGCGATACCGCGCATCCAGATCACCTGTCGCAGCGCGTCGAGCGTTGCGAGGTGTTCCTTCCAATGGAAATCGAGCTGTCGCAGCAGCACGTCCTTTTCGACCATGCGCCAAATGGCGGGATCGTTTTTGGCTATCTTCGCTTCCATGATCTCGTCGGTTTGGACGCGCAGGCGCTCCTCGATGATTTCTGGCTCGACCTGATCTTCCTCGAGCCACTCCTCGAACGGCGGGGTAAGGCCGAATATTTCCGCGACCTTCTCCTTGAGCCCATCGATATCCCACTGTTCGGGGTAGGAACCCGGAGGACACGCGGCGCCAACGATTGCGTTGATAGTATCGTGGCGCATGTCGATCACGACATCGTCGACGGTTTCGGAATCCATGATCTCTTCGCGCTGCTCGTAGATCACCTTGCGCTGGTCGTTCATCACATCGTCGTACTGAACCACCTGTTTGCGGGTGTCGTAATTGCGTGCCTCTACCTTCTTCTGCGCGGTCTCGATCGCTTTCGAGAGCCATTTTGAGCCGATTGCCTCGCCGTCTTCGAGGTTCGAGTTCATCATCTTGGCGAACAGAGTGTCCGGGCCGAAAATGCGCAACAGATCATCTTCGAGGCAGAGGTAGAAACGCGAAAGACCCGGGTCGCCCTGACGGCCCGAACGGCCGCGCAGCTGATTGTCGATCCGGCGGCTTTCGTGGCGCTCGGTACCGAGCACGAACAGGCCGCCCGCTTCGATTACCTTTTGTTTCTCGGCCGCAACCTCTTCCTTGATCCTGGCGATAGCGGCCTCTTTCTCAGGTCCGTCTTCCATGTCGCCGGTTTCGTCATCGATCCGGAATTCGAGGTTGCCGCCCAACTGGATGTCGGTGCCGCGACCGGCCATGTTGGTCGCAATCGTCACAGCACCTAACCGGCCAGCCTGCGCGACGATATGCGCCTCGCGTTCGTGCTGACGTGCGTTGAGGACCTCGTGCTTCACACCTTCCTTGTCGAGGAACTGGCTCAAGAGCTCTGATTTCTCGATCGAAACCGTGCCGACGAGAACCGGCTGGCCTTGCTGGTTATGCTCTTTGATCGTCTTTGCGATGGCTTTGAACTTGTCCATCGTGTTCTTGTAAAATTCGTCTTCCTCGTCGATGCGCGCAACGGGAAGGTTGGTCGGGATCTCGACGACGTTGACCTTGTAGATGTCCCAGAATTCTGCTGCTTCCGTCGCCGCCGTACCGGTCATGCCCGAAAGTTTGGGATACATGCGGAAATAATTCTGGAACGTGATCGAGGCCATGGTCTGGTTCTCGGGCTCGATATTGACGCCTTCCTTGGCCTCCACCGCCTGGTGAAGACCGTTCGACCAGCGGCGCCCGTCCATCATGCGGCCGGTAAACTCGTCGATGATGACGACCTTGTCGTCTTTCACGATGTAGTGATCGTCACGGCGGAACATGTGCACCGCTTTCAACGCCTGGTCGAGATGATGGACGACCTGCGTGTTCTCGATATCGTACAGGTTCTCGGTCTCGAGCAGGCCTTTTTCGATCAGGATCTTTTCCACCCCGTCGAGCCCTTCCTCGTTCAGCTGGACGTTGCGAGTCTTTTCGTCCTTCTCCAGCCATTCCTCGGGGATCTCTTTCGCCACCTCGTCGAGAGCGATGTACAGATCCGACTTGTCCTCGGTCGGCCCGGAAATGATGAGCGGGGTGCGCGCTTCGTCGATCAGGATCGAGTCCACCTCGTCGACGATTGCGAAGTTGAACTTGCGCTGCACCATCTGGCTGCGTTCATGCTTCATGTTGTCGCGCAGGTAATCGAAGCCGAACTCGTTATTCGTGCCGTAGGTGATGTCGGCGTTGTAAGCGTCGCGCTTGCTGAACTCGTCCATGTTGGGCACGACCACGCCAACGGTCAGGCCCAACCATTCATAGAGCTGGCCCATCCATTCGGCGTCGCGCCTGGCCAGGTAATCGTTGACGGTGACAACGTGGACGCCCTTGCCCTCGATCGCGTTCAGGTACACGGCCAGCGTTGCCATCAGGGTCTTGCCCTCACCCGTGCGCATTTCGGCAATCTCGCCGCGATGGAGCACGATGCCGCCGATCAGCTGGACGTCGAAGTGGCGCATTCCGAAGACGCGCACCGATGCTTCGCGCACGGTGGCGAACGCTTCTGGCAGGATTTCGTCCAACGTCGCCCCGTTGTCGAGCATTTCGCGAAACTTGTCGGTCTGCGCGCGCAGCTCGTCATCGGAAAGCGCCTGCATCTGCGGCTCGAGCGCGTTGATTTCATTAACGATTTTTCCGAGCGACTTGACGTAACGATCGTTCGATGAGCCGAAGACCGATTTGATGAGCGATTCAAACATGAGAGGTTTGCCTTAATCGGATGCGGCCCGTGCCGGGGGCCGGTATATGACAGGAAATGGTAAAGGGTGATCGCGCCGCAACGAGGGGCGCGTTGCAGTATCTTTTCGAGGAAGGCGCTATTCGTAGGCGCGCTCGATACCCATCAGGACCGGCATGCGCAGCGAACGCGGCGGCTTCGTGCGAGCCTTGCGGTCTTTGTCTTCGGTGCGCGCGGAAACCTTGCCTGGTGGTCGCTTGGTATGGGCAGGCTTGCTCGCCTCGACTCTTTCGGTGCTGGCTGAAACACTCGACGGGCACTGCGAAGAATTGTGGGCATAGGACGCGGTTGCCGCGCCGCTCAATGCGACGAGACCTGAAAGAAGAGCCAGAAAGGCGAAAAACTTCCGCGTCATTGCAGCACAAGATAGTGCTTTTGCCGCCAAACGTCCACCGGATTTGCCGCATTTACTGTGCGCGATCCCTGGCCTAAGCGCTCGTTTCATGGACCTTGAACGCTCTCCGCTTGCCCTGCCTTTCCCGGACATGCCTCAGATTGCTGGCGTGACACTGCGCGTGGCCCGGGCGCACTACAAGGATTGGGACCGCTGCGATCTCACCTTTGTCGAGCTTTCCTTGGGAACTCGCGTGGCCGGCGTATTCACCCAGAGCGCATGTGCTTCTTCGGAGGTCGAAATGGGCCGCGACCAGGTCAAAGCGGGTGCAGCGCGCGCTCTGATCGTCAATGCTGGCAACTCCAACGCCTTTACGGGCTATCGCGGACGTGAAGCGGTCGAGGCGATCATGGCGCAGGTGAGCGAAAAGCTTGGCTGCGCGCCCGAAGAGGTGTTCGTTTCTTCGACTGGCGTGATCGGCGTGCCCCTTCCCAGGGACAGGGCGCGAGACGGTGTCACCGCGGCGCTTATTGCGGAACCGTGTGGATGGGAGGAAGCAGCAGCGGCGATCTGCACCACCGACACCTTCACAAAAGGCGCGCATTCTTCGGCGGTGATCGGAAACACCCGCGTCGAACTGTGCGGGATCATCAAGGGCAGCGGCATGATCGCGCCCGACATGGCGACAATGCTTGGGTACATTTTTACCGACGCCAATGTAGCTCCCGACTTTCTACAGGAGCTGCTGACGCGCGCTAATGCAAAAACATACAACTGCATTACGGTCGACGGCGACACCTCGACAAGCGACACGGTACTGGCCTTCGCCACAGGCAAGGCTGGTAATCCGCTTATCGAAAACTGGGAGAGCCCCGGTGCCGATGCATTCGCCGCCTCTCTCACCGACGTCTGTCGTCAGCTCGCGCAATTGGTCGTTCGTGACGGTGAAGGTGCATCCAAGTTCGTCGCAGTGAGTGTTTCCGGCGCTGTAAGCGATGAAAGCGCTCGGCGTGTCGGGCTCGTTATTGCCAATTCGCCGCTGGTGAAGACTGCAATTGCAGGCGAAGATGCCAACTGGGGCCGCGTCGTCATGGCGGTGGGCAAGGCGGGCGAGCCTGCCGACAGGGACAAGCTGTCTATCGCGTTCGGGGGCGTGTGGGCCGCATGTGACGGAATGCCGGTCGAAGAATACGACGAAGCCCCGGTCGCAAAGCATCTGAAGGGACAGGAAATCGACCTTGCGGTAGACCTTGGCATCGGAGATGGAAGAGCAACCGTGTGGACCTGCGATCTCACCCACGGATATATTTCCATCAACGCGGATTATCGTAGCTGATGAGCGAACTTGGCGCCCTCGACGCAGAACTGCGCGACATGATGTGTTTTGCCGCGCAACGATCTATGCTGCCGAGATTCCAGCAGCTCGCCAGCCATGAGGTCGAGATGAAGAGCGAGGACGACCCCGTCACCGTGGTCGACCGCGAGGTCGAGGAATTCCTAACCGAAGGACTCTCCAAGCTCGCGCCTGGCGTAGCAGTGGTGGGCGAGGAAGCCGCCCACGCCGATGACAAGGTTCTCGAGCATCTGTCCGGCCAGTGTTGGATCATTGACCCCCTGGACGGCACCGCCAACTTCACCGAAGGCAAAGAGCCTTTCGGGATCATCATCGCGCTCGCCGATGCAGGTAAAGCCGTCGCGGGCTGGCTCTACGATCCGATCAGGGACCGGTTATGCCACGCGAAATCTGGCGAAGGTGCATTCGTTGATGGTGAAAAGATCATTGCAAAGACCACAGGCGGCACCCCACCGGTCGCTGCGATCAGCAAGATTTTCCTCACCGAAGAACAGCGCGCACAAGTCGATGCGAAGCTCGCGCCGCATTATGCGCTGGTCGACATCCCACGCTGTGCCGCCGAGCAATATCCCCGCCTCGCCCTCGGCGAAAACGACGTCTCCAGCTTCAAGCGGACCTATGCATGGGACCATGCAGCAGGCGTACTGTGGCTCAATGAGGCGGGCGGCAAGGCGGCGCGGTTGGACGGCAGCGAATACCGTGTGGACGAACAGGACAAGCCCGGCCTCGTCGGCGCGTCGAGCCCTGCGATCTGGGACGAGTTCGTCGGGCGGGTTTTGGCCTCGCCCGACTGAAACGCGTTCAGCGGCTCAAAGCTCGCTTTCGATCCATTCCTTGAGCTGGCTCTTTGGAGCCGCGCCGACCTTGCGTGCGACCGCTTCGCCGTTCTTGAACAGTACCATCAGCGGGATCGACTGCACGCCCATCTCCGCCGGGACGCCGGTGTTCTCCATGATATCCATCTTCGCGATGGTGACCTTTTCGCCGAGTTCGTTGCTGATTTCCTCGAGCGCCGGCGCAATCATCTTACAAGGGCCGCACCAATCGGCCCAAAAATCGACCAGAACTGGCTTGTCGCTTTCGAGCACGTCGGACTTGAAGCTGGCATCGGTCACGTTGACGGTGGACATGGGAATCTCCTGTAAATGTGTTGCGACCTACTTAGGCCGATTTACCGCTCACTCAACATCGAGCGGTGCATAGCTTTCCTGCGCTTCGCCCAAACGATCCTTGTGTAACTGGATTTGCCCGGGAGGGACTTCGAACAGCCTCGGTGAATGGGTGTACAGAACCGCTGCGCGCACGCTTCGACCGGGAAAGATCGATTCCAAGGCCGCGACATAGGCTGCCATCTGACGCAAGGTGGTGGCAGGGATTTCGTCAACCGAACGAGGCGGCCGGCGCGTTGTTTTGAAATCGACTACCGTGACTTTGTCGGCCGTGACCAGCAGGCGGTCAGCGGTGCCTGCGATGACGGTTCCGTCCACTGTCGCCGCAAGGGGAACTTCGGCGAGCGCATCGGGAGAAAAGATTTCCGCGAAATCCGGCGTACCCAGAACCGCCAGGGCGCTTGACAATATCTCGGAGAGTACCGGATCGCCGAGATCGCTAGCCTGCCTCGCCAGCCAGGCTCGCCCTGCCTCCATCCACTGACCCGGATCCATGTCCGGCAATCGCTCAAGCAACCGGTGGATCAGCACGCCGCGTCGTGCTGCAATCGCGAGCGCATCCGGCGGCAGCGGAGGATCGGCTCCTTGTTCCTCACCTGCGGCGCTAGGAGCAAGTGGTCGCGGTGGGCTGGGTTCGGGGCCGATCGGAGCGGCCGCCCAATCAGGCATTCTTTGCCGCTGCGCTCGATCTGACCCGGATTCTGCGGCAACCAGTGGTCCAGCCCGCTCACCCAATTCGCGCCGATAGCCCCAGAGGTCGTCAGGCTCTTCCTCGCCAAAGAGCTGTTCAAGCTTGAAGTACCAGCGATCGGCGAGCTTTTCGGGATCCTCGAGCTTTTTCTCGTCCTTCTTGCCGAGTGATCCACCGATGAACAGCGCCTCTTCCGCACGCGTCATCGCGACGTAGAGAAGCCGCCAATGCTCTTCCATGTCCCTCGCCTCGGTCGCTTCCGCCGCTTCGGCGACTCGACCGCGTTTGTGCTCCTTAGACAGGGGTGGCAGCGGCACGGTGATGCCATTCTTGTCGCCCAGAGGTTCTTCGTCGAGTTGGAGATCGCCCGCCCGGCCCGGCGCACCGGTCGCATCGGCGAGGATAACGATGGGCGCCTGCAGGCCTTTCGAACCGTGGACGGTCATCACCCGCACCTGTCCCCCGCCGCTGTCCGCGTCGCGCTTCAAATCCTCATTCGAAGCGTCGAACCATTCGATGAAGCTTACAAGCGAAGGAGTGTGCGCGCTTTCAAAGGCGAAAGCGGCGTTGACCAGCTCGTCGAGAGGATCGTTCGCCTCTCGACCAAGCCGTGCGATGAGTTTTTGCCGCCCGCGCCACGGCCCGGCGAGCAGCCATGCGAGCAGAGCCTGAGGAGTCTCGAAGTCGGCACGGGCAAGCAGCGCCTTCAATTTTTCGCAAGTCCCGGCGACAAATGGATCCTCGCAATCGCGCAGGTGACGCCAGAGAGCGAGGTCCTTTCCGCGTGGCAGGTGCGCAAGAAGGTCGTCCTGCGACCAGCCCATCAGCGGCGAAGACAAGAGGTTTGCGAGCGACAAGTCATCGAGCGGCTGCGCAGCGAAGCGTAGCGCTGCCATCAGGTCTTTCACCGCAAGCGGTGCGCCCAGCCGCAGGCGGTCAACGCCCGCCACAGGGACACCTTTGGCATGCAGTTTGGCAACGATCTGGCGAGCAAGCTCGCCGCGCTTCCTTAGCAAGACCATGATATCGCCCGCTTTCGCGTGACGTTCCGGTAGGGATTTGGCGAGGACAATTGGATCTTCCTCGCTCACCCAGCGGCGCACCTGCTCGGCGATTTTCTCGGCGAGAAGCGTATCGTGCTCGGGAAGCCAATCGTGTTCTTCGTCCTCGCTGCCCTCCTCAATCGCGTTGATCGAGGTAACCGGCTTCCACATTGTCACAAGGCCAGGCCGATCCTCACCCCTGTGGTCTGCCGGGGCTTTGTCGAGACCGAACGCTTCATGTCCGAGCAACGCGATCGCGCGATTGACGAAGGTGAGCACTGGCTGCGAGGTACGAAATGAGCGGCCAAGATCGAGATCCTGCCAGCCGGGCTCGCGGCGATTGTCACGCATCTCAGCGATGTTCGCTTTCGCGTCTCTGATCGCTTGCTCGACTTTCGTTTTGGCGCGGGCGAAATTCTCCGGGCTCGTTCCCTGGAAGCCGAAGATCGCCTGTTTGTAATCGCCGACGGTGAAGATCGTGCGCAGCTTGTCACCGCTCGCACCATCACCGCTGAAGAAATCGTCGATGAGCGCAAAGACGATGTCCCATTGCGCCTCGTTCGTGTCCTGCGCTTCGTCGATGAGGATATGGTCGAACTGACGGTCGAGCTTGTAGCGGATCCAGTCAGCGGTCGCCTGCTCTTTGAGCAATCGTGCTGCGCGCCGGATCAGATCGTCGAAATCAAGCAGCCCCTCGCGCCGCTTGGCCTCTTGCCACCTGAGCGCGAAGGCGCGCCCGATTTCGAGCGCGGCTGTGAGTAGATCTGCGAGCGCGAGCAGAGACTGGCGCTCCTCGACCATACCGACAGAATCCGCGACTGCCTGTTGCCAATCAAGCAGACGCGGCTCTTCCTTCGAAGGCTTCGCCATCTGGCGAGGCTCGCCATTTTTCTTGAGAACAGTCTCAAAAAAGCGAGGATATGCTTCCGTCCGACACGCAAGGTCCATGCCGAGCCAATCGGGGATGAATTCCGCAGTCAATACGCCTGTCTGCGCATTCCAAGCCTGCATCAACGGCAGCATCGATCGCAGTTGTTCGTCGGGAAATGTGTCCGGATCGAGCGGATCGAACGCCCAATCCTCGCCCGCATCCGCCGGCATACCAAGCAGTGTGCGCACACGCGCATCCATCGGGGTGAGCCAGCCGCCCGCGCCTTCCCACATGCCTTCCGCGCTGGCGCAACGCATCAGCCAGCCATGCAATGCGCCGGGGTCCTTCGCCGTGACAAAGAGCTCGACCGCATCGAGCAGCCGCCTGTCGCCGGTTTCTTCCGCCTCGACCAATACATCGGCCAGCACTTCGCGTGCGAGCAGTTCGCGGGTTCGGTCCTCCATCGGCTGGGCGCCGGGTGGGAGGTCGGCTTCCTCGGGGAAACTTGCGAGCAACCATTGAGAAAAGGCGTGAATCGTATCGATGCGAAGCCCGCCGCCCGGGCAGTCGAGCACCTTTGCAAACAGGGTACGGGCGCGCTGGCGGGTAGCCTCGGATTTGTCGGCACCAAGATGCTCCAGTTCGGCGAACAGCTTCGTCTCGTCCAGCCGCACCCAGCGCGCCAGCACCGCGTTGATGCGCGTGGCCATCTCCGCCGCGCCCGCTTTGGTAAAGGTAAGGCACAGGATTTCCGAAGGGTCGACATCGGGGCGCAGCAACAGCCGCAAAACGCGCGCGGACAGTACCTGCGTCTTGCCCGTCCCTGCCGAGGCGGAAAGCCACACATTGTCTTCGGGATCCGCTGCGAGGCGCTGCTCGTCCCGGAGCGGGTAGACCTTGCCTTCGCCGCTCATGGCATTCCCTCGCCCTTGCGCTGTGCGAGCTGGACGATCCACTCGTCGAGCCGCATCAGCTGATCATAATCGGAATATCCGGGGTAGTCGGGGTTCTCTTTCGCGGTGAAAGGCTCGTCACCCGTGATGTAGCTCCCAATCGCCTCGCGCAGGAACCGTTCGTGCTCAGGGAGGAATTTCTCGGTAAGCAATCCGGTATTTTTCCGACCGACCTTCATCGGCACTTCGACAAAACCGAACTCCCCGCCCTTTTTCGCCAGCGACCAGTATTCGAAACACGTCGCTTCGCCCGAAACCTCTCCGTCATCGGCCGCAAACTTGCCGTAGCGAGCAATGAGGCCGAGGACTCCCAGTTGCAGGGCATAACCGGCTTCGACCTGAGCTGCGGTTGGAGGTCCGCCAGTCTTGTAATCGACGATGCCGAGCGTCCCATCGGGCATGCGGTCGATCCGGTCGGCGCGCCCGCCAACCGCTACGCCCTCGTAAATCATTTCGCCCCATGGCTCGGTCGCGATCACTTCGCGCCCTTCGCGTGCAGCCTCGTCCACCCATCGTTCGAACCGCTCGAGCGCCGCGACCAACCGCGGACGCCAAAGCCCCCAGAATAGCGGGTGCACCTGCTTCTCTCGCATTTGCGCTTCGGCAAACGAGGCAATTGCGAGGTCGGGAGTATCGCGCCGCGTCTTGTGCCATTGGTCGAGGATATCGTGCACCAGGGTCCCGCGCAGCGCAGGGTCGCCGAACGGATCGGCAGCGAGCGGATCGAGCCGCCTGAGGCCAAGTATTTCGCGAGCGTAAAACTGGTAGGGATCGCCAAGCAGCCGGTCGAGCGCGGTAGCGCTGATTTTGACCATGCGCTGCTGTGCCGATGGTCTGGGGTGCGGTCTCGGATATGGCTCGATCTTCTCGGGCGGCTCGCGGTCCAGCCATGGCAAGATCGCAGGAATATCCGTTTCGCGATGCTTGTCAGCGAGATCATCCCCAAGCAGCGCCTCGACGCGGAGCCAGAAGCGCGACGCGAGCGCCGGCCCCTCGCTGTCACGCTGTGCGCGGCTGAGAACCACCTCAGGGGCACCCAAGGCTCCTGCAAGATCGTGCGCGGACAGCCCGATACGGAATTCTGCTCCCGGCACTCCCAATGCGCGCAATACGCCAGGGGCGAGGAGCGGATCGGGTCCGGGCGATTGCGGCCAGCTGCCCTCGTTAAGGCCGCCGCAGATCACGAGATCTGCGCGCGCCATTCGACTTTCGAGCAGCCCGTAGATGGATACGCGCGGATGGCCTCCGTATGGCGGACGCACGGCGATCTCGTCCATGCAATCGCGGAGCACTTTGGCAAGATCGGCTGGCGCGACTTGTGTTCCGAGCGAGCGTGAATGCAGCCGCAGGTCTTCGACCATTGCGGATAGCGCGCGGCCATCCTCGCGCGCCCAGACTGCTTCCCCAGCCAAAGCCTCTGCAACCGACACCAGCGTATCAAGCGCTTCGGCAAGAGAGATTTCCGCGGATAGCGTTAGAAGCGGCCGTAGCGTCTGTTCGACACCTTCAAACCAATCGGAGATCTTCGCTTCGGCTGCAATCTCGCGCAGCGGCGCAAAACCAGGCGCTGGCCAAGGACCGCGCAATTCTCGGTCGAACTTGCGCAACGACCGAAGCCAATCGGCCCTCGCGTCGCGATTTTCGGAATGGATGAGCGGATGAGCCAGCGCACCGATAAAACGGGCCGGTTCAAGCCCGTGCGTAGTCAGGTCCGCCAGCAAACCTATCAGACGCCCCGCAGGCGTGAGAGAGAGCGGTCTACCGGCCGTATCGTCGGCCACGATGTTCCAGCGCGAGAGGTGCTGGACGATGCGGCGAGCAAGCGCACGGTCGGCTGTGACCACAGCGACGCGCTTTTCCGGTTCGTCGATAGCTTCTCGCACGAGTAGAGCAATAGCCTGAGCTTCTTCCTCCGGATTTGCGGAGGTCATCAGTCTCACCCCCGAAAGGCGCCGCTTTTCTGGTGCAATGCCGATCCAGGACTGGCTCGCCTTGGGCGGCAGGAAAAGCGAACTGATCGCGTGGGTGCGTGACGGTGGTGCGGCGCTCTCTCCCTTCCGGTGCCACTGGCGCACCTCGGCGCGGGCGAACCCCATACGCTCCAGCAGCAGCTTCAAATGGTATTGCGGATGGGTGAGCACGTCCTGCTTACCGAACACTTGCCCGCCCGGTTCGGGAGCGGCACCGGCACGGCCAAGCTCTTCCCATGCCTCATCGCTCATCGAAAGGTCGAGATCGGGCAGTAACACAGCGCCATTCGGCATACCGGCGATCACTCGGAGCATCCTTGCAAGAGCCGGCGCGGCACTCGTCACCCCCGCCGCGACGATCGGATGCGCAGGCGGTTCGGCGCGCCAGCGTTTCGCTGCCCGTTCGAAGAGCATATTGCGCCGCTTAGCCGCGTCCACTCGGCCCAATTCGTCAAGCCGCACGCGCCAGCGCACCTGCACACGCGAAAAAAGTCTCAGAGAATCCTGCCAATGCCCTGATAGATTGCCGAGCATGTCGAGTATCCGATCGCTCCAAAGATCGTCAGGCGGGACATCCTCGACAAGCAACCTGTCCATCGCCCGCGCCACGTCGCGCGCGAGCCGCAACCGGGCAGCCCCGGTCAGGGGCGGCTTTCCGGCCTCGGCATTCTCGATCTCGATCAGCTTTGCAATTTCCAGCCAACGCTGGGTCGGCTCGACCGCCGGTGGAATGTCACTCGCGCCCAAGGGATCGAGGAGGCTCCCGAGTGCCTCGTCCAGATCTAGGTCGCCAACCGTCACCATGCGGGGCATCAAGAGGCCGGTTTCGCCCGAATGGCGCACGAATGCCTCGGAGATGGTCCGCGCCGCCCGCGAACTCGGGACAAGGAGTGTCAGGCGGGCGAGGCCGAAATCATCCTCTGCATATCGAGGGACAAGCCCGGCCACGAGCGCATCGGCAAAGCCGCGATGCGCCGCGATCGAATATACGGAAGGCTCGCGCGCCTCACCCACGCTTCAAGGCGTCTTCGGTCGGACCGATCGCATCCGGCGTGCCCACTTCGAACCAGTTGCCGGTGAAGGACAGGCCGTAGAGCCGCCCTTCCTCGATCGCGCGGTTCCAGAGGATGTTGGTCGAAAACTTTCCTTCCGGCGCGTCTCGCAAGAGACGGTGCGAGACCAGCTGGATGCCGGTGTAAATGAACGGTGCGATCCGGCCCGGCTTGCGGCGTGAAAGCTTGCCGGCGGCGTCCATGTAAAAGTCACCGGCGCCTGCAAAATTTGCTGCGCGCGCATGGCTGACCACGAGCAGAAGCGCGTCCATCCGGTCGGCGTCCCAACGTTCCGACAGGTCTCGGAAGGCATCGCGCGGGCCATCGAGCCAGATATTGTCGGCATTGAGGCAGAAGAACGGGTCGGGCAGGTTCGGCATTGCCTTGATCATGCCGCCACCTGTCTCGAGCAATTCATCCCGCTCGTCAGATATGACAACCTTGGGCCGTTCGCGTTCCAGCACATGCGCCTCGAGCGCGTCGGCGAGGTAGTGGACGTTCACCACCGCGCGCTCCACACCGCTCTCGGCGAGCCGGTCGAGCGCGTGGTCGATCAGGGGCTTCCCCGCAACCCGAACCAGAGGCTTTGGCTGCGACGCGGTAAGCGGACGCATGCGTTTTCCGAGGCCCGCCGCCATGACCATTGCTGTGTCGCTGACGAGTTCGGACTTACTCACTTGATCGTTCCCCCGCCGCTCTTGCGCAGATCATCCGGGATGTTGCGCGCAAACCAGTCCGCCACCGGCCCGAGGGCTGGATGCGCGAGATCACGCTCCATCGCCGCCCATACGCGTGGGATCATGTCGAGGTAGCGTGGCTTGCCGTCGCGTTTGTAGAGCCGTGTGAAGATACCCACGATCTTGGCGTTGCGCTGGGCGCCGAGGCGGGCGTAATCGGCTTCGAAGTGCTCGTTCGCGCCAGCACGTCCGGCGTAGCGGGAGAGCATCGCTCTTTCCAGGTCCTCACTCACATCGCGGCGTGCGTCCTGAAGCAGCGACACGAGATCGTAAGCGGGATGACCGACCAGCGCATCCTGGAAATCGATCAGGCCTTGGGGTGCGCCCATCCGCGGATCGCCGAGCAACATGATGTTTTCCGCGTGATAATCGCGCAGCACGGTCACGCCGGGTTTTTGGCGGGCGAGCATCGGCTCCAGCGCCTCGCTCCATGCCGCATCGTAACCTGAGACATCCACGTCGAGCCCGACGGCCGGAGCATACCACTCGGTGAGGAGGCTCGTTTCCCTCAGGTAAGTCGGCATGTCATATGGCGAGAACGGTCCCGGCTCCTGACGATGCAACTCGACCAGCGCATCGATTGCGCCTGCATAGGCACTTTCTTCACCGTCGGGGTTTTCGTCGAGCCAGTCGCGCATCCGGTCATTGCCGAAATCCTCGGTCAACACCCAGCCTTCGCGCGGGTTCTGCGCAAGGATTTCCGGCGCGCGAAGGCCGTGGTTGCTCAGCCACTGGGCTACAAGGAGAAACGGCGCAGGATCCTCGTGCGGTGGCGGCGCGTGCATGAGCATGGCGCGCTCACCCGAAGGCCTTCGGACACGAAAATAGCGGCGGAACGAGGCGTCGCCCGGGATCGGGTCGATTTCGGCCCCTTCCCAACCAGCCTTGGACAGAAATTCGTGAAGGCCCGCAGGCAATTCGGTCATGGCATGCGTCCTAACCAATCCGCAGCGCCTCTCGCAATCGCAATTCTCCCTTCGCCAGCGGTTTCCAACAGGATCGAAAGGCATCCTGCCTCATGCGTGAAGCCCCCAGCGTGGTCTGGCCATTCGGCGATCAACGCGGCGCCGTCACGGTAATCGTCAAGCCCGATTTCCCCGAGTTCGGACGGGTCTTCGAGGCGGTAGAAATCCGCATGGACGACAGGCAGGCGTAGCGGTGGTGCGTCGTAAGTCTCGATGATCGTGAAGGTCGGAGAAGGCACTTCGCGTTCGTAGCCGAGCGCGGCGATGATGGCGCGAGCGAGCGTGGTCTTGCCCGCCCCCAGCCCGCCTTCAAGCGCCACGACGTCGCCTGCGCGTAGTCGCTCGGCGATTGCCGTGCCGAACCGCTCCATGCTTGCAATATCCGGCAGGTCGAAACGTTTCTCTTCGATCACGGCAGGTGGATCACTGCGGTCGTTCCCACGCCTTCCTGGCTTGAGATCTCAAGCTGACCACCATGCGCCGCGATCAATTGCCGTGCGAGCGGGATGCCGAGACCGGTGCGCTTTTCGTGCCCACCATCCCCGCCAGAACGTCCGCCGTCGAGCGCCCGCTCGAGCGCTTCCTCGCTCATACCAGCCCCATTGTCGGCGATGGCGAAGCTGGCCTCCCATTCGCTATCGGAATCTGGCTTGAAGACTTCGATCAGAATATGGCCGCCCTCTCCGGTTCCTGCGATCGCGTTGTCGAGTAAGTTACCCACCGCGCGTCCGAATTGGCGAGGATCGGCCTGGACCTTGCGGCCTCGCTTGCCCTTGAGATCAAGACCTAGCCCGCCCTTGATGATCGCGCTCTCGCGTTCGCGAACCAGCTTCGTGAGGAATCCGACGAGGTCGATCTCCTCCTTGTTTATCGGCAGCAATCCGGCTTCGCTTTGGGAAAGGTCGAGCACGTTTTCGACCTGCTCGGTGAGCCGGGCCACAGCGACGAGGATCGCGTCGAGATATTCGTTCACCCCTTCGTCCAGGGCACCGGCTGCGCCGCTCTTGAGCAGCTCGGCATAGCCGCCGATCGTGGTCAGCGGTGTGCGGAATTCGTAAGACATGTTGGCAAGGAAGCGCGCCTTCACAGCGTCCGCCTCTTCCAGCGCCTCGGCCCGATCGCGCAGAGCCTGCTCGGCTTTCTGCGAGTCGGTTATGTCGAGTACGGTAAGGAGTCCGTTGCCATCGGGCAGCGGCACACCTGCAAAACGAAGCGTGCGTCCATCGGCAAGCTTGAGCTGCCCCTCCTTCTCCCGCCGGTCGAGAGTGGCTGCGCGCACCACGTCGCCGATTCGGCTCGCCTGCGCGGGATGCGCGAGGTTCGCGCCGATGGCTTCAAGCAAAGCATCCGCGCTCGGATGGGTATCGAGGAAGTCGCTCGTCAAACCCCATGTCCCTGCAAAACTGCGGTTCCATAGTTGTACCGATCCATCCGGCGCGAAGATCGCCAGTGCCTCGAACAGGCTGTCGAGCGTCGCGGTGCGGGTGCGCAGGAGCGTGTCACGCGTCGCCGAAAGGGCAAGGCTTTCGGTTCGGTCTTCAGCGATCAAGACGAGACCGCCATCGGGCATGGGCTGCGCGACGATGCGCAGATGCGTGCCACCCGGGAGCGGCCATGCCTCTTCCTGCATGTCGGCCTGGTCGAACCACGCCGCATGCTCGCGCCGCCATTCGGGGAAGTCGCGCACTTCGGGCGTGCAGCCCTTCTCGCGAGCCTCTGTAAGGAAGCGCTCGAACGGAGTAGCCTCACGTACCGCGCCTTCGGGGAGATCGAACAGGCGTCGGAAGGGCGTATTGGCGAAGGTGAGCCTTTCTTCGCTGTCGAACTGGGCGACGCCGACCGAAAGCTGGTCGAGCATGGCGCGCTGCGCATCGCGGAACGCGCGAAACTCGCGGCGGACCTGCTGCTGCTCCTCGATATCGATTGCGTAACCGGTCACGCCTTCGCGACCGAGCGGCTGGTTCCTGACTCGCAAGGTCCTGCGCGCCCCGTCGATCGTCGCTGCCGTTATACGCTCATCGATTTGTTCGCTTTCGAATACAGCGCGCGCGGCCTGCTGCGGTGTCATGCCGTCTTCTGCTTCGAGCAGCTCAATCTGTTTCTCGATCACTTCGGCAGCATCGACCGCGCCGACGGCATCGACATAGGCCTGGTTGACGAGCCCCAATCGCATGTCGCGGCCGCGAAACCACATCGGTACCGGCGCGGCTTCGATGAGGCCGACCAGCGCCGCAAAGTCGCTTTCCGCCTGAGAGGTCGCCTTGCGCAGGCGCGCTAGTTCACCCTCGCTTTCGCTGAAGTCGAACACCCAAACCAGCGCCGCACCACCCGGAGAAATCTGCGAGTCGGCGAGAGTACCTTGCATCGCGAGGCTCTTGCCTGATCCGGGCGGTGTGACGACCAGCCTGAACGGGGTAGCGCTCTTCTGGGTCACCCTCACATGCTCGGAAAGCTCTTCGACCTGCTTTTGCGACAGGCCGCTGCCCTTATCCTCGCCCCCCGCAAGTTCGCTCAGATATTTGGGCATCGCGTCTAGTCCGAGCCAGCGCGCGAGCCGTTCAGGCGCCTCGATCCGGCCATCGACTCGTACAAGCATCGGAATTGCTGGCGCGCCGTCCATCATGCGCTGCATCCGTCCGAGCGAGGTCTGAAGCGCCTTCGCCCGCCGGGTCTTGGCTCCTGCACGCAAGACCATCAGCGCCGCCGCGACGGTCCACGCGGCGAGCAGCAGGCCTATTAGCGTAAGGGCAAGCGGCGAAAGCTCCATGATTTGCAGCTATGACGGCGACGCCCGGCTTGCAACGCCCGACAACGGAAAAGCCCCCGCAAATGCGATGATTTGCGAGGGCTTTCGTATTTGCTGCGATGAGCGGACAGGCAACGCCCGATCAATAGCGATAGTGATCCGGCTTGAACGGGCCTTCCACTGGTACACCGATATAGTCGGCCTGCTTTTTCGACAGCTTGGTGAGTTCGACACCCAGCTTTTCGAGGTGCAGCGCCGCGACCTTCTCGTCGAGGTGCTTGGGCAGCACGTAGACGTCGTTTTCGTATTCGTCCGACTTGGTGAACAGCTCGATCTGGGCGAGCGTCTGGTTGGTGAAGCTGGCGCTCATGACGAAGCTCGGGTGGCCGGTGGCGCAGCCGAGGTTCACGAGGCGGCCCTTGGCAAGAATCAGCAAGTTCTTGCCGTCGGGCAGCGTCACCATATCGGTGCCTTCCTTGATTTCCTTCCACTCGTAGTTGTCGAGCGCGGAAATCTGGATCTCGCTGTCGAAGTGGCCGATGTTGCACACGATCGCCATGTTTTTCATGTTCTTCATGTGCTCGCCGGTGATGACGTCTTCGTTGCCGGTGGCGGTCACGAAAATGTCGGCGCGCTTGGTCGCCTCTTCCATCGAAACGACTTCGTAGCCGTCCATCGCCGCCTGCAGCGCGCAGATCGGGTCGATTTCGGTCACCATCACGCGGGCACCGCCGTCGCGCAGCGAAGCAGCTGATCCCTTACCGACATCGCCATAGCCGGCAACGCAGGCGACCTTGCCGGCCAGCATCACGTCGGTGGCGCGGCGGATCGCGTCGACCAGCGATTCCTTGCATCCGTAAAGGTTGTCGAACTTCGACTTGGTCACGGAATCGTTCACGTTGATCGCCGGGAACGGAAGTTTGCCTTGCTTGGCGATCTGGTAGAGCCGCATCACGCCGGTCGTCGTCTCTTCCGAGACACCCTTGATGTTCTTCACGCTGCGGGTCAGGTAGCCGGGCTTTGCCTTCACGAACGCCTTGAGCGCGCGCTGGAACTCGATTTCCTCAGCATTTGCAGGAGCCGGCAATTCCTCGCCCGCCTCGATCCGCGCGCCCCAAAGGGCAAACATCGTCGCATCGCCGCCATCGTCGAGGATCATGTTGGCGGTGAGGTCGGGATCCTCTTCGGTAGACCAGTCGAAGATGCGTCCGACATAATCCCAGTAATCGGACAGGCTCTCGCCCTTGATCGCAAAGACCGGGATGCCCTGAGCGGCGATTGCGGCCGCCGCGTGGTCCTGCGTCGAAAAGATGTTGCAGGTTGCCCAGCGAACCTGCGCGCCGAGCGCGACCAGCGTCTCGATCAGCACCGCAGTCTGGATCGTCATGTGCAGCGAACCGGTGATGCGCGCGCCCTTGAGCGGCTGCGACGAACCATATTCCTCGCGCAGCGCCATCAGGCCCGGCATTTCGGTTTCGGCAATTGCGATCTCGTCGCGGCCATACTGGGCGAGAGAGATATCCTTGACGACGTATTCGTGTTCGAGAGCGGCGGTGGCCATGGGGTGTCTCCTGGGACTTTGCAAAATTCGCTTAGCTTGCATTGCGCCCTAGCGGCGAGGCCGTCGGCGATCAAATATAAAGTTATCTTTATATCTGTAATTGTTGCCGGAGCGCCGAGAGGGTCTATATCGGGCGCAAGAGCCCCCTCTTGCGAAAGGAAATTACGGACATGACGATTTCGGTAGGCGACAGGATCCCCGAGGTGACACTGGTGAAAGCCACTCCCGAAGGTCCGCAGCAGGTTTCCTCGAGCGAATATTTCGCCGGCAAAAGGGTCGCATTGTTTTCGGTTCCGGGTGCCTTCACCCCCACCTGTTCGGCCAAGCACCTGCCCGGCTTTGTCGAGAAAGCCGACGAGCTGAGGGCCAAAGGTATCGACGAGATCGCCTGCACGGCTGTCAACGATGCCTTTGTGATGGCCGAGTGGAACAAGCTCGCCGGATCGGCGGACATCACCATGCTGGCAGACGGCAACGCCGACTTCGTCGAAGCACTTGGCCTCACCATGGACGCTTCGGGATTCGGCATGGGCAAGCGCGGTCAGCGGTTTTCGTTGATCGTCAACGATGGCGTGGTCGAGCAGCTCAATGTCGAGGATCCGGGCGACTTCCGCGTCTCCAGCGCGGAGCATATGCTCGCGCAACTCTAACGCGAGGCGCCTTGGGTCTCGACGGTGAACCCAAGGCGCAACGTCGCCCCCCCCTCCTATTCGTCGCCGTTATTCCTGCGGCGCGCGAGTTTGATGGGCGTGTGCCAACGCGGTGCCTCCAGCTTGCCATCGCGAAGGCGCAATGCGAGCCCGATGATCGTCCCGACCCCGATTGCGACGGTCAGATCGACGAGGACCGTCAGGACAGCGGTCAATACCAGCAGCGCGAGTTCTTCTTTCGGCAATTGGAGTCTTGCGGCGAAACGGTGAGGTTCGCTCATGTTCCAGGCGGTCACCATCAACAGACCGGCAAGCGCAGGAAGCGCGAGCGATCCGACCAGCGGTCCGGCAAGCAGGATGAATGCGAGTATCGTCAGGGCGTGGATCATGCCTGCGACCGGGGTGCGGCCACCTGCATTCACGTTGGTCGCCGTCCTCGCGATCGCCCCGGTCGCGGGAAGCCCGCCGAACAGCGGCGATGCCATGTTCGCCACCCCCTGAGCGAGGAGTTCGGCGTTCGAACGGTGCGACGCGCCGATCATCCTGTCAGCGACGATTGCCGACAGCAGCGATTCGATGCCGACCAGAAATGCGATCGTGAAGGCCGATGGGAGCAATTCCGCTACTATTTCGGCGTTGAAATGCGGCAATGAAGGCATGGGAAGGCCGTGAGGCATTTCTCCGTACCTTTCGCCAACCGTCTCAACTGAAGGAAACTGGAAGGCCGCAAGGGCGCTGGCGGCGGCAATCACGAAAATCATCCACGGGACTTTCGGTGCGATCCGACGCAAGACGAGGATTGTCGCAATCGTGGCGATCCCCAGTCCCAGCGCGGTGAAATCGGCAGTATCGCGCATCGCCCACAAGGCCTCGATCTTAGGCATGAAGTCGGCAGGCAGCGCGGCGCCTGTCATCCCGGTCAGGTCCTTGATCTGGCGGAAAGCGATCACGACCGCGATGCCCAGGGTGAAACCTTCGACGACCGGTTCTGGTATCTGGCGGATCAGTCACCCAAGCTTCAGCAAGGCTGCAACGACAAGGATCAGGCCGGCCATGCAGGTGGCAACCAGCAGGCCGTCATATCCGTGCTGGTGGATGATGCCGTAGACGACGACAATGAACGCGCCCGTAGGCCCACCGATCTGGACCCTGCTGCCTCCAAGCGCGGAGATTAGAAGCCCTGCGACGATTGCGGTAACGACACCGGCCTGCGGAGGAGCGCCCGACGCTATTGCGATCGCGATACTCAGAGGCAGCGCCACCAAGGCTACTGATATCCCCGCAAAGACATCGGCCCTGAATTGCGCCCACGAATAATCGGCGAGTGTGGTCAGGATCTTCGGCTTCATGCGGACAATCCCAGATCAAGCTGAATGTCTGAGCGAGCCCTATGCAAGAAGTCGATTCGACACTAGAAAGATCCGCGGGACAAAGACCTATCCATGATCAACGCAATCATCATCGTCTCAATCCTGTTGATGACCATCTTCGTCGTCGCGGCAATCTACGGCGGGCGCGCCCACGACCGGCAGAACGCCGAGCGAGAACGCATCCGGATCGCGCGGGAGAAGATGGAAAAGTCGACACACGATAACGCCAAAGGCGATTGACCTTTCGGACGCGCCGCCCGGACTTCACCAGTGGTTCGGCCCGATCAGTAACCCATCAGGCTCATCACTTCCTTGCGGCTGCGTGGATCTTCGAGAAAGCAGCCGAGCATTCGGCTGGTGGTCATTTCCACCCCGTGGGTCTTCACGCCGCGGCCGGTCATGCAACCGTGCTGCGCCTCAATCACGACGGCGACACCCTGCGGTTCGAGATTGTCCCAGATGCACTGGGCGACTTCGGCCGTTAGCCGTTCCTGGATCTGCAGACGGCGCGCAAATCCATGCAGCACGCGCGCAAGCTTCGATATTCCAACAACTTTCTTGTCCGGCAGATAGGCGATATGCGCCTTGCCCGTGATGGGCGCCATGTGGTGCTCACAATGCGATTGGAACGGAATGTCCTTGAGCAGGACGATCTCATCGTACCCACCGACCTCCTCGAAAACCCGGCTGAGGTGTACTGCCGGGTCCGACTGGTAGCCTTCGCAATACTCGAGCCATGCGCGTCCCACACGCTTCGGGGTGTCGATCAGGCCTTCACGTTCGGGATCATCGCCTGCCCATCTCAGGATCGTGCGGATCGCCTCCTGCACATCTTCGGGCACGTCGGGCTTGTTCAAGGGATTCTCCGGGTCAAATTCATCGTGATCATGCACATTCATGTAGTTCATGGCTATTCGCTTTCTGCGTTAGCGGGCTGACCCGGTGCACGGCCCTCCCTCGTATTTACGATCGATCCCTGACGAAGAGCCGGGTTACTGGAACCCGGCCCGCAAAAGATACGCAGCGTTAGCGGCTTTGGATGAAGCATTATGCGACATATCTTTCGCAGGACCATATAGGTGCGAAAGTTTCCCTCGCCATGCTCTCAAATGAGAAGCGCCGCCTGCGTTTCCGCAGGTGGCGCCTCGCAAGGTGGGGATTCGCCGGTTACTCCTTGGCGTCTTCCATCTTTTCGGGTGTGATCTCGGCAGCTTCCTTTTCCGCCTTCTTCCGCTCGTCGAAAGTATCGGTCATTTCCTTGTCCATCGCATCGTCGATCTGCTCGGCGAAATCGGGAAAGTGATCTTCCTCTTCCTCATTGATATGGTGACGATAGCGCTCGTCGAGTTGCTTGAATTTCTGCAGCCACGCCGGCGAGCTCATGTCAGTAGCGGCCAGATCGTTGAGCATTTCGTCGATCTCGTGGTGTTCCGCGACCGAATGGCGGGTCTCGTCGCTCACTTCGGGGTCGGCGAGCATTTCGGAATAGACCGCCTGCTCTTCAGCAGCGGCGTGACTCTTCAATTCCTTGGTCAGTTCGGTGAAAAGCTCGCGGCGTTTTTCAGTGTCGCCGCTCGTCTCGGCAATCCGATCGAGCAGTTCGCGTTGGCGATCGTGGTCGGACTTGAGTCGATTGAGGACGGTGGCTTGCTGGTTCATTGATAACTCCTTGGATGTCTTTCCAAACCAACGAGCCGCCCGGGTCGGCGTTCCGAATTCTTGCCCCGAACCCGATCACTCACCACATGGATGCGATGAGTTGCACAGAGCCCAGTCCAGCGGAATTTGAAGAGGCTGCACGCCATGTGGTTTCCAGTCTCCCGAGCGAATTTCGTGAACAGCTCGCCCATGTCGCGCTCAAGGTCGATGAGTTTGCAAGCGCGGAACAGCTCGCGTCTGTCGACATCGCGAATCGGTGGGAACTAAGCGGCCTCTACGAAGGGGTGCCGCTAACAGAACGGTCGTCGTGGGCGAGCGGCGACATGCCGCCGGTGATCAGCCTGTTCCGTCAGCCGTTATTACTGGAAATGCGCGAGACAGGAGTGGGGTTCGAGGAGTTGGTCCGCCATGTGGTCATCCACGAGGCTGGCCATCACTTCGGTTTTTCCGATGACGAAATGCACGCGCTCGAAGACAGCGTGGGGGACTGCCCCTGAACCAAGAAAGCCCACCCCTCGCGGGATGGGCTTTCTTGGCGCGCCAGGAAGGATTCGAACCTCCGACCGCCTGATTCGTAGTCAGGTACTCTATCCAGCTGAGCTACTGGCGCGCGGTGAGGGGCGGCACATAAGGTGGCAGGCGCGGCTTGGCAACACCTGATTGCATCCCCAAGTACGATTAATCACTGGTCCGCAAACAAGCGCTCGGCAAGAGCGATATCAAGCGGCGGTTTGTCCAAACCGGCCATCTCGCGAGGCGTAAACCAGCCGATCGCCCCTCCTTCAAGTGCGGTGGGATCACCTACCCAATTCGCGATTCTGTAAAGCAGAATGACAATCGGGATTCGCCCCCCTGACGCGGCTTCTTCGGCGAACGCGACCGGGATGCACGCCTCCGTTACAATCGTAATCCCGAGTTCCTCCCGCAGCTCACGAACCAAAGATTCAACAGGAATTTCAGCATCTTCTACCTTGCCACCGGGAAATTCCCATAGACCGCCATGGTGCTTTTCTGCAGGTCTCCTGTGCATCAACCAGCGACCGTCGGGGGCGCGCAGCGCTCCTGCAACAACCGGTATCCATTGTTTCATCATGTCGGAATTTTTTCCAAATCGGACGGCTCCAATAACCTTTTCTTAATCGCCTCGGGCGATACCGGCCGATGTCAGCAACGTTTTGACAGGTGACCACATGAGTTTGACTGCATTCCTTAAGCACATTGGAACGGACGACAAAGGTGCCACCGCCGTCGAATACGGACTGATCGTGAGTCTTATCGTCCTTGCCATGCTTGGCGCTCTCCAAGGCGTAGCCAACGAGAACAGCCGAGTATGGAGTGAGGTTGAGGCCGCGGCAACGGATGCATCGAGTTGACCACTTAAGGTTTTTGAAAGGCTCCGAATTAGGAATTTTTCAAGAGCTGCTCCTTACATCCGCAAATGTCTGTTCGTTTTTTCGAGCGGGCAACGGGTACCGAAGACTTGAACCAGGAGACTACAAATGAAATTCTTCAACAAGCTGGCTCGTGACGAGCAGGGCGCAACCGCAATCGAATACGGCCTGATCGCTGCTCTGATCGCAGTTGCTGCAATCACCGCAATGCAGAGCCTCGGCAACACCCTTTCGGACACGTTCTCGGACGTTTCGTCGTCGATGGCTGGCTAAGTCGTAAGACTTACCAAACAAGGAAGCGGCGGGGATTTCCCCGCCGCTTTTCTTTTGCGCGCCGCAGATTTGCAACGCGCCCTATTGTGGATCGCTCGCGAGGGTCAGCGAGCACGCACCACAATCTTCACTTTCTGACCCGCACGCAACGTGTCGTTTGATCCCAGCGCATTGAGCACGCGAAACCTTTCAACCTGCGCACTGTCATAGGCCATTCGGCGGGCGAGCGAGCTTATCGTGTCTCCGCGCCGTACCGTGATAACATCGATCCGACGCGGGATGACGGCGGCCGCCTCCGACTGGCTGATCCGGCGCATGGACTGGAACATCGATGCGAATGTGTTGGAGCTACCCGCCGGCGTAATCGCCTGGAAGTGATACGCGCGATCCTTTGAGAATTCGTAGGCGAAGACCACTACATCAACCTGGCTCTGACCATTATTCACCCGCGCAGTGCCGTATGCTGCGGGAATGCCATTGACCGTGGTACGCTGGATGCTGGACGGCTGGAGATTATTCCCCTCCCCACCCAGCTTCATGAACTGCTGGCTGACATAGCGTTCGAGGTTGCCCTCATAAGTCGCAAGCGTAAGCTGCGCCTTGCCGTTCTGGCCGTTTATGCTGACCGCACGTGTACCATTGACCATGTAAAAGCCCTGGGGCGCGGTGAAGGCGAGGCGCAGTTCGGGGTGGATGAAGTTGCGCCCCTCGACAACGCCCTGCTCCGGATCGTCGCCATAGATCATGCCGTCGATCCGCGTGAGGAATGTGTCGCGATTGAGGACTGAACCGGCCAGACCGGCGGCGCTGGCGCGAGCGGTTTGCACGCGGCTGGCCGGATCCGGGTGAGTCGATGCCCATTCTGGAATCGTAGCATTGTTCCGACCCTGCAGCTGAGCGTCGAGCTGGTTCTGCGCGGCGAGGCTCGCCAGCACCGTGCTCATCGCGTTCGGATCGTACCCCGCACGGGTGAGGTACTGGATGCCGAGTTGATCGGCTTCCAATTCCTGCTTGCGAGAGAAGCGCAATGTCAGGAGTTGCGAGCCCTGGAGAAAGCCGCGTGACAGTGTCTGCCCGATCGAACTGTCTCCGAGCAAAATCGAACTGCCGATCGCACCAAGCACACCGAGTATCGAATTGCGTTGAGCCGCCTGCTGGCGCCGCTGGGAGTGGCGCGCAGCGACGTGACCCACCTCGTGCCCGAGAACGCCTGCAAGCTCTGCTTCGTTGTTCATAAGCGAAACGAGCTGGCGAGTGGAATATATGTATCCGCCCGGCACTGCGAATGCGTTGTTAACCGGGCTGTTGAGCAAGCTCACCGTGAAGCTCTCACGCGCATTGCCGAGCCCTGATTGCACCGCGATATTCTTCCCGACCTGCTCGACATATGCGGCTTGAGGGCCGGTCATCGCACCGCCGAACTCCGCAAGAAACTGCGGGTGGTACTGTTCGCCGAGTTTTGCCTCTTCGTCGGTAATCGGGGTGGATGCCGATGGCACCGAGCCCCCCGCTCCCATGCAGCCCGTGACGCTGAGGGCGAGTGCTGATGCAAACCCGAGCCGGACCAGTTTCGCTTTATTATTCATGTTCTTCGCGCTCCTCTCATGCCACGTGACCGCAGCCCTACGTATAGATATTCAATACGCGCGGCGGTGAGAGGTTCCGACGAAGCGTAAGGGCCGGCTAGCCGCCCAGTTGCAGGAATCGCTCCTCGCGGGTGCGGATCAGCGTCTCGCTCGGCAGGTCGGCGAGTGCGTCGATCTCCTCCGAAAGCGCCTTGCCCAGCGACACTGCCGTGGCCACCGGATCGCGGTGTGCGCCGCCAACCGGCTCCTTGACGATCCGGTCGATTACTTTGAGCCGTTTCAGATGCTGCGCAGTAACCTTCATCGCCTGAGCTGCCTCGGCCGCTTTCTCGCTTGTCCGCCACAGGATGGAGGCGCAGCCTTCGGGCGAAATCACGGAATAGACCGAATGCTCGAGCATCAGCACGCGCTCCGCGCTCGCCAGGGCTACGGCGCCACCCGATCCGCCCTCGCCGACAATCGCCGCCACCATCGGCACCGGCAGCGCCAGGCATGCCTCGGTTGAACGGGCTATGGCCTCGGCCTGGCCGCGTTCCTCGGCTTCAATCCCCGGAAAAGCTCCGGAAGTGTCTACAAGCGTTACGACGGGCAGGCCGAACCGGCCCGCGATATCCATCAGGCGGACGGCTTTCCGGTAACCCTCGGGCTTGCCCATCCCGAAATTGTGCTTGAGACGGCTTTGCGTGTCGTGGCCCTTCTCATGGCCAATCAGCATCACTCGCCGGCCGTTGAGCCTTGCAAAACCTCCCATGATCGCGAGGTCGTCGCCAAACAGGCGGTCTCCGCCCAGGGGCATGAAGTCCTCGAACGCGTGCTCCACATAGTCACGGAAATGCGGGCGTTCAGGATGCCGCGCCACCTGCGTTTTCTGCCAAGGCGTGAGCGAAGCATAGGTACTGGCGAGCAACTCCGCGCTCTTCGCCTCGAGCCGGGCGATTTCGCTGGAGATATCGACCGCGTCGTCCTCACTCGCGGCACGCAATTCAGCGATCCGCTCTTCGAGGCTGGCGACGGGTTTCTCGAAATCGAGATATGCATTCATGGCGCTTGCGCTAGTCCGAAGCGCGACGTGTAGCAAGAGGATGCCGCGCATTGACGAGGGATACCAGCCGCGCCGCATCGACATGGGTGTAGATCTGGGTGGTCGCTATGTCGGCATGGCCAAGCAATGTCTGGAGCACGCGCAAGTCCGCACCGCCTTCGAGCAGGTGGGTTGCAAAGGCGTGGCGCAGGACATGCGGACTTATACCCGTGGGATCGAGCCCTGCCCTCACGGCAAGTTCCTTGAGCAATTGGTAGAGCCGCACGCGCGAGAGATGCTTTCCCGCTCGCGAAGGAAAGAGAAACCGCGATGCGGGTTCCTGCGGGCGCAGATTGAGCCATTTCTGCAATGCTTCACGCGCCCGGTCGCTTACCGGCACCATGCGCGCCTGCCCGCCCTTCCCCATCACCGTAATAAGCGGCGCATCGCGGGGAACGGCACTCAATGGCAAGGAAACGAGCTCGGTCGCGCGGAGGCCCGAGCCGTAGAGCATCTCCACCAGTGCCAATTGCCTTACAGCTGTCGGCTTTCCACCCTCAGCTTCAAGCTCGGCGCGCTCGAGAAGCTTTTCCACCTCTTCGTGGGAAAGCACCTTGGGCAGCGGCCTGCGCGTACGCGGGTTCGGAAGCGCACCCGAAGGATCGTCGCGCCGCCAGCCTTCGTCGACTGCGAAGCCAAAAAACTGCCTGAGGGCCGAGGCTTTACGGGCGACGGTAGAGGGGGCGAGTGCGCTCCATTCATGGGCGAGAGTCGCGACTTTTGCCCGCGATACGCTGGACAAATCGCCGACCGCGTCCTCCGCGCCTTCCAGGTCGCGCCTGTAAGCTGCAAGCGTGTTTACCGCCGCGCCTCGCTCGGCTGCCAGCATGTCGAGAAAGGCCTGCGTCGCAGCCGACACGAGCGATCAGGCCCGAGCGACCGCTTCTGCCGCGATCATCCGTGCTACCGCTTCCAGCCCCACGCGTCGCAGCGCAGCAGTGATGTGATAGAGGTGCAGAGGGGTCATCTTCGACCAATCATCTCCCTGCATGCCGAGCCCCACGAGCAGCGTGACGAGCGCCGCGTTCTCGACCTCGGCCGCGCGGTCTATCACTTGTGTCCAGCGCGATTGCCGGTCGAAGTCGATTTCAAGCCGGTCGCCGAATTCCTCCAGCTCCGCCGCCCCGAGCCGATCGAGGCCAAGCAAACCTGCAATCAGAAACGCAGACGCGCGCATTTCCTCGCTGTCGTCATTGTCGACGAAGGTGTCGAGCGCTTGCTGGTCCGCTCTGCCAGCGCCGGGCACACCGACCGCCAGAAGAGCCCAGCCAAGGCTGCCCGGAGCCATAGTACCGCTCCAGGCGGCAGCATCGCGGTCCAGTCCTGCCGCGAGCATGGAGGTAATAAGGCCGCCCGAATATGCAGCAAAGTTCTCCGAGGCGGGAATCCGAGCGGCGGCATATGCAGTAACCACCTGACCTGCATAATTGTCGTTATCGCCCCAGAGCTGGCGCATCGCATCAATCCGCGCCTCCGCGTCGGAAGCGACATAAGCCTCGCGCAGAAACGCGGCACGTTCACCCACCTCGCCTCCGATGGAATTGTCGGCGTAAATCTGGCTGTAGAGATCGACCATCGCACTCGATGAAAATACGCCCGAGCTTGCCGCGCGCTGCGCCAGTTGCTCGCGGGTCGCGAGTGGAAGCATGGGAGCGCCTGCACCTGCATACGCGAAATAATCACCGCCCGGCCCTTCGAGAGCCTCATCGAAAAGGCTTTCCGGGATCGGTTCACCCACGGCGTTGGCGAGCGTGAACCGCCACGGGGTGATCTCTTCGACATTCTCCCACTCGATCTCGACCGCGCGCCGTCCTCTCCCCGCCGCGCCGGCAAATCTCTGCGCGAGGAGGATATCGATGGGGGCCGCGATTTCGTCGGCCAAAGCCCGGTCAAGCTGCGAGCCGGCCAAAGTTCCCTCGCCCGCATAAGCGTTGCATATCGCTTGCAGCATGACCCATTGCGGATCGTCCCGCTCGCCCCGGCGGAATCTTACTGCCGGGCATGCGCCGGTCACGTCTGTGGTTGCGATATAGGAGGTCAGAGCCTCATCGATCAGCGCGTCGTTCCAGTTGCCCGTGTCGACATCCTGAACGATTGCGCGGGCGATAGTGTATTCGCCCATCCTGTTGAGCACCCCGGCGCGCAATGCGGCGAATTCGACTGGGTTCATGCCATCAGGCGCTTCTAGGCGGCTGGCCAATGCGCGGCGCATCAGGATGTGTCCCCATCGCGAAACCATCGGGCGCCGCGTCCCGGCAAGGATGGCGCGAACGAGGTTTGCAGGCTGTTTCGCAAGCGAAGCTGTCGGCAAGCCGCCTTCTTCCGGCGCGAGAACGCCTACCTGCGATAGCGAGCGCCGCGCGGCAGGGGGAATGTCGAACTTGGGCGTCAGGCCTAGCCGTTCATCGAGTTCGTCGGGCGAAAGGCTCTCCAGATCCTCAAGCGACGGCAGGCGAGCAAGGTCTTCCCCGGACAGCGTCGGAACGCTCGGCAGTGGACCCGGGATGGGCTGTACCACGGGGCTCCCGGTAGTTGGCGTAGCGGGCGGCGCTCCGGGTGCGGTGGGCAAAGGCGCAGCTGTAGGGCGCGAGGTCGGCGTGGGCGTCGGTGCAGGCGCGGGATCGTCGAAACCGGGTGGCAGCAACGATTCGGGCGCGTCCTGCGCACTCGCAAAGCCACCGGCGAACATGCCGCCCGCAGCCCCCGCAAGGCCCAGCGCCGCCGCGCTCGCCATCCAGAATGATCGCATCATCACTCGCTCTCCGTCGCCATTCCCGGTATCTCGACCGTCTGGCTAATCGGTCGGATCGGCTCTTCGCCGCCATCGATATAGGCGAGGACGAGTATGGCAAGCACTCCTATCGCTGCATAGTATGGCGCACGGGCGCGCAAGCCCTTGTCGCTGGGAGACTGCTTGGAATGCTTGGGAAGAGACGCACGCAACGAGTTTGCCATATTGCGCGCGCTCTAGCCCATCTATAGGCCTTGCGGCAATGACTGCCGAACCCTCCTTGAAAGACAGCGATATCGCCAAGATCGCCGCGCGGATCGATCGCCCGATCGTGCTAGTCGGGTTGATGGGAGCGGGAAAGTCAACCGTTGGACGGCGGCTTGCATCCATGCTGGCGCGCGACTTCATCGATGCCGATGATGCCATCGAAGAGGCTGCGCAGCGAAATGTCTCGGAAATTTTCGAGGAATTTGGCGAAGCGTATTTCAGGGACGGAGAGCGCCGCGTGATCGCGCGCCTTATTGACGAGAATAGCGGCGTTATCGCGACGGGTGGCGGCGCATTCGTCGATCCCGAGACACGCGCGCTTATCCTCGATCGAGCAATCGCGGTTTGGATCGATTGCGATATCGATACTCTGGTCGAGCGCACGTCACGCCGCAGCCACCGCCCCTTGCTTAGGACGGGTGATCCGAAAGAAATCCTCACCCGGCTGCTGGACGAGCGTGAACCCTACTACAGCCAGGCGCAGGTGCGCGTCCTGAGCGAAGACGGCCCCCACAAGGACACTGCCCGCGCGATAATTGAGGCAATCGACCGATGGCTGTAATTCCCGTAGCGCTCGCGGGGCGCAGCTACGACGTGATGATCGAGCGCGGCTGCGTGCTGGAGCGATTTGCCGAGAGCGCGAGGCCCTTTTTCGATGGATATGGCTCGCGGGCCATACCGTTTGTTGCCGACGCGAACACCGCGAGATTTTTCCGCGAGAAGATCGACGCGGCGCTTTCAGGTGAAGATCGACGAGCCGAGTGGTTCGTCGTTGAACCGGGCGAAGGCGCAAAATCCTGGAGCGTGCTCGAAGAATTGACCGATTGGCTCCTCGGCCTGGGAGTGACGCGCACGGAACACGTCTTCGCACTGGGTGGCGGGGTAGTGGGCGATCTCACCGGCTTCGCCTGCGCGGTGACGAAACGCGGCTGCGGATTCGTGCAGATACCGACCACTTTGCTCGCACAGGTGGACAGTTCGGTCGGGGGAAAGACTGCTATCAACACGCGCGCGGGCAAAAACCTGATCGGCGCGTTCCACCAGCCCTCCGCCGTACTGATCGATCCCCTCGTGCTCGAGCAACTCCCTGACCGCGAAATGCGCGCAGGATATGCCGAAGTCGTCAAATATGGATTGCTGGGCGATGCCGAATTCTTCGGTTGGCTCGAGGAAAACGGCGACAAGGTGCTGTCCCGCGAACCAGAAGCGCTCGCGCATGCCATTGCCACCAGCATTCGCGCCAAGGCGAAGATCGTAGCTGAGGATGAGCGCGAAACCAGCGGCGTTCGTGCGCTTCTCAATCTGGGACACACATTCGGCCATGCACTCGAAGCGGAAACCGGCTTTTCCGACCGTTTGCTGCACGGTGAGGCGGTCGCGCTCGGAATGGTGCTCGCAGCGCGCTATTCGGAGCGGCGAGGGGAAATGCGGATCGACGATGCCGCGCGCGCCGCGCGGGTGATCGACGATGCCGGCCTTCCTTCCGAGATTGCCGCGCTCGGACTCAATTGCAACGGAGCAAAGCTTGCCGACCACATGCGTCACGACAAGAAGATGGAGGGCGATACGCTGCCATTCCTCCTGCTGAAAGGCATCGGGAAGGCTTATCTCGCCCGTGATGTGGCGCTCGACGACATTGCCGAGTTCCTCGACGAGCAATTGCAGGCGCATTGATCCATGACCCGCTTCATCGACCTCTCGATCCCGATCACCAACGACGTGATTTCCGATCCCGAGGTCATGCGGCCCAAAATCCAGTACATGACCCACGAGAACACGTGGGAGCAGATCGCGATGTTCTTTCCCGGCCTCGAAAAGGACGACCTGCCCGATGGCGAAGGTTGGGCGGTCGAGATGCTCGAACTCTCGACCCACAATGGCACCCATATGGACGCGCCGTGGCATTACCATTCGACCACAGACGACGGTGCAAGGCCCGCGCCGAGCATCGATGAAGCGCCGCTGGACCGGTTCTTTAGGCCCGGCGTGAAACTCGATTTCTCGCACCTTCCCCATGGCCATGTGGTGAGCGCGGCAGAGGTCGAAGAGGCATTCGAGCGCATCGGGTACGAACTGCAGCCGCTCGATATCGTGCTGATCCAGTCGGGCGCGGTCTACGGCACGGAGAATTTCACCGACCAGGGTGTCGGGCTTGGCGCAGAGGCGACCCTGTGGCTGACCGGGCGCGGCGTCGAGGTCGTCGGCACCGATGCATGGAGCTGGGACGCGCCCTTCAGCCAAACGGCAAAGCGCTGGGCAGAAAAGCGTGACCCTTCAATTATCTGGGAAGGCCACAAGGCCGGGCGTATCCGGCCCTATTACCAGATCGAGAAATTGACCAACCTCAATGCGTTACCGGCACACGGCTTCATGTTCAGCTGCTTTCCGGTAAAGATCGAGCGAGCTAGCGCAGGCTGGATACGCGCGGTTGCAATGCTTGAAGACTAGCTCGCCGGGCGGCTTGGCAGTTTCGAGACTTTCGAGCCGATCTTCGTCACCGAAGCGCCATCGGCATCCTCGTCTTCCGCCATCATTGCATCGTGTTCGGCAAACAGACGCTCTATGTCATCGCGATGCTCGAGCAGCATGTGCGCGATGCCCGGAGCAAGGCTTTCGCCTTCACCGATTTGTCCAAACAGCCGTGCGAGGTCGCTTTCGGTCGCCTCGCCCGGGGTTTTGAAGAAATGGCCTTTCCGGTCGAAGTACCCGGTGCCTTTCTTAGCCACGTTTTGCCCCCCTCAGAGCCAGTTTGTCATTCTAAGCGTGTCGAGTTGTGAAGTGTCTCGCAAGAGCGGCCGCTTGGCGAGTCTTTTAGGCATGATCGTTTACCAATCGCGACACTTTGTCGTTGGTATACAATTGGCTGGAAATTTTTCGGCAGACCCGCGCGATGAATGTTTCAAGCCGCCACGCGAATCGAATTTTAGCTACCGCCGCTAACCCTATTCGAGTTCGAGAATCACCGCATCGACCGCCAGGCTCTCGCCCTCTTCAGCGTTGATCGTGGCTATCTTGCCCTCCTTTTCGGCGCGCAGGATGTTCTCCATCTTCATCGCCTCGACGGTCGCGAGCGGCTGTCCGGGCTGGACCTCCTCGCCCTCTTCGACATGCAGCTTTACGAGCATCCCGGGCATCGGGCAGATGATCATCTTGGAAAGATCGGGCGGCTCTTTCTCGATCATCAGGTTTTCGTGTGCAGCCAGCCTCAGCGGCAACACGAGCGCGCGGTGCGAGGCTCCGCGCGTGGTGATGATCCAATGATTGCCATCGCGCTCGACGATAAGGCCGAAGCGTTCACCCTCTTCACCATCGGCGGAAGTGCTGGCGACCGCTTCCTTCATTCCAGGCAGCCAGTTGCAATTGCCTTCGACCTGTTCTCCATCGACAATGGCATGACCGTCCCCCAGCGTGACTTCGTGGCGGGTATCGCCAAACTTCACAAGCCAGTCGCTCGCACCGGCACGGCCCCGTCGAGCTGGCCTGAAATCTGCCGGGCACGTGCCTGCCAGGTGAATTCGTTGCCCGCGCAGATCGCCGCCAGCATCCGACGAAACTCCTCTGTAACCGGCGCGCCGTGAAACCCGTCAGGGTATTCTTCGGCGATGAACCCCGTGGTCAGTTCGCCAGAGCGAAAGCGGGGGTGCTGCATGATCGCGCTCAGGAAATCGACATTGTGCCCCAGCCCCTTGATGCGGAAGTGATCGAGCGCCTCGATCTGGAGATCGGCCGCCTCTTCGCGCGTGGGAGCCCAGGTAATGAGCTTGGCGATCATCGGGTCGTAGAACATCGACACCTCGCCGCCCTCGAACACGCCGTCATCAACCCGTACACCGCCGACACCATGCGCGACGCCGCGGCGCGGCTTGCCGTGAACCTCGCCATCGTCTGACCAGGCTTCGACCGGCGGCGAATATTCGACCAGCCGACCGGTGGATGGGAGGAAGCCGCGATAGGGATCCTCGGCGTAGACGCGGTTTTCGATCGACCAGCCGTTGATCCCGATATCGTCCTGCGTCATCTCCAGCTTCTCGCCCGCCGCGACGCGGATCATCTGTTCGACCAGGTCGATACCCGTGATCGCCTCGGTGACGGGATGCTCCACCTGCAGCCGGGTATTCATTTCGAGGAAATAGAAGCTTTCGCCGGTCGGGTCCGCGCCGCTCACGATCAGCTCAACCGTTCCGGCAGAATGGTAATCGACCGCACGCGCCAGCGCGACGCACTGCTCGCCCATGGCCTTGCGCATCTTTTCGGTGACGAAGGGCGATGGCGCCTCCTCGACCACTTTCTGGTGGCGGCGCTGGATCGAGCATTCGCGCTCGTTCAGATAGAGGATGTTGCCGTGCTTGTCGCCGAGGATCTGGATTTCGATGTGGCGCGGGTTCTCGATGAATTTCTCGATGAAAACCCGGTCATCGCCAAAGGAGCTCAGGCCTTCGCGCTTGGTCGCTTCAAACCCCTCGCGCACGTCCTTTTCCGACCACGCGAGCCGCATTCCCTTGCCGCCGCCTCCGGCAGACGCCTTCATCATTACAGGGTAACCAATGCCATCGGAAATCTCGACCGCATGTTCGGTATCGCGGATCTCTCCGACGAAGCCGGGCACGACATTGACGCCCGCTTCCTTGGCCAGCTTCTTCGATTCAATCTTGTCACCCATCGCCGCGATAGCGCCCGGGGGCGGGCCGATGAAAGCGATATTCTCAGCCTCCAGCGCCTCGACGAAGCTCGCGCGTTCGGAAAGGAAGCCGTATCCGGGATGAACGGCCTCGGCGCCGGTTTCCTTGCATGCGGCGATGATCTTTTCAGGGACGAGGTAACTTTCAGCCGCCGGTGACGGGCCGATATGCGCCGCCTCATCCGCCATGTGGACGAATGGCGCATTGCGGTCGGCATCGGAATAAACTGCAACCGTGGCGATACCCAACCGCCTCGCCGTCTGGATGACCCGGCAAGCGATCTCGCCGCGATTGGCAATCAGGATTTTCGAAAACATTTCAGCCCTGCTTCTCGTCTCTCTTGTCGTTCGCATAGCGGATTAGAGCCTCGGCGTAAGCCCCTATGCCGCGCCTCGCACCTTCACCTTTGAGCAACGTCTGCACTGCCGAGGCAAGCCGCTCGATATTGTCACGGGCGAGCCGTCCCGGCGGTTCGACATAAATCCCGATCGTGAAAAGGATCGCGCCTGTCTCTGGCAAGCGTCGCAGCGTCTGGCGTTCGGAGCGCACGAACAGGGTTTCGCCCGCATTCTCGGCGGTTACGTGAGCAAATTGGGCTTGCGGTTCGCCCTGTGCGAGCCAGCGACGCTCGCCGGTGGACGCGATGAACCAGTTGCAGCGGCCATAGATCGCGCCGGGTTTGAGCGTTTCCATGAAGCGATCGACCCCGGTTGCAAGCTGCTCCTCGTAGCCTGCGATGGGCGCGTGGAGCGCACGCAGCGGTAGGCCGATCTTGTCCCTTGGATACCAGTCTGAGGGCCACGCGACCGCCGCGCCGATGAGGCGGTATTGGTCGTCGCCCTCGCGTTTGGTCAGCAGGCACATATCCTCGTGCCGTGAGAGTGCCGCTTCGGGGAGCGCGCCGTTTACTCCAATCATCGCAGCGAGTTCGCGTCCCGGCGCTTCTGCTTCGGGCGTGAGCTGGATGCCCTCGGGCCACTCCGCAAAGCCAGCACGCCGGGCTTCGAGATCGGGATCGGGCTGGAGCCACTCGCCTTCGGAAAGCCGCACCAGTCCCATCCGAAGCTGCCCTCCCCCACGGGCCTTCGGGAGCAGCTCGTCGACCGAAAAGCCAAGCGCGGGAGCGGTGCGTTCAGCCAATCGTGGCGAGGGCTTGTTCAAGGTCCGCCTTGATGTCTTCGATGTGTTCGATACCCACCGACACCCGGACGACATCGGGCCCGGCACCTGCTGCCAGCAATTCATCTTCGGAAAGTTGGCTGTGCGTGGTCGATGCCGGGTGAATGATCAGAGAGCGCGTATCGCCGATATTAGCCAAGTGGCTAAACAGCTTTACGTTTGAGACAAGCTTTACTCCCGCTTCGTAACCGCCCTTTAGGCCGAATGTGAACACCGCCCCGCCCCTACCGCCGAGATACTTCCTGGCGAGCGGGTTGTAGGGGTCGTCCGGCAGCCCGGCATAGCTGACCCACGCGACCTCCTCCTGCTCTCTGAGCCATTCGGCAAGCGCCTGCGCGTTGGCGCAGTGACGCTCCATCCGAAGCTGCAGTGTTTCCATGCCAGTCAGCGCAAGAAACGCGTTCATCGGCGCCATCGCCGGACCCAGATCGCGAAGCCCCAGTACCCGGCAACCGATAATGAATGCTATCGGTCCGACCGGCTCCAATGCATCGACCAGCACCGCGCCATGATAGGAGCCATTCGGCTTCGTCAGCGAGGGGAACTTATCGCCTTGCGCCTTCCAGTCGAACTTGCCGCTGTCGACGATCACGCCGCCGATGGAATTGCCGTGGCCGTTGAGAAACTTGGTGGTCGAATGCACCACGATATCCGCGCCGAAATCGAACGGCCGGCACAGCGCCGGGCTGGCCATCGTATTATCGACGATCAGAGGCACTCCGCCCGCATGCGCGATATCGGCGATAGCGGTGATGTCGCTCACCACACCGCCGGGATTGGCGAGGCTCTCGATGAAGACGCAGCGCGTCTTGTCATCCATCGCCGCACGGACATTCTCGACTTCGTCTGTGTCGACGAAACGGGTTTCCCAGCCGAACTTCCTGAACGCCTCACCGAGCTGGTTGAGCGAACCGCCATAGAGTTTTTTCGCGGCAACTATGTTGCAGCCCGGCTCCATCAGCGTGTGAAACGCGATCAACTGAGCGGCATGGCCCGAGGCGACGCCCAGTGCGCCCACGCCACCCTCAAGCGCTGCGACCTTCTTTTCAAGCGCATCGTTGGTGGGGTTCATAATGCGCGAATAGATGTTCCCGAATTCGGCGAGCGAGAACAGGTTCGCTGCATGCTCTGGACTGTCGAAAACATAGGACGACGTCTGGTAGATCGGCGTGATCCGCGCATTGGTGGCCGGGTCCGGCTGAGTGCCGGCGTGGACAGAAAGCGTTTCGGGGCGGGTGCCTTCGGGTAGATCGGTCATGCTTTCTCCGTTTGGACGGAAGGGAAGATACGGCGACTATTGGACGAGTTCGCTGGCTTTGGAGGCACGAAGCGGTTCTTTCTCTTTCAAGGGCACCATACCCAATTTCGAGAATAGTGCCGCATCGCTGTCATCGCCTGCATTGGGGGCGGTCAGCAGCTTGTCGCCGGTGAAGATCGAATTCGCTCCAGCAAGAAAGCACAGCGCCTGCGTCGCCTCGGACATGTTTTCACGTCCCGCAGACAGCCGCACCATGCTCATTGGCATTGTGATACGCGCCACAGCAACAGTGCGAACAAACTCGATATCGTCGATCTTGGCCATCGGCGTGTCGGCGAGCATGTCGCCCAACACGGTACCCTTCACCGGCACCAGAGCGTTTACCGGCACGCTTTCGGGATGCTGTTCGAGCGTTGCGAGCGTACGGATAAACCCCACGCGGTCTTCGCGCGTCTCGCCCATGCCGACAATCCCGCCCGAACAAACATTGATCCCGGAATTACGGACGTTCTCAAGAGTATCGAGACGGCACTGGAAATCGCGCGTCGAAATCACTCGCTCGTAATATTCTGGCGAGCTGTCGATGTTGTGGTTGTAATAGTCGAGCCCCGCTTCGGCGAGCATCTCGGCCTGCTCGGGCGTCAGCATGCCGAGCGTCATGCAGGTCTCGAGCCCCATTTCGGATACGCCCTTCACTATCTCGACGATCTTGGGCATGTCCCGGTCCTTGGGATTGCGCCACGCGGCTCCCATGCAGAAACGCTGGCTGCCGGCATCCTTGGCCTGCGCGGCGCGCTGCAACACGGCCTGTACATCCATCAGCTTGGTCGCCTCGACCCCGCTATCGGCCTGGACGCTTTGCGAGCAATAGCCGCAATCTTCGGGGCACCCGCCGGTCTTGATCGAAAGCAAGGTGCAGAGCTGGATTTGCTCCGGCGGGTGGTACTCGCGATGGATTTCGGCTGCGCGGAAGAGAAGTTCGGTAAAAGGGAGATCGAACAGGTCCGCGATTTCCTCGCGGGTCCAGTCGGTGCGGATTTGGGTCATTGAGAACTTTCTGATTTTATTGGTCCGGTTTGCGGACTTTCGATATTCTCATTGCGATAGCCCGGACAATCGCACCCTTTGCAGGTGCAATACACCTCCGGTTCGGTCCCGCCATGATGATAGCCGATGGGATGACCGCAATTCATGCAATCGCCGCTCACTCCGCTGCCTCTTCGAGCCCTTCGCCCAGCGGCGGCATGTTGTGGCCGAGCAGCGTCAGGATATCCGCCGCGCATTCCACAACGTTTGAGCCCGGGCCGTAAATGCCCTGCACCCCTGCCTCGCGCAGGAAATCGTAATCCTGCGGGGGGATCACGCCGCCCGCCGTCACCTTGATGTCGGCGCGGCCCGCTTCCTTGAGCAACCGGATGAGTTCGGGGATCAGCGTCTTGTGGCCCGCCGCAAGCGAGCTTGCGCCGATCACGTCGACATCGTGCTCCAGCGCCATGTCGCGGGTTTCTTCCGGCGTCTGGAACAGCGGCCCCGAAATCACCTCGAAACCCATGTCGGTAAAGGCGCTGGCGATCACGTTCGCGCCGCGATCGTGGCCGTCCTGGCCCATCTTCGCGACCATGATGCGCGGCTTGCGGCCCCGCCTGCGCTCCACCGCCTCGACACCCTCGGTCACCTGCTGCCAGCGCCGATCGAATTCGTAAGCGGTCTTGTACACCCCCGTCACAGGTTTTGGCGTCGTATCATGGCGGCCGAAAACCTTTTCCATCGCCATCGATATCTCGCCGAGGGTCGCATCGGCGCGCGCCGCCTCCACCGCGAGTTCGAGCGTGTTGCCGCCCGAACGGCACGCTTCGGTAAGCGCCTCGAGCGCCTTCTGGCAGGCCGCCTCGTCGCGCTCGGCGCGCACGCGCTCTATGCGGGCGATCTGCGCCTTGCGCACCGCGGCATTATCGATGTCGAGCGTCTCGATCGGGTCTTCTTCGTCCTTGCGATACTTGTTGACGCCGACGATCACCGTTTCACCGCGATCGACCTTGGCCTGCTTTTCCGCCGCGGCGCGTTCGATCGCGGCCTTGGGCGCTCCGGTTGCGACATAGGCGGTCATGCCGCCTGCCTCATCCACTTCGGCGATGAGCCTTTCGGCTTCCTCGACGAGTCTTGCGGTCAGCGCCTCGATGTAATGCGAGCCGCCGAGCGGATCGACGACATTGGTGATCCCGGTTTCCTCTTGCAGCACGAGCTGCGTGTTGCGCGCGATGCGGGCCGAAAAGTCGGTCGGCAGCGCAATCGCCTCGTCGAGAGCATTGGTGTGCAAACTCTGCGTGCCGCCAAGCACCGCGGACATTGCCTCGATCGTGGTCCGGATCACGTTGTTGTAGGGATCCTGCTCCTGCAGGCTCACGCCGCTTGTCTGGCAGTGGGTGCGCAGCATCTTCGAGCGGTCCTTTTGCGCGCCCAGGCCATCCATCACGCGGTACCAGAGCGTGCGCGCGGCGCGCAGTTTGGCGATCTCCATGAAGAAGTTCATGCCGATGCCGAAGAAGAACGAAAGGCGGCCCGCAAAGGCATCGATATCGAGCCCGGTGGCCATCGCCCGTTTCACATATTCCTTGCCGTCGGCAATGGTGAAGGCGAGCTCCTGAACGGCGGTCGCCCCGGCCTCGTGCATGTGATAGCCCGATATCGAAATACTGTTGAATTTCGGCATGTTGGCCGAGGTGTATGCGATGATGTCCGAAACGATCCGCATCGATGGTTCGGGCGGGTAGATGTAGGTGTTGCGGACCATGAACTCCTTGAGGATGTCGTTCTGGATCGTGCCCGATAGCTTGTCTTGGCTCACGCCCTGCCGCTCGGCCGCGACGATATAGAACGCCATCACCGGGATCACCGCGCCGTTCATCGTCATCGAGACGGACATTTCGTCGAGCGGGATCTGGTCAAAGAGAATTTCCATGTCGCGCACGGTATCGATCGCGACGCCTGCCTTGCCGACATCACCGACCACGCGCGGGTGATCGGAATCGTAGCCGCGATGGGTCGCAAGATCGAATGCGACTGAAAGCCCCTTCTGGCCCGCCGCAAGGTTGCGACGGTAAAAGGCGTTCGATTCCTCGGCGGTGGAAAAGCCCGCATACTGCCGGATCGTCCACGGACGGCCGGCATACATGCTCGCCTTTACCCCGCGCGTAAACGGCGGGAAACCGGGTAGCCCCGGATCGAAATACTCGTGGTCCGCATCAGTGTAGAGCGGCTTGATGTCGAAGCCCTCGGGCGTCGACCACGTGAGGTCGCGCCCTCTGGATTCCTTTTCGGCGAGGGCTTTCCAGTCTTCGGGGGTTGGCTTGTTGGTCATGGGGGCCTCTAATCACACAATAGCATGAGCGGAAAGAGGCTGCGTCTCACGCGCCCCTGAATTCCGCCTTGCGCTTTTCGAGGAAAGCCCGTCCGCCTTCCTTCGCATCCGCCGTCGCTCCGGCAAGCTGCTGGCCCTCGGCTTCGGCCAGCATTACCTGCTGAAGCGAACCGTCGAGCGCGATTGCAAGATTGCGCTTCATCTGGGCGTAGGCGACCGTCGGGCCGTTCGCCAGCTTGGCTGCGAGAGCCCTTGCCTCATCCATCAACAGCTCGTCATCGACGCATTTGTAGATGAGGCCCCATTCCTCGGCCTGTTCGGCGGCGATTTTCTCACCCAGCATCATCATGCGGGTCGCGCGGGCGCGACCGATTGCGCGGGCGAGTAGCCAGGTCGAGCCGCCGTCGGGCACAAGACCGATATTGACGAAGGCTTGCAGGAAATAGGCGCTGCGACCGGCAATGGTGAAATCGGCCGCCAGGGCGAGCGAGCAGCCGACGCCTGCCGCCGGACCATTAACCGCGCAGATCACGGGCACGTCGGCACGGATGAGCTGACTGATCGCCGGGTTGTAATGGTTCGAGAGCGCTTCGTGGCTACCGCCCTTGCCCGTGAGCGGATTGTCAGAGCTGCGCGCCGACAAATCCGCGCCCGAGCAGAAACCCTTGCCCTCGCCCGTGATGAGCACCGCTCGGCTGTCTCCGAGATCGTAGAACACCTGCCCGATCTCATTCGCCATTTGTGGGGGCATGGCGTTGAGGCGCTCGGGCCGGTTGAGGGTGATCGTGGTCAGCGGACCGTCGCGGTCGACGCGGATGGTTTCGTAGGACATGAGCTCTCCCAAAAGCATTGATGCGCGTTTCTTTTCGCAACCGTCTTTGAAGCGGATATGCGCGGCTGGCAACCTGCGAAAAAGGGCAACTTCAGCGTCAGTTTGACCAGTGCGCGTCGTCTTTCGGCGTTTCCATGATCTCGGTCAGCATGCCTTGCATGTCCTTGGGGTGGACGAAGAAGATCGGCGTGCCGTGGGCACCGATCCGCGTGGGGCCGAGGATGCGCTTGCCCATCTCATCGAATTCCTTGCGCGCATCCTCGATATCGGGGACTTCGAAACAGACATGATGCTGTCCGCCCAAGGGGTTCTTGTCGAGGAAATTGGCCAGCGGGCTGTCTGGACCCAGCGGCTCGATAAGCTCAATCTGCGTGCCGTTGGTCCCATTTTCGCCGGGTGTATCTACAAAGCAAACTTTCACCCCCTGCGCTTCGAGATCGAAGGGTGTGTGGATGTTGGTCGCGCCCATCACATCGCGATAGTGAGCAATCGAGTCTTCGATCGAGGGCGTGGCGACGCCGATATGGTTAAGACGGCCTAGTTTCATCGGATCACCCGGATTTCAAATGTTGCAAAAGCCATGAAGACAAAAAACAGGAAGCATGCAAATGCAAGCCAGGCGAACAGCCTGTAGTCAGCACCACCCGCTTCTCTGCCGCCCTTTTTTTGAGCGACAGAAAGGCTTGCAAAAGCTGTCAACGCCAGCAGCGATACAGCCGCAAATACCGCAAAGATCGATGACCATTCGAAACTCACAAAGGAATGTTATCGTGTTTCTTCCAAGGGTTCTCGAGCTGCTTCGTCCGCAGCTTGCGTAACCCCAGAGCCACGCGCTTGCGGGTCGAGTGCGGGTAGATCACCTCGTCGATATAGCCACGCTGCGCGGCCACGAATGGGTTTGCGAAGCGGTCTTCGTATTCCTTGGTCCGCTCAACGATTTTCTCCGGATCGTCTTTCTCGGAGCGGAAGATGATCTCCACCGCGCCCTTCGCGCCCATCACCGCGATCTCGGCGGTGGGCCAGGCGTAGTTCAAGTCCCCGCGAAGGTGCTTTGACGCCATCACGTCATAGGCGCCGCCATAGGCTTTGCGGGTGATGATCGTGATCTTGGGCACGGTCGCCTCGGCATAGGCGAACAGCAGCTTCGCGCCGTGTTTGATGATGCCGCCCAGTTCCTGGCTCGTTCCGGGAAGGAAGCCGGGCACGTCGACGAAGGTGACGATCGGGATTTCGAACGCGTCGCAGAACCGCACGAAGCGCGCGGCTTTTTTCGACGAGCTGATATCGAGCACGCCCGCAAGCACCATCGGCTGGTTTGCGACCACGCCCACCGTGCGCCCTTCGACTCGGCCGAACCCGCAGATGATGTTTGCCGCATGGGCGGGCTGAATCTCGAAAAAAGAGCCTTCATCCACTGTCTTCCGAATGACCTCGTGCATGTCATACGGCTGGTTTGCATTGTCGGGGATGAGCGTGTCGAGCGAACGTTCTTCGCGGTCCCACGCATCGCCGGTAGGAAGTTCGGGCACATCCTCGCGGTTGGAGAGCGGCAGGTAGTTGAAGAATTCGCGTGTCGCCAGCAGCGTCTCGACGTCGTTCTCGAACGCAACATCGGCAACGCTCGTCTTGGTGGTATGCGTAATCGCGCCGCCCAGTTCCTCCTGCGTCACGACTTCGTTGGTTACGGTTTTCACCACGTCCGGCCCGGTTACGAACATGTAGGACGAATCCTTCACCATGAAGATGAAATCGGTCATCGCCGGCGAATACACCGCCCCGCCCGCGCATGGCCCCATGATGAGGCTGATCTGCGGCACGACGCCGCTCGCGAGCACGTTGCGCTGGAAGACCTCGGCATATCCGCCGAGCGAGGCCACGCCTTCCTGAATGCGTGCGCCGCCGCTGTCATTGAGGCCGATCACCGGAGCGCCGACCTTCATCGCAGTGTCCATCACTTTGCATATCTTTTCCGCATGGCGTTTCGACAGCGAGCCGCCGAAAACGGTGAAGTCCTGGCTGAAGACGTAGACTAGTCGCCCGTTGATCGTGCCCGATCCGGTAACGACGCCATCACCAGGTATCCTTTGGTCGGCCATGCCGAAATCGACGCAGTCGTGCTCTACGAAGCGGTCGAGTTCCTCGAAACTACCTTCGTCCAGCAACACATCGAGCCGCTCGCGCGCTGTCAACTTGCCTTTGGCGTGCTGCGCATCGATGCGCTTTTGTCCGCCACCCATTTCGGCGGCGGCGCGGCGGCGTTCCATTTCGGCGATATTGGCGGACATGCGTCAGGCCCCTGCTGGTTTATCTGTTTGCAGGTGCGTTGCCTCAGCGGCGCCGCAGCGTCAACGTGTCAAAACCACGGTTGCGGCTAGAATCGGATGGTAACGGAACGCGCGAAGGCGGGCGAAATCCCCTCTGCAACCCTCAGCACCTTTGTCATGCCGATGTTGGCCTCCTTGCGATCCTTCTCGATCGCATCGAGTATTGCTGCGGCGCAGTCCTCGACCGGCATCTTCTTCATCGGATTGCCGTCATTCATCTGGGTGTCGACGACTGGCGGGAGCGCCTCGATGACCCGAATGTTCGTATCCTTGAGCTGCTCGCGCAGAGCGAGGGTGTAGAACCGCAGGCCGGCCTTTGTCGCGCAATAGACCGGCTGGCGCGCCGCCGGAGCGATGGCGAGGCCGCTCGTCACATTCACGATCGCTGTTTCGGGCCGCCGCTTGAGCCGTTCGACAAATGCGGTGGTAAGGCGGATCGGAGCTGAAAGGTTCGCGTATACACAGTCGTCGGCAGCATCGGCATCCGGCGTACCCTTGCGAAAGTCGTGATCGACCAGCTGTCCTGCATTGTTAATCAGGACGTCGATTTCGCGCTCTCCCCATTCGGCGATCAGCGTGTCGACTCCCGCTGCGTTGGAAAGATCGGCAGAAATCGCCTCGAAGCCTTCACCCCGCATCGCCGTCAGTCGTTCGGCATTGCGACCGGTGATGACGACGCTCGCCCCCTTGGCCTTGAGCTGGCGCGCCATCTCCCGACCGATTCCATTGGTCCCGCCCGTGAGCAGGATCGTTTTACCTGCAAGATCCATCAGACTTTGACGATCCCTTTGTCGACAAGGCTTCTGAGCGTATCCTCGAGCGTCTGTTCGGGCTCGATAAATTTGAAGCCGAGCACCTCCTCGGTATGCTTGCCCGATACATCGCGGACATTTCCGAGTTCGGACTTCACCTGTTTCATCGCCGGTACGAAGGGTGCAAGCAGTTTCACCACCCAATCGGGCATTTTCCGGGTCGCGACCTTGCCAGCCAGTTCGGGCGCGCGCTTGCGCAGCGCATCTGCCATTTCGCTCATCCACATGAACCGTGTGGCGGTCGGGAAGCGCTCGCCTCTGACCACATCGTCCGGCGCTTCGAGTGCCATCACATGCGTTTTCACCACGTCGCGAATGTCGGTCACCGAAATGCCCATGTTCGGCATCGCCGGTATCGAGCCGTCGCACATCTGTTTGACCATTTCGATCGAGGTCGAGAGGTCGTCATTCTCGACCGGGCCGAACACGGCGACCGGATTGACCGAACAGAACACCATATCAGGCGCATTCTCGGCGACCCAGTCGCGCGCCGCACGCTCCGCGACGGTCTTGGACTCGATGTAGGGAGGCACGTCCGCATCGAGATTGGTCCAGTCGGTGTGATCGAAGTGATCCTTTTCCGGATGGCCGTAGGCAATCGCGGCGGCAGAACTGGTCTGTACGAAGCGCCCGATTCCCGCATTCTTTGCGAATCTCAGGGCGCGCAATGTGCCCTCGCGAGCGGGAACAACCAGATCGTCCTTATGCTTTGGCACGGCGAGCGGAAACGGTGAGGCGACGTGGGCGACCGCATCGCACCCTGCAACCGCCTCTGCCCAACCGGCATCGTCCATCAGATCGGCCTGGAAAACCTTGAGGCGCTCACCGGCATCGGGCCAGCGGACGCGCAGACGCGGTTCGCTCCTGGCCTTGTCGCGGACGGTCGTGTGCACCGTCTTTCCCATGGCGAGCAACTGGTCGACCAGCTCGCCGCCGATATAGCCCGTCCCGCCCGTAACAAGGATTGTCTCTGCCATTGTCGCCTCCCCACTAGCGCAAGGGGCGAGACTAACGCTCTAGCGCATCAGCACAAGCTCTTCGGCCACGGTCGGGTGAATTGCAACGGTTGCGTCGAAGTCGGCCTTGTTCATCTTGGCCTTCACTGCAACAGCCGCGGCCTGCATGATTTCGGGCGCGTAGGGCCCGATCATATGAATGCCGAGGATTTGTCCGTTCGCTCCGTCGCAGATCATCTTGATCAGGCTGCGCTCGTTACGGCCGGCGACCACGTTTTTCATCGGGCGGAAATCCGAGGTGTAGGTCTTTACCTGACCATACTGTTCCTTCGCTTCGCGCTCGTTAAGCCCAACCGAAGCGATCGGCGGGTGGCTGAACACGGCGCTCGGCACGCAGGTGTGATCGACGCTGTAGGGTTCGACGTCACCGAAAATGCTGTCTGCGAAAGCCTGACCTTCGCGGATTGCAACGGGCGTAAGCTGCACCCGGTCGGTCACGTCGCCAACCGCATAGATGTAGTCGACGCTCGACTTCGAGAATTCGTCGACCTTGATTTCGCCCTTGTCGCCCATTTTGACACCGACATTCTCGAGGCCCAGCCCTTCGGTATTGGGCTTACGTCCCGTGGCGACCATGACCTTGTCGAAACTGCGTTCCTCAAGGCCGGTCATCTTTACCGAGTACGTGCCGTCTTCCTTCTTTGTCACCTTTTCGATTTCGGCGTGAAACAGGAATTCGATTCCCTTGGTCATCGAAATCTGCATCAGACGGTCGCGCAGAGAAAAATCGTAGCCGCGCAGGATCACGTCCGAGCGGTTGGCGATAACGACCTTCGAACCGAATTCGTTGAAGATGCCCGCGAATTCGTTCGCAATGTAGCCCCCGCCGGTGATGAGGATGCAGCCCGGCACCTCATCGAGATGGAACGCCTCGTTCGAAGTGATGACGTGCTCGCTCCCTTCGAAATCGGGCACATGCGGCGTCGCGCCGGTCGCGATCAGGATGTATTTCGCGGTGACGACCTTGCCGCTCGCCAGCGTGATTTCATGGTCGCCGGTGATCTCGGCGCGCTCGTGAAACAGCGTGACGTCATGCTTCTCCAGCGTTTCTGTGTAGACACCCTCGATCCGAGATACGTCTCTGAAAACGTTGTCTCGCAAGGTCTTCCAATCGAATTTCTTGCCTTCAATGGTCCAGCCGAACGCCTGGCAGTCCTCGAGGTCTTCCGCGAACTGGGCGCCATAAACGAGCATCTTCTTGGGCACGCAGCCGCGGATCACGCATGTGCCGCCGACCCGATGCTCCTCCGCCGCTGCAACGCGAGCGCCATGCGCTGCGGCAACCCGGCTTGCGCGCGTGCCGCCCGATCCGATCCCGATGGTGAAAAGGTCGTAGTCGTATTCTGTCTCGCTCATCGGGATCCTCCGTCGGTCTTGGGCGCGCGATATGGCCTGCACAGCGCATTCGCAAGTTTGCGCTGAGAGGTTACCCCGGCCACCGCGTCAATCCGCGTACGGTGCGAGGCTTATCGGAAAGCCGGCTTGAAGACGGTCAGGCGTGCAAGGAGCGGCGACGCGAGCGATTCCCGCCGCCTGCGCGGCGATTGCCGCCGGGTCGCCCGTCACCGGGCCGGTTCGGCCGGCCTTTACGCGCCTGGTGCTTGTGCTTGGGCTTTCCCGCCGATTTGCGTGCCTGTTGATCGCCCTGCGTTTCGCTGGCGGGCTTTCGTGCTGGCTTCTTACCGCCCAGCAGTTTTGGCCTGATCTTCTTTTTCGAAACCCGTGTGGCACCGCGCGGCGCCGGCTTGGTCGGGCCCACGCCTTCGACCACAGCCCGGAAATTCTCAGGCAAGTCGAGCCGTTCGAGCTCGGCGTCGGTGGTGCGCTGGATATCTTTCAAGTAGGCGCGCTCATCCTCGGCACAAAATGCGATCGCGATGCCATCGCGGCCCGCACGCGCGGTCCGGCCGATGCGGTGGACATATTGTTCAGGAACATTCGGCAACTCGTAGTTCAGCACGTGACTAACGCCCGGAATGTCGATCCCGCGCGCGGCGACGTCGGTGGCGATCAGGACGTTGACCTTGCCACGGCGAAACTGGTCTAGCGCGCGCTGGCGCTGCGGCTGCGATTTGTTGCCGTGGATCGCGTTCGCCTCGATACCCTTCTGGGCCAGCTTCTTCACGACGCGATCGGCACCATGCTTCGTCCGCGTGAAGATGAGCACACGCTCGAATTCACCCGGAACCGGGTGACGGCCTGAAAGGATCAATTCGAGCAGCGCCTGCTTCTCATCCTGCTGGACCATGAAAAGGTACTGATCGATCCTCTCCGCTGTGGTCGCGGCAGGCGTCACGCTGACCTGCACCGGATCGGTGCAATAGCCGCTCACCAGTTCCTTGATCTGCTTGGGCATGGTCGCGCTGAAAAACAGCGTCTGGCGCTCCTTGGGGACGAGCTGGTTGATGCGCCTGAGAGCATGGATAAATCCGAGGTCGAGCATTTGGTCGGCCTCATCGAGCACAAGCACTTCGACGCCTGCTAGATTGAAAGCCTTCTGGTCGATCAGGTCGAGCAAACGGCCCGGCGTCGCGATCAGGATATCGGTGCCGCGGTGCAGCTTGTTCCGGTCCTTGTTGACCGAGGTACCGCCAACAATCACCTGCACCTTGAGGCCTGCCAGCGCGCCGTAGTCCTTGGCGCTCGCAGCGATCTGGGTCGCCAGTTCGCGCGTCGGGGCAAGAACCAGCATGCGGCATGATTTGAACGGGATGCGATTGTCGCTCTCGCGCAGCCGGTCGATACCGGGCAGCATGAAGGCTGCTGTCTTGCCGGTGCCAGTCTGCGCGATACCGAGAAGGTCGCGGCCTTCGAGCACCGGCGGGATCGCCTGTTCCTGGATGGGGGTAGGCGTGTCGTAACCTTTCAGCTCGAGCGCCTGCAGTACGGGCTGCGAAAGCCCGAGATCGGAGAAATGTGTCATGAATACTCGCGTACATGCGAAGCGCGCGCACGTTTTGGCGCGCGGGTCGCGGGGTTTGAAACCGCCCGCGTGAAAAGGGAAGTCTTTAGGAAGTCGGGTGAGACCGGAGCCGGGGCGGGTGATTCAGAGCCGCCGCTTCACGCTGGCAGGCCGGTCTCATTCGCCTCGCCAAATGGGGTAGCCGAAGCCGATTGTCAAAGAAACAATTCTCAAGGCGTTGATCACACAAGAGCCTGTGCGTGTTTGCATGCTGAGGAGACAGACTTCAAATGGGCTTCAAATGCGCTTCGGACTGGCTCAGACAGACGTAATTAATCGCGCGTAGCCAATGACCCATGCCCTCAGCTTTCTGGAGCGATCCCGGTACGCATGTTGATCGCACTTGAATACTGGCCGATTGTCGGGTTCCCCTGAGCATCGCGAGCCGGTTCAAATTTCATGTACTTCAGCAACGGGCGGCAGATCGCAACCCTTGTCGCCTTGCGACGGAGTTTGGGAGTAAGCGCGCACTCTGTCGGCTTGCCATCGGCATCGACGGTGAGCGTGTAGTTGATCATCCTGCTCAGCATTCTCTGACGGTAAACCGCGACAGCAAGCGCCTCTCCACCCTTAAACTCGACAAGAACCGGATCGCGCGGAACTTCGGATGACCCTTCGGATCTGGCGGTTGCTTGAACAGTCAAGCTTGCGGCAGCAACCGCGAGCACAGCGTAACCCAAATTTATCATTGATTTCCTGCCGATATCGTTGCGTGGCGTGCCAACCATGCAGATTTTCGACCCACACGCAATGGTACGGCAGCCACCAGCGGAATGATGGAGGCGAACTTCAAACGCCAGGCTTGGAAATCACACGTGTGATAGTGTCGAGAACTTAATTCTGTTCGCGCAAGTCCACATAGGAAAGACTGTTGGTATAGCTGCCTGCCACCGGTGCATCCGATGCGTCCCGCGCAGGCTCGAACGTGTGCGATTTCATCAGGACGCTGCACAGCTTCTTGTTAACGTACGCCCGGCGGAATCCCTCTGTCAGCTCGCAATCGGTCGGCTTGCCCTCAGCATCGACCGAAAGCTTGTAGGCAAGATGAGAACGCCAGACGCGCAGGCGCGAGGACGTTTTCAGCACTTCCCATCCACCGTCGAACTCCACGAGCTTCACAGGGGTCGCTTCGCTTGCCGGAGCAATCTCGGCAGCATCGTTCGCAATCGCCGCCGGGGCGAAAATCAATGCAGCAGCAGCGGCGGTGAGCGAAGCAATGCGAACCATAGGACGTCCTCGTGATGGGTTAACGATTTGTTTGAAGTCGACGTGACATGACGCAAAACGCGCCCAAGTGCAATTTTATCCCGGGCCAAAATGCTGCAACGCATCATAGCGCTGAACAAGCCTTCTGACACACAATAAAATTACATTTGTGTCGAATAATACTCCAGAGAATTGGAATATCGTTCAGGAGGTTGGACAGAGAATCGCCGCGCTCAGCGCAGCCCCGCCGCTTCCATGAGTGCGTTTGTAGACGGGTCAAACTGACCTTCGCCTGAACCAAGTTGCTTTGCGATTTCCTTGCCGAGTTCGACGCCGAACTGATCGAAGGGATTGATCCCCATAAGAACCGCGTTGGCAAAGGTCCGATGCTCATGGAACGCGATCAGCGCCCCGAGCATCGCTGCATCGAGATCGTCGACAAGGATCATCGCGGACGGCCGGTCACCGGGATAATTGCGGGCAGGATCATGGGATTTCCGACCCGACATAAGCGCGGCCCCTTGCGCGAAACAATTCATCAACAGCGCCTTGTGATGCGCCGGATCGAGATCGTCGCCCGGCGCAATGCTGGCGATGAAATCGACCGGTACGAGGTGCGTGCCCTGATGGAGCAGCTGGAAAACGGCATGCTGCGCATCGGTCCCCACCCCGCCCCAGGTTATCGGCGCGGTCGGGCCGTCCACGGGTTTGCCATCGGCCGTAACGCTCTTGCCATTCGATTCCATTTCGAGCTGCTGGAGATAATCGGGCAGCAGCGCGAGCCGCTCGTCATAGGCGAATACCGCGCGGGTCTGGCAGCCGCGCAGTCTCGAATAATACTGGTCGGCAAAGGCCGCGAGCAACGGACCGTTCGTCCGACCTTCTGTCTGCCTGAAATGCGTGTCGATCGCTTGCGCTCCGGCGAGCATCGCGCGAAAATCGTCCATTCCCACGGCAAGCGCGACCGGAAATCCGATGCTCGACCACAGCGAGTACCGCCCACCCACGCTTTCGGGGAATGGCAGGATACGGGTTTCGTCGACACCCCATTCGACCGCGCGTTCAGGGTTGGCGGTAAGCGCCACCACACGGCCACTCGGATCGGAAACGCCGTTCTCCTCAAGCCATTTGAGCGCGCTTGCGGCGTTGGTCATCGTCTCGGTCGTGGTGAACGTTTTTGATGCGACCGCAATCAGTGTCGCCGCCGGATCGCAGGCCGCGAATGCCTGCTCAAGCGCCAGCCCGTCGATGTTGGACACCACATGGACATCGACCAGCTTGAGGTCGCGAGTTAGCGCATCCACTGCGAGATCCGGTCCCAGGGCCGAACCGCCAATGCCGATATGGATGAGATGCTTGACCTCGCCCAGAGCGCCTTGATGGATCGCTTCGACCAGCATTCCCATGCGTGCGAGCAGAGCCTCGGCCTCTTCCACATCCGCCTCGGTCCCGCTGCCGCGCATCGCCCCGTGCGTTGCAGGGCGCCCCTCGGTCGGGTTGACGATCCCGCCTGCGAACAGCGCCTCGCGCGCCTCGGCAAATCCGGCTGCGTCTGCCAATGCTTCGAAACCATCGAGCAACCCGTCGTCGAGATGGGTTTTCGACCAGTCGAGCAGCATCCCGTTGGTTCCGTCACCCGGCACCTCGAACTCGATGCGCTGGCTGAGTTTCTCGACACGATCCGCATCCGCGGCAAACAGATCGCCTAGCGTCCTGGTCTCAATTGCCTGAAGGCGCTCCCATACGGCGGATGTGTCGGATGAAGTCATTTAAGCAAACCCCTTTGCGCGTGTTGCCGCTGCGAGTAAGGGGGCTGGCGATGGATGTTAATACCCAAACTGCGACTTCGGGCGATCTGGATACGAATTCGGCCGGAGAGAAGAGTGCCGATAGCCCGTGGAGCTTCCTGTGGTTCGTCGTGAAGCTGGTCGTGGCTGTGCTGCTGTTCAGGATTCTCGTCTTCTCGCCCTTCTCCATTCCGTCAGAAAGCATGCTGCCGCGGCTGATGAACGGCGATTACCTGCTCGCGGCGAAATGGCCCTATGGCTATTCGGGCTACTCGCTCCCGTTTGACGCGGGCCTGCCCGAAGGGCGAATTTTTGCCGGTCAGCCCGAGCGTGGCGAAATCGTCATCTTCAAACACCCGATCGACAAGACAGACTATATCAAGCGCGTGATCGGCCTTCCCGGCGACACGGTTTCAGTGATCGGCGGGCAGGTCGTGATCGACGGCCAGTTCGTGACCAAGGAAGAGATCGAACCCTTCGTTGTGCCTGTCTCGCAGAATACATTTTGCGCGTGGGGCGCAGAAGAAATTGTTCGCGAGGACGGTACGCAGGCGTGCCGGTACCGCCGTTTTCGCGAGACCTTGCCCGGTGGCCGCAGTTACGAAGTGCTCGATTGGGGGCTGACACAGGGCGACAACATCGCGCCGGTCGTCATTCCCGAAGGCCACATGTTTGTGATGGGCGACAACCGCGACAATTCGCGCGATAGCCGTTTCGAGGCGACATCTGGCGATGCGGTGGGGATCGTTTCACAGGATCTTCTGGTGGGCCGTGCCTCGATCATCATCTGGTCGACCGACGGCAGCGCGGAATGGATCAAGCCCTGGACCTGGTTCAGCTCGGCGCGCTGGGGCAGGATAGGTCGTGCGATATGAGTTCGCTTCCCGAAGAGACCCGCGAATGGCTAGAGCGCACAGGCTTCACGGTCAGCGACCCCAAGCTGTGGCTTGAAGCGCTCACCCACGGAAGCTTCAACGGCGGCGCTGCCAACACGGCCGAGGCCGACTACCAGCGGCTCGAATTCCTGGGCGACCGTGTGCTCGGCCTGTCGGTCGCAAGCTGGCTCTACAATGCGCACGAGGCGCCGGAAGGCCGCCTCTCGCAGCGCCTGAACGCGCTGGTGAGCGGCTCGACCTGCGCGCGCATTGCGCGCTCGATCGGCCTTCCCGAACACATCCGCCTCGGCAAGCAGGCGCGAGAGGATGGAGGGGCCGATAGCGACAACATCCTCGGCGATGTGATGGAAGCGCTCATCGGCGCCAGCTTCGTCGAGAACGGTTACGACAAGACGCGCGATTGCGTCTACCGGCTCTGGGAAGCTGAGCTCGTCGGCGATTCCGGCAAGGCGAAACATCCCAAAAGCGCGCTCCAGGAATGGGCTGCGGGCAATCGCCGGGCGATGCCTAAATACGAAGTCGTCGAGCGTACCGGCCCGGACCACGCAGCGCGGTTTACGGTTCGGGTGAGCGTCCACAATGTCGGAGAGGCAGAGGGCGTTGCCAGCAGCAAAGGCGAAGCGGAAAAACGCGCCGCGCAGGCATTCTTGGAGGAATACGGTTGAATTCGAACGAAGCCCCTACCCCTGAAGCTTCGACCCATTGCGGTGTCGTCGCGGTGATCGGCGCACCCAATGCGGGCAAATCGACGTTGGTGAACCAACTCGTCGGCCAGAAGGTCGCGATCACTTCCGCCAAGGCGCAGACGACGCGTGCCCGGATGTTGGGGATCGCGCTGTTCGGGCCGGTGCAAATGATCCTGGTGGATACTCCCGGTATCTTCGAGCCCAAACGGCGGCTCGACCGCGCCATGGTGAACGCTGCGTGGGAAGGTGCAGAGAGCGCCGATGCGATCCTGCTTATCGTCGATCCGATCAAGCAGCGCCGGCACGAGCTCGAGCCGCTGCTGGAGGCTCTGGAGAAACGTCCCGAAAAGAAAATCCTCGTGCTCAACAAGGTCGACAAGGCAAAGAAGGAGCCGCTGCTCGAGCTGGCCGAGGAATTGTCGGGGCGGATCGATTTCGAAGAGGTGTTCTTCGTCTCGGCGCTAACCGGGGACGGTGTGCTGGAGATGAAGGAAGCGCTCGCAAAGATAATGCCGCCGGGTCCGTGGATGTATCCCGAAGACCAGGTTTCCGACGCATCGGAACGCCTGCTCGCCGCCGAAATCACCCGCGAACAGCTCTACCGGCAGCTGCATGACGAACTGCCATACGACACCGCCGTGCGGCCCGAACAATACAAAACACGGCCCGACGGCAGCATCGAAATCCACCAGCAGATCGTGGTCGCGCGCGAGAGCCAGCGACCGATCGTGCTCGGCAAGGGCGGGCAGCGGATCAAGGCGATCGGCGAGGCTGCGCGCAAGGAACTGAGCGAGCTGCTCGGCGTGAAGGTCCACCTGTTCCTGCACGTCAAGGTGCTGGAGAACTGGTCCGAGGACAAGGAAGTGTTCGAGGAAATGGGATTGGAATGGGTGCGGTGAAGAGGTTCACTACAATTGCCCTCGCCACGATCATTTTGCTCGGCAGCGCTTACTGGTATCTCATTGCTGATCGCAGCCTTTCGTCCCTACAGTCGGCAACTATTGGTACGCCCATCGACCAAGCGACGAATGACCTCCGAAAAAGTGGATATCTGGCCATCCGCCCAAGCAACTCGGACCGGTCAAAGAGTTCCTGCGACGATTTCCGCACTTACTACTTCGCCAAGGGTTCGGATCCATCATTCACCTACACCATCTCAGTTGATGAAGATTGCAAGATATCGAGCATCCGTCGCACGCGCCGGGGGCTCGAACTTTAGCTGGAGCTCGATCCGGCACCATCGTCATCGCAAACGCAGCGATCCACCGACCGATAGCTGCGATAAGGAGTGAAAGGCCATGGTTTGCCGCGTCGCCTGCGGCTCCTCGCAATGACGGGCGGATAGAGTTCTCACCCCTGCCCCAACTTCTCCAATTTCGCCCGCAGTGCCGCCTCGTCGAACGGCTTCACGATGTAGTCGTCCGCGCCTGCGCCGATGCCTTCGTGGATGTCCTTGGCTTCGCCGTTCGAGGTGCAGAAGATCACGATCGGTTCTTTCGGCGTCGGGATGGCGCGCAGCTGTTTGACGAATTCGATCCCGTCCATCTCGGGCATGTTCCAGTCGGTCAGCACGATGGCCGGCATATTGTGCTTGCACCGCGCAAGTGCCTCTTCGCCATTTTCGGCTTCGACGGGCACATAGCCCATGCTCTTGGCGATTTTGGAAGAAACTTTGCGAATAACGCGGCTGTCATCGACAATCAGGCAGACTTTGGCGGTTTCTTGCCCGCCTTCAGTTCCATCGAACCGGTCGCGGATAGCCTTCGCCTGCTCGACGACCGCGTCGATTTTCGACTGCTCGCCGCTTTCATGCGCGTCGCGGATCGCTTCCTCGAACCCTTCTGGTGCTTCGACGGGCTGAGAATCGGCGCGCGCCTGTGTAAGCCGTTCGGCGAGCGTCTTGCCCTGCGAATTGCGGTTCGGGCCTGTGTTGCGTTTGATTAGATTTTGAATGGCTCAAGCTCCCCCTCTTGGGTGCCAAAGCCGGTGTCGAACGTGCTTTCGCCCCCATCGCTGCCTGCGGCTTCGCCCGGCGTCATGCGTACGTGGAGATAGGGCATCCAGATGTCGCCATATTCGACTTTCTGGTACCAGACATCGATCACGTCATAGCTCGCCCACATCCCGTCCGGCTCGCGCAGGCGGATCCCTTCGCCGATACGCGGAACGGCCGCAAACCGGATGCGAGCCTGGTTCTGATGAGTCTCGTTTTGGACTTCGATTTCAATCACGGTGCCTTGGTCCCTGGTCTCAGAACCCCCGTGATAAGGAAGAATGCTAAAGGATTTACCAACGCGCCAGCAGCTTTTTTGCCGCCGCGCAAACAGGGTTAAGTACCGGTTGACTTGGCCTTTTTCTTTGCGGTCGCCTTTTTCTTCGGCGCCGCTTTTTTGCGTTTCTTCTTGGCCGGTCCCTTGGCCGCGCGTGCATCGATCAGTTCGATCGCCTTTGCAGCCTCGATTTCCTCGGGCTTGATATCCTTCGGGATGGTCGCGTTGACATTGCCGTCGGTGACATAGGGACCATAGCGGCCAGGCATGACCTTGATCTCGCCGCCGCTCGTGGGATGTTCGCCAAGTGTCTTGATCGGCTCGGCCTTTTGCCGCCCGCCGCCCTTGCGATTGGCCGCTTGCGCCAACGCATCGACGGCGCGGTTCATGCCGATTTCGAACACCTCGCGCGTGTTCTGGAGCTTGGCGTACTTCCCGTCATGGCGAAGATAGGGGCCGTAGCGCCCGATCGCGGCCTCGATCTCCTTGCCGGTTTCCGGGTGAGCACCGACAATGCGCGGCAGATCGAGCAATTTGATCGCCCATTCGAGATCGAAATCGTCGAGGTCCTTCGGGATCGAGGCGCGCTTTTTCGTACCGTCGACTTCCATCTCGACATATGGGCCGAAGCGGCCCGACTTGCGATGGATTTCCGCCCCGGTCTCCGGATGGGTGCCCATGAGGCCATCTTCCGCCGGGTCCGAACCGTCAGCGCCCGGCTGGGCGAAGCGGCGTGTGTACTTGCATTCGGGATAGTTCTTGCACGCGATAAACGCCCCGAAACGGCCACCGCGAAGGCTCAGGCGCCCCCCTTCACGACCTTCCTGCTCGCAAAGCGGACAAAAGCGTGGATCCTTCCCGTCGTCGCGCGGCGGGAAGAGGTAGTCGGACAGGTATTCATCCAGAACCTCTGTAACCTCGGAAGGCAGCTTTTCCATGACCTCCTCGGTCTTGGGCTTGAAGTCCTTCCAGAAGTTCGCGAGCAGATCCTTGTAATCCTCGCGTCCGTCCGAAACAGTGTCGAGTTCTTCTTCCATCCCCGCAGTAAAATCGTACGCGACATAGGTCGGGAAGAATCGCTCGAGGAAGGCTGTCAGCAGCCGTCCGCTTTCCTCCGCGTGGAAACGCCCCTTTTCCATCCGAACATAGTCGCGATCGCGCAGCGTCTGGATGGTCGAGGCGTAGGTCGAAGGACGCCCGATGCCGAGTTCCTCGAGCCGTTTGACGAGTGAGGCTTCCGAAAAGCGCGGCGGCGGCTGAGTAAAGTGCTGGTTCGCTTCGACCGCGTTCTTGGCCGGCAGGTCGCCCCTGTGCATTGCGGGCAGCAGGCCGTCTTCGTCCTCACCCTCTTTGTCGTCGAAGCCTTCCTGATAGACCGCGAAGAAGCCGGGAAACTTGATTACCTGGCCGGTCGCCCGCAGCTCGTGCTGGCCGGTGGCATCGCGCAGGGTCACGGTGGTACGCTCAAGCTGGGCCGCGGCCATCTGGCTGGCCATCGCGCGCTTGAAGATCAGCGAATAGAGCTTCGCCTCGTCCCCCGTGCCCGCCTTGTCGCGGGAGAAATTGGTCGGCCTAATGGCTTCGTGGGCTTCCTGCGCGTTCTTGGCCTTGCTCGAATAGAAGCGCGGCTTTTCCGGACGGTATTCGGGCGAGAAGCGTTCCTCGATCGCCTCGCGCGCAGCCATGATCGCGGACATGTCCATCTGCACGCCGTCGGTACGCATATAGGTGATCGCGCCCGCCTCGTAGAGCGATTGCGCAAGCCGCATCGTGTGGCTGGCCGAAAAGCCGAGCTTTCGCGCCGCTTCCTGCTGCATGGTCGAGGTGGTGAACGGCGGGGCCGGGTTGCGCTTGAGCGGCTTTGTCTCGACCTCTTCGACCGTGAAGCGGCCGCTTTCGACTGCGGCCTTCGCCTCGTTCGCGATCGCTTCATTGCCGAGCGAGAGCTTCTCAAGCTTCTCGCCCTTGAACCGCACCAGTCGTGCATCGAACGGCGTGCCGTCGTGCTGCAGCTTGGCGATGACCGACCAGTATTCCTGAGGCTTGAACGCCTCGATTTCGCGTTCGCGGTCGACGATCAGACGAAGTGCGACCGACTGCACGCGGCCTGCCGATTTGGCGCCCGGCAGCTTGCGCCACAGCACCGGCGAGAGCGTGAAGCCGAACAGGTAATCGAGCGCGCGGCGGGCGAGATAGGCGTCGATCAAAGGCTGGTCGAGATCGCGAGGGTGCGCCATCGCCTCGGTCACGGCGTTCTTGGTGATGGCGTTGAAGGTCACCCGGTCCACCTTGACGGGCAAGGCCTTGCGCTTTTTCAGCAGTTCCTGGACGTGCCAGCTGATTGCCTCGCCTTCGCGGTCGGGGTCGGTCGCGAGCACGAGTCTGTCGGCCTCCTTGGCCGCGTCGGCGATTTCCTTGAACCGCTTCTGCTTGTCGCGATAGAGTTCCCAATCCATCGCGAAATCCTCGTCCGGGCGGACGCTGCCATCCTTGGGGGGCAGGTCGCGGACATGGCCGTAGCTGGCGAGAACCTTGAAGTCCTTGCCGAGATATTTCTCGATTGTCTTCGCCTTGGCGGGCGACTCAACGATAACGAGTTGCATGGTGGTCTGTTCTGAAGTCCCTACACGTGTACGTACGCGCGAGAGTGGGGTCGGGATTCTCGACCCGTCAAGCGGGTAATGCGGTCCCGATCAAATTTTTCCGTCAGCCGAAAACCTCGGCCAGCTCTTCGGTGTCATCGCGCAGCAGGCGATAGGCTCCGACAGCGAAAGCGGTGAACACCGCTGTCGAGAGGGCTTCGGCAAAACCCGATACAACCGCAGCTGGAATGCTCGATATCCCCCCAACGAGGCTCGATACGCCGCCAAGGACGCTTCCAATCACGGCAAGACCGATGAACAAGATCACTGCCGCGCCGAAGATGGACCAGCTGCGACCACGGGTCAGCTCCCAGCTTTCGCCAAACGTGTCCATCGCAGGCAGCTTGCCTTCGATGACCAAAGGCAGGACGATGAGCCAACGGATCGCGATGATGATGCCGGGCACGATGAGAAAAAGAAAACCGAATGTGATGCCTAGCGTCGCGAGGATGTAGATCCCGATCCAAGGCCAGAACCTGCTGAGATTGAGCTCTGTGGAACGTCGGACCATGCCTGCATAGAGCCAGAACTGGAGAACGACCGACGCAATGACCGCTGCAAGGACCACAATGACCGCAAGCGCGCCCAGAGCAAGCAGGTTTTCGCCGATGGTGAACCCGAAATCGAATCCCGCAATCGTGGTTTCGCCGCCTTGATAAAAAGCCGCCACCGCGCTGAGCGGGATAGTTATCGCCAGATAGATCGCAACGAGCTGGGTGTTCGCGCCAAGCTCGGCAAAGGTCTGGTTAAGCAGGTTCGATAATGTCGCTTCGCGTTTCATGCGGCTGTTGCGCCCCTCAGATCAATTCGTTTGATTGCTTGCACCGGTGAGGCTCACCAGTCCACCCGCATGCCGCTCCAATTCCCCGGCGATTTCCAGTTCGAGCAGCGCCATGTGAACCGCAGGAGCGCTCGCGCCCGATTGGCGGATGAGTTCGTCGACACCGACAGGGGCGGTAGATAACAGGCCCGAGACTGCATCGGCGCCCTCGCATGGATCGGCTCCGGCGAGCTCGGCAAAATCGAACTCCATCCCGTTTTCCGCGAACCGAAAGCTTGACCGCGGCGCGCCGGTAAAGCTCTCAAGAAGTTCCGCAACTTCCTCAGGGCTCTGCACAAGAACAGCGCCATCACGGATGAGCTGGTTGCAGCCCAATGAGCGCGTATCGAGCGGTGAGCCGGGGATTGCCATTACCTCCCTGCCCGCTTCTCCCGCCAGCCGCGCGGTGATCAGCGAACCCGATTTGGGTGCGGCCTCGACCACTAGCGTCCCGCTCGCAAGTCCGGCGATCATCCGGTTGCGGCTCGGAAAATGCCGCCCACGCGGCTCGGTCCCCGGCGGTTGCTCGGCAATCAACAGGCCCTCGCTCGCGATCTTTTCCTGAAGCTCTTCGTGTTGCGGCGGGTACGCGATATCGATCCCGCTGGCGATCACCCCGATGGTGCGCGGAAACGCCCCTTCATGCGCTGCGCCGTCGATGCCGCGCGCAAGACCCGAGACTACGGTGAAGCCCGACTGCGAAAGCTCAGTGGCAAACCCGCGCGCAAGCTTGACCGCCGCTGCGCTGGCGTTCCTTGCGCCAACCATTGCGACACAGGGTCTCGATGCAAGCGACAAGTCACCACGGCAAGTCACGATGGGAGGCGCGCTCTCGAGCTCGGCGAGCAAAGCGGGATAATCCGGCTGGTCGTGGAACAGATATCGCGCACCCGCTTTTCTCACGGCGGTGATCTCCGCCTCGATCCGGTTAGCTGGCGCTGGTCTATACGCGCCTTTCCCGCGTCTTGGCAGTTCCGGCATTGCCTCCAGCGCGGCCTCCGCAGTCCCGAAGCGGCCCAGCAGCGCAGCATAGCTGACCGGCCCGATATTGGGTGATCGCAGCAGCCGTATGCGCGCGAAAGCTTCGGCTTGTGAAAGGCTCACTTGCTCGAGCCAACCTTTGGCTCTTCGCCGCGCATCAATCGCCCAATGTTGGCACGGTGCTGGACGAGCACGATCAGCGCGATCGCAATCAGCGCGGCCACCAGTCCATCATGACCGAAGACCGCCGCCATGATTGGCGCTGCCACTACGGTCGTCATCGATGATACCGATGAAATCCTGCTGATTGCCAGCGTCGTCGCCCATATGCCGGCGCAAAGCAGCATAAGCGGCCAGTTGAGCGCACCCAGCACCCCAGCCGCAGTCGCAAATCCCTTTCCGCCCCTGAATTTCAGCCAGGGCGTGAAGCAGTGCCCGGCAACCGCGCCGACCGCAGCCAGTTCCGCAGGCCCGCCGAGCGCGCTCGTCGCGGACGGAAACATCAGGGGCGCAACCAGAACCGGTACCGCCCCTTTCGCCGCATCGAGCAGCACGGTTGCTGCGGCCAGACCCTTGTTTCCGGTCCGCAGCACATTGGTCGCGCCGATGCTTCCACTGCCGATCTTGCGGACATCGCCAAGACCCGCAGCCTGCGTGAGGATAAGCCCGAAGGGAACCGACCCGCAGGCGAACCCGAACAACAATGCCAGAAAGATTTCCATCGCGTCCCTTTAGCCGATCCCGTGGCTTCCCTTTTGTCCGTGCCTAAGTAAAAGACCGCGACATCACAAGTTTACATCGGGCTATTCAGACCATTACCGACGCATCTTCCCCCATTCTCGTGTTCGATTCCGGTGTAGGCGGGCTGACGGTGCTGGCCGCGTTGCGACGAATTCTGCCCGATGCGCCTGTAATCTACGCCGCCGACCTTGCAGGGTTGCCCTATGGCAAGAAGACCGAGGCCGAAGTCGCGGCACGGGTTTGCGGTCTGCTCGGAAGGATGGCGGAGCGTTACCATCCGCGCCTCATCTGCATCGCCTGCAACACTGCGAGCACTATCGCACTCGGCATGGTGCGCGACGTGCTGGAGATCCCGATCGTCGGCACCGTCCCCGCGATCAAGCCCGCCGCTGCAATGACCAGGTCAGGCGTGATCGGCCTGCTCGGTACCGAGGCAACCATCAGGCAATCCTACGTCGACAATCTCGAGCGCGAATTCGCCAGCGACAAGCTCCTGCTGCGCCACGCCGCTCCCGGCCTGGTCGATCCCGCCGAAGCAAAGTTACGGGGGAATCCCGTGGATGCCACGCAGATCGAGCGGGCGGTAGCCGGCCTGCTTGAGAGGCCGCGCGCCAACGAGATCGACACCGTCGTCCTGGCCTGCACCCATTTCCCGCTTCTGCGCGATGAACTTCAAAGCGTTCTCGGCCGGGACGTTGCGCTCGTCGATGGTGCGGAGGGGATCGCGCGACGGATCGTTGCGCTTACAGAAGGTCAGCCGTTCGCACGCTCGGAACCTGACTCCGCCATTACCACCGGCGCGTTCGGCCAGTTCGAAAGGCTGGCCCGCGAACTCGCAAAGCTTGGAATCGACGAAATCCGCGAATTCTAGCTGCGAGCGACTCGCAAAGATCGCGGTGGCAAAACGAGCGCGAAGTGCCTAAATCGGGCGCGTTTCAAGAACCTCTCCAAGCTTCCGCCGACCAAGAGCGCTAGTGTGAACTACGACCAGATTTTCGACTCCGCGATCGACCGCCTCCACGAAGAAGGCCGGTATCGCGTGTTCATCGACATCTTGCGAAACAAGGGCGCTTATCCCAACGCGCGCTGTTTCCATGGTCATAATGGTCCCAAGCCCATCACCGTTTGGTGCTCGAACGATTATCTGTGCATGGGCCAGCACGAAAAAGTCATCGGAGCGATGGAGGACGCGCTGCATGATGTCGGCGCGGGATCGGGCGGCACGCGCAATATCGGCGGTAATACACACCTCCATGTCGAACTCGAAAAAGAACTCGCCGGGCTTCATGGCAAGCAAGCCGCGCTGACCTTCACCAGCGGCTATGTTTCCAACGACGCTACCCTCTCGACGCTTGGCAAGCTGCTGCCGGGCTGCGTGATCTTCTCCGACGAGTTGAACCACGCCAGCATGATTGCAGGCATCCGCAATTCGGGCTGCGAGAAACGCATTTTCCGTCACAATGACATGCGTCACCTCGAAGAGCTTCTCGCCGCCGAGGATGAAGACACGCCCAAGGTCATCGCCTTCGAAAGCGTCTATTCGATGGACGGGGACATCGCCCCGATCCACGCGATCTGCGACCTCGCCGAGAAATACAACGCGCTCACCTATATCGACGAGGTCCACGCGGTCGGTATGTATGGAGAACATGGCGGCGGCATCTCCGAGCGTGACAACGCCGCTCACCGGATCGACATCATCGAAGGAACGCTAGGCAAGGCGTTTGGCGTTATGGGCGGCTATATCGCAGCCGACACGCGCATAATCGACTGCATCCGCTCCTACGCGCCAGGATTCATCTTTACGACTTCGCTCAGCCCCGTGCTCGTTGCCGGCGTGCTGGCTTCGGTGAAGCATCTGAAAGAAAGCAATGTCGAGCGCAACGCGCAGCAGCAGGCCGCCGCGATGCTCAAGCTGAAATTCGCCGAAGCCGGCCTTCCAGTGATGGATAGCGTGACCCACATCGTCCCGCTGATGGTCGGCGATCCGGTGCGCGCGAAGAAGATCAGCGACATCCTGCTCGCCGAGTACGGCGTCTACGTCCAGCCGATCAATTTCCCGACCGTGCCGCGCGGCACCGAGCGTCTGCGCTTCACCCCCGGCCCGATGCACACCGAGGAAATGATGGACGAGCTGACCGGGGCGCTGGTCGAGATCTGGGACCGTCTGGAGATGGAATTGCGCAAAGCCGCTTGATGGGGACGGCGTAATCGCGCATCCTCTACCGCAAGGGAGAGGCACGATGGCGACCACATTCGATCGCGCAAAGCTGGACACCGGCGGATTGACGATCAAACCGATGACGCCGGCGATCGGAGCGGAAATCCTAAACATCGATCTTGGCGCAACCGACATCGCCAGCCGTATTCCCGCAATCCGTGCCGCGCTGCTCAAGCACGGTGTGATCTTTTTCCGCGACCAGGATCTGACGCAGGAACAGCACATCGCCTTTGCCCGCCATTTCGGCGAGCTCGAAGTGCATCCGGCCACTCCCAAGGACCAGCCCAATCCCGAAGTGCTGCGGATCGCCCATGGTCCCAAGAGCCGGGGTCAGGAGAACAACTGGCATTCGGACGTGACCTGGCGCGAGAAGCCTTCGCTCGGTTCGATCCTGCTAGCGCGCGAGGTGCCCGAATGCGGCGGGGATACCTGCTTTGCGAACATGCACCTCGCCTATGAGCGGCTGTCCGACCAGATGAAGTGTTTTTGCGAAGGGCTGACCGCAGTGCATGACATCAGCCGGGTTTTCGCACGGCGGCTGAAAAAGGCTCCAGAAGAGCTTCACGACCAATATCCGCCTATGCGCCATCCGGTGATCCGCACCCATCCCGAAACCGGCGAGCGGGTGATCTATGTCAACACCGCCTTCACCTCTCATATCGAGGGACTCTCGGCAGAAGAAAGCCGGTGGCTGCTTTCCCACCTCTACAAAACCGCGATGGACGTCGAAATCCAGTGCCGCTTTCGCTGGGAGGTCGGTTCGATCGCCTTCTGGGACAACCGCGTGTGCCAGCACCTTGCCGTGTCCGACTACTTCCCCGCTCGCCGCGTAATGGAGCGCGTGACGATTGCGGGCGACAAGCCCTATTTTCAGGGCTGAGTTGGCGGTTCCGTAACGTTCTTTGCCGAGCGCGGCACCTGCGCTAGCTCTCTGCCGAACAGATTCGGGAGAGACGCGTGGGCGGAAACGAAAAGCAGACGTTTGAAGAAGTGGTGCGCGGGCGGCGTTCGATCCGCGGCTATCTCGACAAGCCCGTTCCGCGCGAGCTGATCGAGGAGATTCTCGAGCTCGCCATGCGCTCGCCCACCTCGATGAATACCCAGCCCTGGCACTTTCACGTCATCACGGGCGAGCCACTCGACCGTATCCGCAAGGGCAACACCGAGCGCATCCTCGCAGGCGAACCCGACAGCCGCGAATTCCGTCGTGGCGAACCCTTCGCGGGCGTCCACCGCGAGCGGCAGATCGAGGTTGCCGTCCAACTGTTCACGGAGATGGGCATCGCGCGCGATGACAAGGATGCTCGGCAGGACTGGGTGCTGCGTGGATTTCGCCAGTTCGATGCGCCTGTCTGCGTAATTGTCACCTACGACCGCGAGCTTTCGACCAGCGACGACACCGCCTTCGACTGCGGCGCGGCAACCACCGCGCTCGTCAATGCCGCGTGGTCGCGCGGGCTTGGCTGCGTGATCAACTCGCAGGGCATCATGCAAAGCCCGGTCGTCCGCGAACATGCGGGCATTCCCGATGAGCAGGTGATCATGAAAGCGGTCGCGATGGGCTGGCCCGACCCCGATTTTCCCGCAAACCGGGTTTACACCAACCGCAAGCCCAAGGAGGACGCAGTCCGGTTCGTCGGGTTTGATTAGGTCGTAATCCGAAAGAGCGCCTCTCTCCCGCTTGCCAACCTCGCTTTTGCATGAATATCTTGCGTTGAGGGGCTGAAAGAGGAGAATGCTCGATGAGTGGTTCGCTGGACTGGGAAGCCTATTGCACATTGCACCGCGCCGATGACGGCGGGGGATTGCTCGATGCAGTCAAGAGCATACGCCACGGATCGCTCGCGGAATTGGTCCGGTACATCATGCTGCTACCTTCGGAACGCCGAACGGAATACGTGATCGAGAAGGCCGGCGACCACCGGCTGGGTTACGGAGAAATTGCGGCATTGGCGCGCAGGGACGACTTTCCCTTCGCGTGACTTGAATTTGCCAGCGGCTAATCTCCGCCAAACTTCGGCGCCCGCTTTTCCGAAAATGCTCTGACCGCCTCTTCGTGGTCTTTCGAGGTTCGTGAAAGCAGGAACTGGTCGCGATCCATGAAACTCGTTGCATAAGCGAGCGAGTGCGCACTTGCCTCGATCGCCTCCTTTGCCATGCGGGCAGCTATTGGGGGAACTGCGCAATAGTCCCGGGCAAGTGCCCGGGCCGCGTCGTTTGCTTCACCTTTTCCCACGATGCGGTCGACCAGTCCCCAGGCCAAAGCCTTTTCCGCTTCGACCTTCTGCCCAAGGACAACCAGTTCCTTCGCGCGCGACGGACCGATGAGCGCGACGATCCGCGGGATGGAGCGCCAACTCATGTTCATGCCGAGTGGCACTTCGGGAAGTCGGAAGTGGGCGTCCTGCGACGCGACGCGATGGTCGCACGACACTGCAAGGGCAAGGCCGCCGCCGATGCAGAATCCCTCGATAGCGGCGATGGTGATCTGCTCCAGCCTCGCCCAAGCTTCGCACAGGTCCGGCCCTAGTCGCACGGCTTCGCGCTGCTCGAGTAGCGACATGGAGGAGCGCTTGCGAAGCGCCGGGTCGCCCAGATCGGCTCCTGCAGAAAAGACCGCGCCGCCGGTCAGCAAGACTGCCGAGACAGATGTATCGCGGGAAAGCAGGTCCGCAGCCGCTTTCAATTCCTCCATGGCCTGGACAGAAAGCGCGTTGAGATCATCACCTCGGTCGAAGGTGACCTCTGCCATCCTTCCGGACCGGGAGATCCCGACAAAGTCGCCAATTTTCTCCGCCGATTCCCCGCTATGCATCATCGCCCTCCTGCTCCGCTGGCGAGCGATCATAGGACGAGCTTGTAAGCAGCGCCTAGCGCAAATTGACAACGTTGTCGGTCGGTTCGCGAACGTGCGTTCCGTTGAAGAGGCTCAGCATCGGCTCATCGGTGACGATAACCTGCTCGGCATCGCCGAACCCGTTGAAACCGGTCTTCATCGCTGCGCCGTATGCTCCGAGCATGCCGATCTCGAAGTAGTCGCCCGCCTGGATATCGCCAGGCAGCGCAAAGGGGCCGGCCATGTAGTCGGCATCGTCGCAGGTCGGGCCATAGAAGGCGAAGTCTTCGAGCGGATCACGCAAATCGTCTTCGAGCGCATTGACCGGGAACCGCCATGCGACATGCGCCGCATCGTACAATGCGCCGTACGCTCCATCGTTGATGTAAAGCTCGTTGCCGCGGCGCTTTTCGACCTTCACGATCATGCTCGAATATTCGGCGCACAGCGCGCGGCCCGGTTCGCACCACAGCTCTGCATTGTAGGCGATTGGCAGCGCTTCGAAGTGCTGAGCAATGATCGCGAAATAGTCTTCAAGCGGCGGGGGCTCCATGTCGGGATAGATGCTGGGAAAGCCTCCACCCACGTCGATCATGTCGATCACGACCGAAGCCTCGGCAATCGCCGCACGGGTGCGGTCGAGTGCCTGAACGAAGGCGAAGGGCGTCATTGCCTGGCTGCCGACGTGGAAGCACACGCCCAGCCAGTCGCAATGCTGGCGGGTCTGCTGGAGCAGGCCGGGAGCTTCGGTCAGGTCGCAGCCGAATTTCGATGCAAGCGAAAGCTCGGAATACTCGGAGGAGACGCGGAGACGCACGCACAGGCGAAGGTCGCCAGCTTCCTCGCCGGTTTCCGGGTCGCGGCACGCATCGACAATCTTCTCCAGTTCCTCGATGCTGTCGAGGCTGAACGTCTTTACGCCGTGCTTGAAATAGGCTTCCCTGATCGCGCTTGGCGTCTTGATCGGGTGCATGAAGCATAGCGTGGCTTCGGGAAGAGAAGCCCGCACTAGCCGAACCTCGGCGATTGACGCGACATCGTAATGCGTTACGCCCGCGTTCCACAGGATTTCGATCAAATCCGGGGCGGGGTTCGCCTTCACCGCGTACAGCACCTTGCCGGGAAACTTCTCGACAAAAAACCTGGCCGCGCGCGTTGCGGCTTGGGGGCGGTTGAGGATGACTGGCTCGTCGGGCTTAAGCGCCCGGGCTACAGTCTTGGCGTCAGGGTAAATGTGCAATTCAAGGGACCCCCAGAAGGTTCAGCTGTTTGACCAAACGGTTTTGAGGCTGCCTTGCGGTATGTCCCTTGGGGCAGCGGAAGCGCGCATATAGTCGTTATGCGCGCTCTCGCAACTAGAAAACTTGGGGTTCGCGAAAGTTCCTGCGTATCAGAATGCGACTGCAGGCGCTTGGTCGACGGTGCCCTTTTCGCTGTCGTCGAGACGGTGGAAATCCGCCTCGCTGAAACCAAGCGCGCTCGCAAACAGGACCGCGGGGAATGCTTCACGTGCGGTGTTGAAGCGGGCAACTGCAGCGTTCAACGCGCGTCGAGCGGCAGCCAGTTTGTCTTCGACGTCCGCAAGCTCACGCTGAAGCTCCTGGAAGTTCGCCGACGCTTTGAGATCGGGGTAAGCCTCTCCGAGCGCCAGAAGGTTGTCCAACGCGATTTTGAGCTGCTGCTCGTCTCCCGAAGACGGGCTGCCCTTGGCGGCATTATTGCGCGCCTGGATCACCGCTTCGAGCGTCGCGGCCTCGTGTCCCGCATAGCCCTTCACCGTTTCGACGAGGTTCGGAATCAGGTCGTGCCTCTGGCGAAGCTGGGCATCGATATCGGCGACACCTTGATGTACATTCTGACGAAGTCCGACCAAGTTGTTGTAAATAAAGATAATTAGCACTGCGATCAATACGAGTGCCGCGATGACGATCCAGACGAACATTCCCATTCCAGCCCCCTCCTAATGCAGGCAACGATATAATAACCTCAATTGGTTAAAGGATCACATAGGGTTATACGAAGGGCGGGCGAAGTTATGCACGCGGACGTACAGGGATTGATGCAAGGGGATCTTGGCGATTGGCTCGCCGAGCAATCGACCATGCGCGATGAGGCCAGGGAAAAGGCCTATTCCCGGTGGACGTGGGGCGCCGCTTTCCTGCTCCCCGCCCTCGCCTTCCTTTGGTTCATCCCGTACTCGCTGGGCGATTTCAAATTCTGGATCAGCGCCTTCGCCATCGGCGGTGTCGGTGCATGGGGTTATGTTCCGATCAGCGAGGCGAAGAAAGCCATCAAGGTCGGCATCAATTCGGCGATCGCACGCAGCTTGGGCATCGAGTACTCGCACGATGTCGAGCCTGGTCAGGAATTCGAGGCGTGCTGCCAATACGGCCTGGTGCCGTCATTCGACCGATCGGATTTCGAAGACCGCTGGTTCGGCTATCTCGAAGGACACGGCTTCGAACTCTACGAAGGCCATCTCGAAGAACGGCGCGGCTCGGGCAAGAACCGCCGCTGGGTGACGGTATTCCGCGGCGCGGTCATCAACATGGAATTTGGCCGCCCATTTCATTCTACCACGCTTCTCCAGCGCGCAGGCAAGCACAAGAAGTGGTTCGGGCTCGGCGGCCGCAAGGACAGCGTCAAATTCGACGGACACGAACTTGCCTATGTCGACCAAGTGCACCCTGCCTTCGAGGACGTGTTCGAAGTCTGGAGCGATGACCAGGTCGAGGCGCGCGTGCTCGTCCACCCGACCTATGTCGAGCACCTGCTCGCGCTCGAGAAGGCATTTAACGGCGAGGCTGTGCGTGCGCTCTTCACAAAGGGCGCCGTCGTAGTCGCGGTAGAGAGCGGCAACCTGTTCGAAAGTGGAGCGCTGAACGCGGAGGGCGACGAAGAGCGCGTGGCAGAGGCTGCGGCGCAGTTCGGTGCGCTTGCCGAACTTGCGCTCGCGATCAACCAGAATGAGCGTGGTCGGGTGATGGTAGACCGCGAGCGGGAGATAACCACAGGCGACCGCAGGCGCGTGCGCCGTCAGGCGGGCGGCTTCGGGCGCAAGAACGCCTAGCTAAGCCTGTCGCGGAAATCCTCGTAGTCGAAACGCTTCACGCATTCGAGCGCGTCCGTATCGCTGTCCCACAGCCAGATGCTGGGCAGCTGGACGCCGTTGAACGTATTGGTCTTTACCATCGAATAATGCGCCTGGTCGAGAAAGGCGAAACGCGCGCCCGGCTCTGCGGGTACGGGCAGACGATAGTCGCCTATCACGTCACCCGCGAGGCACGATGGCCCGCCTAGGCGGATCGGAATGCTATCGTCCTGCAATTCGCCGAGCATGGCCGGGCGGTAAGGCGCCTCAAGCACGTCCGGCATGTGGCAGGTTGCGCTGACATCGGTGATCCCGATCGGCACCTCGTTGAAACCCGTATCCAGCAATGTTCCCACAAGAATGCCGGCATCGAGCGCGACCGCCTCTCCCGGCTCGATGATGATTTCCGCGCCCGTATCCGCAGCCGCATCTCGCAGGAATTGCACCAGCTCGTCGCGCTCGTAATCGGCGCGGGTGATATGGTGTCCGCCGCCCATATTGATCCATTTGAGCTGCCCGAACCACGGCTCGATCGCATCGAACACGCGGTCCCAGGTGCGCTGGAGCGGCTCGAAGGTCTGCTCGCACAGATTGTGGAAGTGAATGCCCTCGACGCCCTCCATCGCCTCCTCGTCGAGCTGGTCGATCGGAAAGCCCAGCCGCGAGCCGGGGGCGGACGGATCGTATTTGGGGGTTTCGCCGGTCGGCACCATCGGATTGATGCGCAGCCCTACCGATACATCCCCGCCGGTGACCGCCGCATTGTCGAGGATAAGCGCCGCGCGCTTCAGCTGGCCGGGCGAATTGAAGATCACGTGATCGGAAAGGCGGCAGATCTCGTCCAGTTCTTCAGGCTTGAACGCAGCAGAGTAGGTCGCGATCTCGCCATCGTAAAACTCGCTCGCCAGCCGCGCCTCCCACAGCCCGCTCGCGCATACGCCGTCGAGATATTCGCCGATGATGTGGGCGGTGGACCACATCGAAAACGCCTTGAGCGCGGCGAACACCTTGATGCTGCCCCCGTCACTCGCGGCCTGGTCGCGAATGTCGGCGAGGATCCGGCAATTGGCGCGCAGCTTCGCCGCATCGACTACGAAGGCAGGGCTGTCGACGCGGGAGAGGTCAAAATGGGCAAAGGCGCCCGGATCGCCGGCTTTAGTTTCCATCAGAACCCGACCGGCCCATCCAGCTCCTTCACCTGCCATGCCAGGCCGTGCTCGTTCAGCATCTCCATGAAGGGGTCGGGGTCCATCTGTTCCATGTTGAACACGCCCTCACCCTTCCAGATGCCCTGCACCATCAGCGCGCTGCCGATCATCGCAGGCACGCCGGTGGTGTAGCTCACCGCCTGGTTGCCGGTCTCCTCGTAAGCCGCCTCGTGGCTGCAGATATTGTTGATGTAAAAGGTCTTTTCGCCCGATCCGTCGAGCGCCTCGCCGGTCGCGATCACGCCGATATTGGTGTTGCCCTTGGTCTTTTCGCCCAAAGTTTCAGGCTTGGGCAGCACCGCGGCGAGGAATTGCAGCGGGATGATCTCCTTGCCCTGGAAGCGGACCGGATCGATCCGCGTCATCCCGACATTCTCCAGCACGGTGAGGTGTTTGATATATTCATCGCCGAATGTCATCCAGAACCGCGCACGCTCCAGCTCGGGAATGAACTTGGCGAGACTTTCGAGCTCCTCGTGATACATCAGATAAGCGTTTCGCTTGCCCACCGCTTCGAAATCGAACTCGGTCTTCACCTGCATCGCAGGCGTTTCAACCCATTCGCCATTCTCCCAGTGCCGTGCGGGCGCGGTCACTTCGCGGATATTGATCTCGGGGTTGAAATTGGTTGCGAAATGCTGGCCGTGATCGCCGCCATTGCAATCGAGGATGTCGAGCTGGCGGATCGTCTTGAGCTTGTGCTTCTTGAGCCACATCGTGAAGACGGATGTCACGCCCGGATCGAAGCCCGAACCGAGCAGCGCCATCAGCCCGGCTTCCTTGAACCGGTCGTGATAGGCCCACTGCCACTTGTATTCGAATTTCGCTTCGTCCTTGGGTTCGTAATTGGCGGTGTCGAGATAGTTCACGCCCGCCTCCAGGCAGGCATCCATGATCGGCAAATCCTGATAGGGGAGCGCGAGATTGACGACGAGGCTGGGCTGCGTTTTCCTGATGAGGTTGACCATCGCCGGGACTTCTTCGGCGTCGATCTCGTAGGTTTTCAGATCCTCACCGGTGCGCTCTTTCACACTGGCCGCGATCGCATCGCATTTCGACTTGGTCCGGCTGGCGAGGTGGATTTCGGGAAAAATATCGGCGTTCATCGCCATCTTGTGCACGCAAACCGAGCTGACGCCGCCCGCGCCGATTACCAGAACTGTCGACATTTCCGTCACCTTTCAAATTCGATTCTTGCGCTGCCTCTAGTGCAATGCGTTAAGGCGGACAAATGATCCATGACGCAACGAGAAAGCCGACCCGTGAGGGTGTCATCGCAGCTCTGGAAAGCCTGGGCGACATCCCCCTGCCCCCGACGCCGCTGTTGCCGACCGAGATCCGCGGAGTGCTTGTTCATGTGAAGTGCGAGAACCTCCAGCCGATCGGTGCATTCAAGATCAGGGGCGCGTGGTGGCGGCTGAACAATCTCGAAGGCGATCATGCGGTCGCCGTCTCCAGCGGCAACCATGCGCAGGGCGTCGCATTCGCGGCCAAGCAACTTGGGCTGAAGGCAACTATCGTGATGCCGCGCGATGCGCCCAGGGTGAAACTCGACAACACCCGCGCACTGGGTGCCGAAGTGGTCCTGTACAGGCGACCGGGCGAGGACCGCGACGCTGTGGCGGCGAAGATCATCGAAGAGCAGGGCGGAACCTTGGTGCACGCATTTGGTGATCCTTGGGTGATGGAAGGCCAGGGCACAGCAGGTCTCGAGGCTGCGCACCAGCTGGGCCGCGAGCCATCGCGCATCATCACGTGCTGCGGTGGAGGCGGGCTCGCAGTCGGTCTATCGCTTGCCTGTCCTTCAGCAGCGATCAACGTGGTTGAACCCGAAGGCTGGGACATGGTCGGGCAAGCGCTTGCGAGGGGAGAATTGGTCCACGCTTCCGACAACCCGCCCAAAACGATTTGCGACGCGCTGCAACCAACTGTGACCAAGCAGCTCAATCTCGATTTGCTCGCAGGCCGCGCCGAGCCGGGCGTGACCGTAACCGACGAAGAGGTGCGCAATGCGCAGCGCTGGGCCTATGCGAACCTTCGCATGGTAGTCGAACCAGGGGGTGCGGCGGCTCTCGCAGCAGCGCTCGCCGGCAAGGCCCCGATCGATAAAGATACGGTCATAATGATCACCGGAGGAAACGCCGACCCAGCGAGATTTGCAGAGACAATCGCCGGATAATCGGTTGCATTTGACAATGCTCTCTCGCTCTCGCAGGAAAGCACGCGAAGAGAAGAGAGGGGATCGCTTTCATGCAAGCGCAAATGCTCGCGCCCGCCGCCGTTTTGGTGGTCTGGACGCTCATCGTGTTGCTCTGGATCATTCCGGCGCGCTTCGGTGCCATCGCCAAAGTGGAAGACAAGTCAGTCCTTCCGAAGAAGCAAGGTTTGCGCGGCAATGATCTGGAAGGGGTGATACCGGACAAGGCAAACTGGCCAGCACACAACCATACCCACCTGCATGAGCAACCGACGCTCTTCTACGCAGTGGTCGTCATGCTAGCGATCGTAGGTCCGACCGGTTTCGATATCATGCTGGCGTGGCTGTATGCCGGAATGAGGATCATTCACTCACTATGGCAAATCCTCGCAAACAAGGTGCCGGTGCGCTTCCTGCTGTTCCTGGCATCGTCACTGGTGCTGATCGTCCTTGCAATCCGTGCACTTATGGCGACCGCCTTCGCCGATCCGACCGCGATATACTGAGGAGATACGAGACATGCCGATGAACGGAACCGACATTCTCCAGCCGACCGTCGCACTGATGATCTGGACGATGGTGATGTGGGCGTGGATGTATGCAACCCGCATCCCCGCCATGAGCAAATCGCCTGATATCGCCGCGCCGATGCAACTGGTCGGCACAACCGGATCGGAACTGCGCAACAAGCTGCCCGAAAAAGTCAATTGGAAGGCGGACAACTACAACCATCTGCACGAGCAGCCGACTGTTTTCTACGCAGTGGCAATTACACTCGCAGTGCTCGATCAGGGCGGCGGAATGAACGCGTTTCTTGCGTGGATCTATGTCGGCCTGAGGGTCGCGCACAGCCTCGTTCAGGCGACCGCGAACCGGGTGATGGTGCGCTTTGTCCTGTTCGCGCTGTCAAGCCTGGTGCTGATCGCGCTGATCTTCCACGCAGCGATTTTCGTCTATGACATTCACCTGTAAGGCGGCGAACGGGCGGCGGATTATTCCGCCGCCTGCGCTTCCATTTCGCGCGCTTCTTCCAGCGTCGCGAGGAAGCGCTCTCCATCGAGCGCGGCCATGCAGCCCATGCCCGCAGCGGTCACCGCCTGGCGGTAAACATGATCTGTCACGTCGCCAGCCGCAAATACGCCCGGAATGCTCGTCTTCGGAGTGCCGGGTTCGGTCAGCAGGTAGCCGCCATCATCCATCGGCAGCTTGCCTTTGAAGAGTTCGGTTGCCGGCGCATGTCCGATTGCAACGAATGCTCCGTCCGCCTTCAGCGTTGAGCTCTCTCCGGTCTGTGTATCCTTCAGCACGAGATGGTCGAGCGAGCCATCCTCCCCAGCCTCGAAGCTCTCGACTGTCTTGTTCCAGAGCGTCGAGATTTTCGGGTTCTTGAGCAAACGCTCCTGCAGGATCTTTTCCGCGCGCAGTTCGTCGCGGCGGTGGATCAGAGTCACGTCGTCGGAGTGGTTGGTCAGGTACAGCGCCTCTTCGACCGCAGTGTTGCCGCCGCCGATCACCGCGACCTTCTTGCCACGATAAAAAAAGCCATCGCAGGTCGCGCAGGCAGAAACACCCTTGCCGCCCAGCTCCTGTTCGCCCGGAACGCCCAACCATTTCGCCTGTGCGCCGGTGCAGATCACCAAGGTATCGCCGATATATTCATCGCCGCTATCGCCGATCGCGCGGAATGGAGGTCCGCCTTCCAGATCGACCGAGACGATCGTGTCCCACATCATGCGCGTACCGACATGCTCGGCCTGCTTTTGCATCTGCTCCATCAGCCATGGCCCCTGGATAACCTCTGCAAAGCCGGGGTAGTTCTCGACATCAGTGGTGATCGTCAGTTGTCCGCCAGGCTGGAGGCCCTGCACCACGATGGGCTCGAGCATGGCTCGAGCCGCGTAAATCGCGGCGGAATATCCAGCCGGGCCGGAGCCGATGATGAGCATCTTGGTGCGATGGGTAGCCATGTCTTCATATTCCTGTTGATTGCGCCCATCGACTTAGGCGCTTCGATGCCGCGCTTCAATTCGCGCGCACAAGGATTGTCTTACGCATCCACAAGCTGGGCTTTGATCGCCTCGCGCTTTGCAGCATCGACGCCCAAGTGCTGTTCGAGATACATATCGGTCGATCCGAAGCGCTCTTTAACAGATCTCCGGGCCGCTTCGAGAAATGCGGCGTCCACACCCATTAGCACACGCAATGCAGCCTCATCCTTCGCGCCGTATTTGCCATCCATCAGTGCCATGCCGTGCGCGATCCGTTCTTCGTTACGCGGCGAGTGATTGGTGAGAAGGTAATCATGCATCGCATCGTCGGGATGGACTCCGAGCAGATGATGGAGCAGATCGACTGCGATCCCTGTGCGATCCTTACCCGCCGCACAATGAACGAGACTGGCACCCTCGCCGCTCGCGAGCGCTTCGAAAAATCGCCGCAGCACCCAGTTCAACCCCTCGCGATCGGGCAGCCGACCGTATAGCTCGACCATGGCGCGGTGTGCCTCGTTCGCATCCACACCCCCGCTCGCTGCCTCCTCGTGCGGCGCGAGCGAGAGGCCGGCCGTTTCGCCGTCGTAGTAGAGCACCTCAGCGTCAAAATCGTCCGCTCTCCTGCATGAGTGTTTCGCGCGCTCGCTGTTTCCGCGCAAATCGATGACATGTCGCAGATTGAGGCTCGAAACAGTCGCGAGATCATCCTCGCTCGCATCGGCGTGGTGGCCCGAACGAAAAAGCAGGCCGGTTTTCACCCGTCCACCGCCACCGACTGCATAGCCGCCATAGTCGCGCAGGTTGTGGATCGCCTTTGTGCCGAGGAAGGGGCTGGTATCGGGCTCTCGAATCATCGCGCGCGACAATGGCAGCGCAGAACCGGCCGCACAACGCCCGCTGGCTGGCGCACCGACCTAAGTATTCTACCCGAGGGCCGATCAAGGATCGGTTTGGTAACGAAGCCGGTAACCAAGTCAGCGCGAGTTCAACCGAGGATAGCAACGGGAAGTAGAATCATGGCCTTCATCCTCATCGCCGACGATGACGAGCTGATAGCCGAAATGGCGAGCGAGGTCCTTATAGATGCGGGCCATGCCAGCGGCTGGGTGACGAGCGGTGAAGACGCGTGGGCGTTGATGAAGAACCGGCGCCCGGACCTGCTCCTGCTCGATCAGGATATGCCCGGTATCACCGGCGTAAACCTGCTGCGCAAACTGCGCGGCTCGTCTGAATTTTACGACCTGCCGGTCATCATGTTCACGGCGATGAGCGGTGCAGAAGATGAAAACCGGGCGATCTACGCCGGGGCGCAAGACTATATCCGCAAACCTTTCACGCCTAGAGCGCTGGTGGACAAGATCGCGCGTACGCTCGCCAAGCGCGGTCAATCGCATATCGATTTGCGGGACAGGCTTGCACGCGACAGCGGCTTTCTGCGTCAATCCGAAGCAATGGCGCGCCGGATCATCTAGCAGCTATACGTTGGCGAGGTCGCCGCAGAACTGCTTCGTCCAGGCCTGCACATTGTCGTCACGGATCGTCACGATCATGTTTTCGTAGCGCTGCTTGCGTTCTTCCACCGGCATGTCGAGCGCCGACTGGATCGCACGGGCCAGCGCATCGGGGCTGTGCGGGTTGACGAGCACTGCACCCTTCCCGTCGCAATCCAGTTGATGCGCAGCACCCGCGAATTCGGACAGGATCAGCACGCCCGGATCGTCGGGCTCCTGCGCTGCGACATACTCCTTCGCGACCAGGTTCATCCCGTCGCGCAAAGGAGTAACCAGCCCGATTTTCGACGCGCGGAAGAATCCGAAAAGCTCGGCATGGCTGTAGCCGCGGTTCACATAACGGATCGGGACGATGTCGACCTCTGAGCGCGCGCCGTTGATCTGCCCCGTCTTCTGCTCGAGCACGTTGCGAATTTTCTGGTAGCTCTCGACATCCTCGCGGCTCGGCGGAGCGATCTGGATGAAGACTAGGTCGCGAGTACGATCGGGATTTTGATCGAAGAAGCGACCGATACCGTCGATCCTTTCTGGCAGGCCCTTGGAATAGTCGAGCCGGTCGACGCCGATCATCGCCGTCCGGTGGCGTGTCGAGGCCAGCAACCTTTGGCATGCCTGGCGCGCTTCGCCTGTGTCGCCCTGCGCCTGAAAATGCTCCCAGTCGATCCCGATCGGATAGGCACGCGCAACGGTCGTGTTGCCCTTGTGCGTGATCTTCCCGCTGTCCTTGTCCACTTCTGCGCCGAGCTCATTCTCGCAATAGTGAAAGAAGCTGCCGAGCCACTCTTCGGTCTGAAATCCGATCAGGTTGTAATCCAGCAAGGTTTCCACGAGCCGCTCATGGAACGGCAGCGATGTAAGAAGGCGCGTCGGTGGCCACGGGATATGGAGAAAGAATCCAATCCGGTTTTTCGCACCCTTCTCGCGCAACCGGTTGCCGAGCGGGATGAGATGATAGTCGTGCACCCACACGAGGTCATCTTCTTCGATCAAAGGCATAACGCTATCGGCAAACCGATCGTTCACGCGCTCGTAGCCTCTGCCGGTCTCGTTCTCGAATTCGGCAAGGTCGATGCGGTAGTGGAACAGCGGCCATAGCGTCGAATTGGCATAGCCGTTGTAATATTCGTCGACGTCGCGGGTGGAGAGATCGATCGTCGCCGTTGTCACACCGTCATGGCGCTGGAGGTTCATATTGCCGGTGCGGTCTTCGCTTTCCTGCCCCGACCATCCAAACCAGAGCCCGCCATAATCCTTGAGCGCGGCGTTTAGCGCACCTGCCAATCCGCCTTGCGCACCGGCAACCCCTCGCGCCTTTGGCACGGCAACGCGGTTGGAAATGACCACAAGTCGGCTCATCGCACGTCACTCCACAACTTGGACAGCAGACCTGCGCAGTTGATCACTCCTACCAGCGAGTATGTCTGCGGGAAGTTCCCCCAAAGCTCACCGGTTTCATAATCGAGATCCTCAGACAACAGTCCCGACCCCGTTGTGTGGCTTAACATCGTTTCAAAAAGTGTTCGCGCCTCGTCATCGCGTCCGGCGAGATGCAGCGCCTCGATCAGCCAGAAGGTGCAAACGTTAAAGGCCGTTTCGGGCGCTCCAAAATCGTCTTCCGCAGCGTAGCGCAGCATGTGGTCGCCGCGCCGCAGGTGCTTTTCGACGGCGGCGAAGGTTTGCTTGAAACGCTCGTTCTCGGGCGAAAGAAAGCGCAGTTCGACCATCTGCAGAAGGCTCGCATCGAGATAGTCGCTCTCGAAGCTCGCGCCGTAATGGCCTGCCCCAAGGTCATTGGCGCCGTTTTCTTTCCAGGCCTCCGCTTCAATCTTGTCGCGAATGCTGTCGGCCCGTTCGCGCCAGACCTTTGCGCGGTCTTCTTTACCAAGATGCGTCGCAGTGGTGGCCAAGCGATCACAGGCCGCCCAACTCATGACAGCCGAATAAGTGTGAACCTCCTCGCGGGTTCTGAACTCCCAAAGCCCCGCATCGGGCTGGTCATGCATCGCCCAGGCCATTCTTCCGACCTGCTCAAGGCTTTCGAAATCGCGATCGTCGGCCGGGCGTAAAAGGCGCTTGTCGAAAAAACTCTGCACGCTCGGCAGCACGATCTGACCATAGCAATCGTGTTGGATTTGCTTGTACGCGGCATTGCCGCGCCGCACCGGACCCATGCCGCGATAGCCTGCGAGGTAGCTCGCGGTCGTTTCGTCGAGCTCGCTTTCCCCCATCACCGAGTAGAGAGGCTGAATCTGCCCGCCCCGTGCGCTGTCTACGATATTGCGGAGATATTTGAGATATTTCTCCATCACATCGAGCGCGCCAAGCCGGTTCAGCGCCTGAATTGTGTAATAGGAATCGCGGATCCAGCAGTAGCGGTAATCCCAATTGCGCTCCGAATTCGCGGCCTCGGGGATCGAGGTGGTGAGCGCGGCGACTATCGCGCCGGTTTCTTCGTGCTGGCAGAGCTTCAGCGTAATGGCGCAGCGGATCACCTCGTCCTGCCATTCGAAAGGGATGTGCAGACCCCTCACCCATTGCTGCCAATATCTACGGCTGCGCTGCTCCATTGCGCGCAGTTCCTCGCGGACATTGCCGACGAAAGGCTCGTCCGGACCAAGGAAGAAGTGCGTGTCTTCCTCGATCCGGAAAGTGCGCCCTTCCAGCACGTAGCCGACCGGCGCATCGGTCGAGAGGCGCAGCGCCTGCGGACCGACGAGATATCGCACGTGATTGGTGCCGTTGGTCGTCTCGGCGAGGCTCGCACCGTAATTCTTAGTCGGCTTGAGCACGACGCGGACGCGCGGATTGCCAGCGATGGGCCTGACGATCCGGACATAAGCGACCGGACGATACATGCGGCCCGATCGTTCGTAGCGCGGACAAAAATCGAGTATCTCGACGGCACTCCCGTCGTTCGCCTCGAGAGTTGTGACGAGGTGCGGCGTGTTGCGGATATATTCCTGCTTCGCGTAACTCTGTCCCTCCAGCTCGAACCGCCAGATGCCCGCATCGCGCTGATCGCCATTAAGGAGCGAGGAGAAAACCGGATCGCCATCGACCCTTGGGACGCAACCCCAAACCAGTGCACCCTCCTGGTCGATCAGCCCGGACACCTGGCAATTGCCGATCGGCCAGAGTTCAAGATTGGGCGTCGGCGTATCGCTCATAAATCCAGCCATTCGTGCACTGCGGTGACGTTTTCCAAGAGGAAATGCGCACGTGTCTCGGCGCGTTCCCCGACGATTATTCCGGCTCCGCCGAATTGTTCGCAGGCGGCAAAGCCTGCTTCATCGGTCAGGTCGTCACCGATGAAGAAAGGGCGCGCGCCCGCAAACGGCGCTTCCTGCATGAATGCATGCACGGCGGCGCCCTTGTTTGCGGACTTTTCTACTATCTCGACAACACATTTCCCGCTTTGTGCAGCCCACCCATGCTGCCCGGCCAGTTCTTGAGCGAAAGCGTGCGCTTCGGGGCCAGCATCGGGGTTCGATCTGTAGTGGAGCGCGCCGCCATGGGGCTTTTCCTCGTAATCCAGCGAATTTTCATCGGCATAGGACCTGAGTCGCCTCTCTATCTCGCCAGGCAGGCTCTGAGCCCCTTCGCCCAAGGGTGTACCATCTCCGAGCCGCATATCGGAACCGTGCGAACCGGCCCCGGCAACGGAAAGCGGCCCGATATGCTTTTCTATATCCGAAAGACCTCGTCCGCTCACGACTGCGCAACGACCTTCGAGGCGACTTGAAAGCGAAGAGAGGCGCTCGTTCAAATCGGCTCGCGGTTCGATGCCGTCAGGACCGGAGGCAAGTTCCACAAGCGTTCCATCGAAGTCGAGGAACAGCGCCACCGGTCCCCGATCGATCAGCGTTTGCAAGGCAGGCGGTGGACCGAGGACGGAGCTGAATGCCATGGATTCCGGCATAGAGCGTAAGGTCACCGCGTCAACAAGCCTCGTCCGGCGCAAATTCGTATGCGTTGACCCTAGATCGCGTGAGCCTTCAAAGCCTCGTAATCCGCTCGGCATTGCTCTGCGACATCGGCATATACTCCGCCGAGTTCGGGCAGCGGCCCCGGCGCGGGCCCGAACCCGGTCGAGGCGTTGACCTTGTCATACCAGTGGGTGCCCCAGATGCCGTCCTCGGAATGCGGCCCTTTTTTCCACGCGAGCATGGCAGGGTCCCATGCGATTCCGATGGCCTTGCACAGCCGGGCGAGCACCCCAGCAGGGTCGGCGAGAATGTCGTCGGAATCGACGACCGGCGGCGCAATGCCCGTCCGTTCCGCCTCTAACTCGAAATACTCGCGCAGCTTAGCAAAGCCGAGCATCTCCGCCGTGCGCAATTCATTCTTGTTGCGATAACTGGCGACCACCCGCTCGGGCGCGCGGATCAGGAAGGCGTGCCGGTGCTCGGGAAAGTCGCGTATGTCTACCGGGCCGATCATGTGATGCGGCATGTGCTTTTGATACCAGACCGGCTTTCCGCCCGGTGCCTCGCCGGAGTGCGTGCGTGTAACGCTCTGCCAATCGCAGTCCATGTCGGCAATCGTTTCCGCCGCCAGCGGGTGCGGCTCGCCGCTTTCCTTGAGAAACGCGCCGTAAAATGGCTCGTCAGCCACAGCACAATCGGACCGCGCGCCGAAGCTGCGCATCATCGCAGTCGAGATGTTTCGCGGCCCGGACCACATGGCGATGCGAATGGTCACGAAACGTCCCGGTCCATGAGGTTGCGATAAAGCCCCTGCAGGCGCTCGACCATCGGCCCACGGCCGTCCGTCAGGTGCCGCCCATCGACTTCAGTGACTGGCACTACACCGGCGAAGGTGCCAGTCACAAACGCCTCCTCAGCACCATACACATCGGTGAGCGAGAAATTCTTCTCGAACACCGGGATGCCAGCCTCACGGCAGACCCGGATCACATTCGAGCGGGTAATCCCGCCCAGGCAATAATCGCCGCTCGAAGTCCACACCTCTCCCTTTCTCACGATGAAGAAATGCGTCGAATTGCAGGTTGCGACAAAACCGTGCGGGTCGAGCATCAGTGCTTCGTCCGCACCTGCTTCGGTCGCCTGAATGCAGGCGGTGATGCAGTTGAGCTTGGAATGCGAATTGAGCTTCTGGTCCTGCACCGCAGGATCGCCGCGCCGCACATGCACGGTGAACAGGCGTATCCCTGTTTCGATCGTCGAAGGAAGCGGCGTCTTGTATTCCGGGATTATGACAATGGTTGCGGAGGAAATCACGACACGCGGATCTTGATACGGGGTCGAGCGAATGCCGCGCGTCACCATCACCCGGATATGCACGCCCTCCTCATCGCGCATGGAATTGCCGTCGATCGTCTGATCGAGACGCCTCATCAGTTCCTCTCGCGTCAATCCGATATCCATCGCAATCGCTTTTGCGCCTTCGTACAGGCGATCGAGGTGTGCCTCGAGAAATGCAAACTTGCCGCGATGCAGCCGCAATCCCTCCCAAACACCGTCGCCGAGCATGAAGCCGCTGTCGAAAACGGACACGCTTGCTTCTGCGCGAGGCACCAGCTTTCCATTCACACTGATCAGAATGCTTTCGTTGCGCGGATCGGGCGCGAAATCATGGGTCCCTTTGGCCATTGCGCCTTGTTTAAGCGGTCATCGCGCGCTGGCAAGTCCGGGCCGCGCCCTGCGGCGAGCAAAGCTAACTCCCGCTTACTTCTCGGTTCGTCGCCAAACCGAGTCGGATTGCCGCTTTGAACGCGCGCGATCGAACGAATGACTTAACGTCGGGCCCCGGGAGCAAAGACGGGGTCTCGGCGGGATTCACGAAGGATCTCGGGGTTATTCACCATGACCTTCTATCCTTCGTTCAGCCTTTTCGGGAACCTTTGCGCTCTGACGGGACGCAAAGCGAAAAGGGGTCGCGCGAGTGACATTCAGTGATACGGGCGCCGCCCAAAAGCGCCGTAGCGAGCTTGCAGGCAGCAAGCCCGACAGGGGCGAATTCGAGAAGTCATCGGCCCATGTGAAGCCATCTTCATCCGATGAAGGCTCCGCCATCGCCGCTCGCGCGGTCGGCGTCAGCGCGCTTGCGGTCGCGACCGCTGCGTGCGGCGGCGGTGGAGGCAGCGGCGGCGCACCTCCCACTGGCGGAGGCGGCACACCGGCCCCCTCGCCAACCCCGGTAGTCGTCAAGCCTGCCGATGACGCAGCGGCAGCCCGGTTCCTCCTCCAAGCTTCGTTTGCCGCCAGCACCGGCGCAATATCGCAACTTCGCAACGAGGGTTACGAGCCCTGGCTCGACCGGCAAATGAGCGCAAGCAACAGCCAGAGCGCTCGCCAGTTCTTTGCGAGCCGCGGTTATGACCAGGTCGACACAAATCGCCACTACAACAGCTCGCGCACGGGCGACTATATGATCTGGTCCCAACTGCTCACTGAAGGGAACAGCCTGCGCAAACGGTTCGCGTTGGCCTTGTCCGAGTTCTTCGTCGTCTCGCTCAACAGCATAAACCTTACGTGGCGCAGCCCCGCGATCGGCGAATACTGGGATATCCTCAACCGCAATGCGTTCGGCAGCTATCGCACCCTTATCGAAGAGATCACGCTCAACCCGGCAATGGGCGTCTTCCTCAATACGCGCGGCAATCGCAAGGCCGATCCAAACACCGGCCGGGTCCCGGACGAGAATTATGGCCGCGAGATCATGCAGCTGTTTTCGATCGGTCTGTTCGAGCTCAATCCAGACGGCACTCGCCGGCTTTCGGGCGGTAATCCGATCGAAACTTATGACAATAACGATGTAACCGGCATCGCGAAGGTCTTCACCGGCTATGATTACGACTATACCGGGATTGGCTTTACGACCGAGATCGGCAGCACCCGGCAGATTCCCGATGCCGCCTACGCTCGAAATCCGATGACTGCTGACCCGTCACGCTGGCGTTTCCCACGCTCAACCGGATTCCATTCGGACGATGAAAAGAGCTTTCTTGGCCTGACCATACCTGCGGGCACGAACGCTGCAGACAGCCTGAAAATGGCTCTCGACCACCTGACCGATCATCCCAATGTTGGACCGTTCTTTGCCAAGCAGATGATCCAGCGGCTGGTGACCAGCAATCCCTCGCCGACCTACGTCCAACGCGTCGCGTCGGTATTCGCAAACAATGGCCGTGGCCAGCGCGGTGATCTCGGCGCCGTGTTCAAGGCGATTTTGCTGGATGACGAGGCACTAGATCCCGCCAACGCATCCAATCCCGAGTTCGGCAAGCTGCGCGAGCCGATGCTGCGCTTCATCCAGCTGGGGCGCACGTTCGGCGCAAGCTCGTCCAGTGGAAACTGGGAAATTCGCAACCTCTCGGATCCCGCCACCTATCTCGGTCAATCGCCCCTCAGGTCGCCATCGGTCTTCAACTTCTTCAGGCCGGGCTACATCCCGTCCGGAACACAGACGGCGGACAGAGGCCTCGTCGCGCCCGAGTTTCAACTCGTCAACGAAACCTCGGTTGCAGGCTATGTGAACTTCGTGGAGCGCGCGGTCGACACCAGCGTCTGGTACCTCGACGACCTCGAGCTCGACTACACGGCCGAGATCGCACTTGCCGACGATGCGCCAGCATTGCTCGACCGTCTCGACCTGATCCTCACCGCCAACCAACTCGGCCAGACGACCCGCGACACGATCCTGTCCGCGATGCAGTCGGTCAATGTCACGGCCTCGAGCAGCCAGGAAGACAAGCTGCGCCGCGTCCATATCGGCGTGGCGTTGATCATGTCTTCGACCGACTACCTGGTCCAGAAATAGGGGCGCAGCACGATGTTCATCGGAAAAGATCTCGAAATTTCTCGCCGCGCCTTCATCCGGCGCTCCAGCCAACTCGCGGCAATGGGAGCAGCCTCATCCTACGCGCTCGGCCTGGCCGGGATCGGGGAAGCTGCCGCATTCTCGACCGGCGGCGATTACAAGGCGCTGGTTTGCGTTTTCCTTTATGGCGGCAATGACCACGGCAATACTCTCATCCCGTTCGATGCGACCAATTATGCCCGCTATTCGGCTATCCGCGGCGGAAATGGCGAGGCTGGCGGCGGCATTGCCCTGCCCCGCGCTTCGCTCGCAAACACCGTTCTGCAGGCACCGCAGGGTCAGACGCTGACCGACGATATGACGCTGGCATTGGCTCCAACGATGCCGCGGCTGAAATCATTGTACGATCAGGGAGCGATGGCGCCGGTGCTCAATGTCGGTCCGCTGCTCGCCCCGCTTACCCGCGCGCAATATGACAACGGCAGCGTTCCTCGCCCGGCCAAGCTGTTTTCGCACAATGACCAGCAATCGACCTGGCAGAGTTCGCAGCCGGAAGGGTCGCCAAGCGGTTGGGGCGGAAGAATGGGCGACCTTGCCCTTTCGTCCAACACCAACTCGATGTTTACGGCCATCAACGCCTCGGGCAACGCTGTTTTCCTGAGCGGCGAGACCGCCGTGCCGTACCAGGTCTCCCCCAACGGGGCGACCCTGTTCCGGCCCCTGCGCCGCAACCGCCTTTACGGTTCGAGCGAAGCTGCGAGCGCGCTCGATACGATCCTGCGCAGCGGGTCGGGCAATGTCTTTGCCGCAGATCACGCCACCACCAACGCGCGCTCGATCGAATACGGCACCTTCGTCAACAACGCGCTCGAGAATGCCAATCTCGGCACGACCTTCCCCGAAGGCAACGGGCTGGCTGCGCAATTGCAGGCCGTCGCCCGGCTCATCTCCGCGCGGCAGTCTCTCGGCGTAACGCGGCAGGTCTTCCTCGTCGCGACCGGCGGGTTCGACAACCACGACGGGCTGATCGGAACGCACGAAGCGCTGCTCGGCGGAGTCGATGCTGCGCTCGACGCATTCTACCGGGCGACGGTCGAGATGGGGATCGCCGATAAGGTCACGACCTTTACCGCGTCCGATTTCGGGCGCACGCTTGCCTCGAATGGCGATGGTTCGGACCATGGCTGGGGCAGCTACCATTTCGTCATGGGCGGAGATGTTGCCGGTGGGCGCTTCTATGGCCGAGCTCCGCACGTCTCGGTCGATACGGCCGATCAGGTAGGCCGCGGGCGGTTGCTGCCGGACATTTCGGTCGATGAATACTCGGCGACACTCGCGCGCTGGTTCGGTGTCTCGAACAGCGAACTTCCGACGATCGCGCCCAATATCGGCCGTTTCGCCACAAGCGACCTCGGCTTCATGAATCCGATTTGAAACAAAAAAGGAGCGGTCGCTCTCGCAGACCGCTCCATTCCTGAGCGCCGATAGGATCGGGTCCAATCCTTCGTGCGTTGGCTCAGCTCTCGTTCTTGATCTTCTTTGTCTGGCTCTCGAGGCGATCCAGTGCCGCAGAATGCTTGGCCGCTAGATCGCTCTTGCCCTTCTCGGCGAATATCTTGGCAGCCGCACCATGAAAGTCGCGGAACAGCGTGGTCGTCGCTTCGATTCGCTGGTCGGCGAAGGTGAGGCTGATGTAATCGTCGGCTTTGTCGATGTTGCCGCGTCCCAGTTCGATCTGGGCCAGCACACCGTAAACGAACGGCTTCCACCCCTCGGCATGCTCTTTGGCAAGGCCGAGCGCCTTGACCGCAATCGTCTCGGCCTCGTCCCCGTCACCCTGCAGATGGAGTGCCGATGCAAGGTTGGTGAGGATGCGTGCCTCGAGGATCGGGCTCTTCATCTTCCGGGCGATTTCGAGCGCCCTGATGAATTCCGCTTCGGCTTCGGCGTAACGACCCAGGCCGCGCAGCGCATTGCCGATGTTGTTGTGTGCCGAGAGCGAGAGGATCGCATCGTCGGTAAACACCTCGGCAGCCTTGCGATAATACTTGAGGACCTGCTCGAAGTCACCGGCACGTGAATAGAGCGAACCGATATTCTGCAGGACGATCGCCTGGCTGCGTGTGTCGCCGAGCTTCTCGTAGCGTTCCTGGGCGCGCAGGAAGTAATCGAGTGCGTCATCCGAATTTCCAGCGCGGCCTTCGAGCGAAGCCGCCGAGCGCAGGAGATCGGCATAGACCTTGTCGCCCGACCAGGACTTCTCCGCTTCGACGAGCGCCGGGCGAATGACCTTGGCAGCCTCGTCAGGCCGGTTGAGGCGCATCAGCGCTTCTCCTTCGAGCCAGTTGGCGATCAGGCGATCTTTCAGCTCAGGCATCGTTTCGCCCTCGATGAAGTGCCGGGCGCCTCGGGCCAGGTCCAGGGCTGCGGTCGGATTCTGGACCATCAGCGTTTTCGCCTTGGCGATGTTGGATTGGTAAGCATCGACCGGCATTTCGACATTTGCCGTTGCAGGTGCAGCTACCGCGAGGAGCGGGATTGCTGCGACGGGTGCAAGTGCTTTGATTGCTCCCTTGATCATATTTAGTCCCCTGCTTTCCTTATTCTTTCTGGAAGGCCGCTTAAGAGCCTGCCGATTGATCCCAATTGGCTCTTAGAACCGCAGTCCGAAGTTGGCGCCGATCATGAAGCTTTCGTCATCGCCTTCGGTGCCGCTTGAGATGTAGCGTGTGACAAGTCCGAACTCGCTCGTCTCGGTGACCGGGGTCGCGTAGACGATCTCTGCGGTGTTGCGGCGCTTGGTCGTGATCCCGATGGTCTGGGTCACGAGGCCGCGCTCGCCGGTGACACGGTCGACCACCTGCTCGCTGGTAAGTTCCAGCTCGCCGCGCTCGATATTGAGCGGCTGGCCGACAGAGACGCGAAGCACGTCCTTCTCACCCATCACCCCGCGCTTGTTCACCGAGAACTGGCCCGCGGTGCTCAGCGCGCGGGTCGAGGTTGCGAGCAGCTGGCCGCCTGCCACATCGGTCGCACCGCCGGTGGCCGACAGGTCGAACGAGAGGCCATCGCCCATGTCGAGCGAGGCGGTGAGCGTGACAGCGTCGGTCACCGAACCGTTGCCGAGCAGTGCATCGACGCCGGTTTGCGAGCCGAGGATCGCATCCTTCTCATCGAGGCGGGTCCACTGGGCACCGAGGGTAAAGCCCTTGGCAACCTGCTGTTCGAGACCGACGGTGATGGCTTCGGCTTCGCGCGCACCCAGCTGGCGCTGGATCGTGCGATCGAGTTCGGAGGCGCCTTCGAGATCTTCGTAGTCCTCGCGGTCCTTGCTGTAGCCGAAGCTCAGCGTGGTGGCGTCTGCCAGCTTGTAGGAAGCCCCTGCGAACACTTCACCCGAAGCAAAGCCCAGGACCGGGTTCACGCCGCCGGTGGCATAATCGTGATCGCTCATGATCCCGAACTCGCCGCCCGAAAGCGCCAGCGCGCCCTGGCCGTGACCCAGCGTGAACGACATCTGCCCGTTCGGCGTGGTCAGCGTGGCGGCGTTATGCACCGGACGCATCGCGCCGTCCTGCGTGAAGCGCGGAGCGATCGCATCATAGCGCATCGTCCACTGCCCTCTGGTCTCACCCGTGTTCGAACGGATCTGCGAGACGCCAAGCGTGCCGTCGCCATCGCTGTCAGCGCCGTTCGAAAGCAGCCAGTTGGCAAAGCGATCCGAGACAAAGTCCTGCATCCGCTGCCAGCCATGGCCGAGAACGTTGGAGGAGGTACCGTACTGGAGCGTCGACATCGGGATAGTGAAGTCGCGATAGGTGCCGCCGATATTCTCGAAAGCGGTGAAGTACACCCCATTGGTTTCCCACCAGGCCGGAACACCGCCATTCAGCAATTCTGTAGCCGAAACAACCTGCTGACTTGCAGTGTTGCTATAGAGATAGAACTGCAGCGCGTTGAAATCGAGCGGCGACTGCGAAGCAGCCACATCGAGCAGGCCGTGACCGTAAACCGGATCCACACCAGGCGCACCCAAATCCTTGGCAGAGCGGAAGATGATCTCCGCCGTTTCCGACTGGTGACGCACCAGCCAGGGCCAACGATCGTGGAGGAGGCCAACCGCACCCGACACCAACGGTGCCGAGAACGACGTACCCGACATGCGGGTCGTGCCACCCTGTCCGTCGGAAACGAGGATCAGCGAGCCCGGCGCGACAACGAAGCGGTTGTAGAGCTCGTTACCTGCGTGGCAAACACCATTGTCCAGCAGGCACGCGTTGCCCGGACGGTTCGAGAAGCTCGAAATCTGTCCGTTGGGATCGACCGAGCCGACCAGGATGATGTTGGCGTTCTTGGTGAAATCCCAATCGAGATCCGCCGTCTGTGTGACACCGTCGTTACCCGCGGCGATCACGTAGATCGTCTCCTTGTGCCACGCCGATATGCTAGGCGTGTCGAGCACGTCTACCATGCCTTGCGACAGCGCCCAGCCGCTCTGGCCGAGCGAAAGGTTGATGATGCTGGCATAGCCGGTCTCGTTTCCACCGACATACTTGTAGATGAGACGCTGCACGCCCTGGCGGACGCTGTCCCACGTAGCTGTGTTGGTCGCATCGAACGGGTTGTAGGTCGCAATCTTGACCTTCGGCGCGATGCCCATGACACCGTTACCGTCGTGTGCACCTGCAATGAGGCTTGCAACGCCAACACCGTGGCCACCAACGGTCGTCGTGCCGCCACCTGCGTAAACAACGTTATTGCCAAGGTCGGCGTCGGAAGCAAAGCTGCCGTCGACAATGCCGATCACGGTTTGCTTGCCTTCGCCCTGGATCTGCGTGATCGAGGGCGTCCAGTTGATCGTGCCCATCCAGTGATCGACGTGATCGATACCGGCATAACTCATGACAGTGTCATGCCAATCCAGGAAGAACGCAGCGCGCTCCGCATCGGTAAGGTTGCCGAGCGACTGTGCATTCAGCAGGTTGATACCGTGACGGGCGAAGACTTCGTCCGCCTTCACCTGCGAGAAACCCGCTGCACCATACTCGGCAATCGCGTTGCTGGTCAGGACCTGAAGGTTGACGGCGACGCTGGCGTAATCAGCGAGAAGCTGGCTCTTGCCCTGTTCGATCTCCCAGCTGTTGTTGATCGAGCCGATCAGCTGGCTGTTGGTGTTCCAGAAGGCGCCGATCGCGGCGAGCTTCGTCTGGTCGAAAGCAACGATGTCGCCATAGAAAGCGTCGATGTCGCCCCAGAACGCATCAATGTCACCGTAGAACGGGCTTATATCGCCATAAAACGCATCGATGTCGCCGTAGAACGGGTTGATGTCGCCCCAGAACGCATCGATGTCGCCATAGAAGGCAACGATGTCGCCATAGAACGCGTCGATATCGCCATAATGTGCGCTAACACTGCGAGCCGTCACGACACGGTCGCTCGACGCAAAGTCGGCGGGTGCCGTAACCGGAGCAGGAAGCGTAAGCAGCCCTTCGGTCGGCTCCAATGCATACGCGTCTGCTGTGAGCGCCTGCGAGAAGGCCGGCTCGATCGTGGCGGCCTTGGCAGGCTCGTTCACGATGCCGGGCATTTCCAGCACGTTCTCGAACGCGATGGTCTGCGCGTTCTCGTTTGCCTCACTCACGACGTGCGGCGCAGCCTCTTTCGCATGCGCCGTACTGGCGAGCGAAATGGCAACTGCAAAGGTCGCTGTGCTGATAGACAATGACTTCATGGCTTCAATCCGTTTTGCGTGGGTGCTGGGTGCACCAATCACGCCTTGGGTATAGCCGTGAAGGTCATGGGTTTGAGTTGAGTGGAATGGTTAAAATGATAAGAAATGTGGACCTTTCGTAAATGTTGACGTCAGTAGTCACAGGCCAACCGAACGGCGAAATCGCGCTGACCTCGTGTCTTAATTTTGGGTGAACACGTGCGAATGTCCGGCGAGCCGGCTGATATGTTTATTGCGGAACTTTTCATACTTGGGTCGTGGAATTCCGTGCGATCCACCCGATTCGCAGACCTGGGCTGGTGCTCAGAACCGGCGAATTGGTTCACGTTGCGCAATGCCGGCGCGGCATGCAGATCTTCACTGAAAGTCGCAGCTGTCCATTGCGTATTCGTCCGGGCTAGATTTCGACCGGCGCTGGCTGCTCGCGGGAAGCCCCTTGGCTGCATCCTTCCATCTCCTGCAACGGTTACGGCATCAAAACATCTAACATTAAGTCGAGAAATATGTTTCAAGCATCTGAAATTCTGTTGAATTTTAGGCTATTCTAGTGAAGTCGTGATCAACTCGCCAGAACAGGCAGTCGTCATCCATTCGCCAATGGACGCAACGACGCGACAGTATACAGGCTGGAAACCGGTTTGGACGTTTGGTGGTGATGAACCCACCGGAACACCACGCCGAGGGCACCCCTCGCCGCCTAATTGACGATGTAGCGCACCGTGAGCGTGAAGGTGCCGCCAGCTGAGAACGCTCCCCCCGGGCGCACGCGGAAATCGGTAATCGCGCTATCGCATCCATCGCCATCCGCGCTGGGCACATAGGAGAAAGTTCCTCCGCCATCATTCGAAAACTCAACGTCATCGGTAGTCGAGGCGAGATTTGTAAAGGAGTAGCTAAGGCCGGAATTGCTTCCGGGGTCACCGAAGATCACTGGACCGCCGCTTCGTCCGAGTAGGCACAACTTCGCATCGGCCGGGCCATCGTCCCTCACTACAACGCTGTCTGCGTCCGCTGCGCCTGAACCGGTGTTCGAAATGGTAATCAGATACTGGACAGTTGCACCAGGAATGGCTTTCGGGTTGCTCGCTCCGCTGACCGGGTCAGCGATGATTGAACTTACCTTAGTGACCGAGATACTTGGCAAAGCCGGTGAGCACAGGCTGATATCGTGGATGGCAATACTCTGATTGCTCGGATTGGCAGGAGCATCGGGACCATTGCCATACTCGATCACGATCGTGTCGATAGGATCGAGGAATGTGATCACCCCAGTTCCATTTGCGGTGGTGTCTCCGGCTCCGGAGATGCCAATCAAGGACGGACCGCTCACAGTGTTCGCCGAACCCGAGGTCAATACGGCATTTACGCGTACGCCGTTCAACAGACCATACGCAGTGATACGGTCTTGGAATGTTCCTGAGCGATCGATGTCGAAGACGGAGAATTGCACACCGGTGAAAGCTTGGGGCAGCGTAACGGTCGTCACTGCTTCCTGATCTCGGGTGTCGTTATTCTGGTTGTAGGCTAGAGCGAGTTCCGCAGGGTTCAGCCCTCCAGACACCGCATTTGTTAATCGTGGAACGTCGCCGCCGAAACTCGCCCTTGAAACGAAATTGCCGTTAGTGACGATGTCGAAGGCGATGGTGCCAAAGCTGGCTAGCGGGTAAGAGTTGCTGAGGCTTCCACCCGGCCAATTCACCGCATCCCAATCGAAGACGCTAACGCCTGCCGGACAAGTTAATGTCGGCGGTATGCCCGGTGGATCGGAGGCGACCGTAAAACTGGAACTCGCAAAGTCGTCTTCGAGCGAATTCCCATTGTTTACGCTCGAATCCGGATCGGGCGCGCTGCTGGCGATCACCTCAGCGCTGTTGGTCACAGTGCTACCGGCCACCGCAGAAATCGTCCCGGCAATATTGATCGTTGCGCTCGCGCCGGGCGCAAGAGTGCCGACGGTCCAGTCACCGGATGCGGGATCGAAGCTGCCGTCACCCGATGCGTTGTCGAACGCGAAGCTTGCTGGAAAAGTGTCGCGCACAACAATTCCGTTCGCAGTCGTTTCCGACGCAGCGTCGTTCGTCACGGTAAGTTGCCAGGTCGCGAATTCTCCTTCGCGCGGTGGTGAGCCGAGCAGTTGTTTCGAAAGCGATAGGTCGGCACTTCTCTGCAGGAATTGCAGATCGGAGATGGTGGAAAACTGCGTTCCGGGATCACCTCCGCCAGCAAGTGTATTGCTGAAATAGGTAATCTGGATTCGCTGCACTGGCGTGTTGCCGAAATCGAAATTGACGTTCCCTGTCGTCTGAGCATTCGACGCATTGGCGATGCCAATCCAGCCATCTACCGTGCCATCATTCGCCTCCTGCACAGCTGAACCGGCAGTCCAGAAGGCGGAGTTTGCACGGGCATTTGAAAACGAGCCTGTGAGATCGTCATCGTAACGGACCTCGACCGCGTCGCGGAAGTTGCCCGTGTCAATATCACTTAGCGAAAACTGGAGATTCCTTACTGCTCGGCTGAGTGTGATCGTCACGACCACGCGATCATTTGGATCATAGGCGCTGTTATCGAAGCTCAACAGGAGCGGCGAAACATTCCCACCCAGTGTGCCGCTGAAATAGCTTACGAAAGTCGGTGAGAACGCTGGTTCGAATGTGCTGGGCGCAACCGACTGGCTGGACCAGGTGATGGTGGCCACTGTACCATCCGAACCTGTAGCCGTAGTGCCGGATGGGAGCGAACCCAGGCTGGCAATGCCTGCATCGGCCCAATCGATATCGGCATTCTGCGCGCTGACCGCGACCGAAGTAATCATAGCAAATGTCATTGCTAAAATACTAAAAATACGCCGTTTAAGTGTGTTATTGATGCCGCATTCGACCATGGCGTTGACATAACGCATCATGGTAAACAGCCCGTTTACGTTCCGAGGGATGGAGCGGCTCATCGCGAACGCCTCCCCAGCCCGAGGAAGCCGAACGTGTCGGCATCGAACTTCATGCGAATAGCCGCGAACACGCCTTCATCGGTGTTTCGGGCTTCGGCGAAATCGCCATCGCGGAAACCTTCGACGTTGTAGCCTATGGTGAGCAGAACTCCGTCGACCGGCACGAAGCCGATACGCGGGCCGTAAGAGAAGCTGGTGACGTCATCGTCGAGATTGGTGCGCACCGTGCCGCTTGCACCGATTTCGACACGGTCGCTGATGCCGATGCGTGCATCCGCGCCTGCGAGAAGCGTCGTGCCGGAGAATTCAGTGCCCTCGATCTTGTCGAAGTTGTAGCGCCCACCGAGGAACAGCGTGTATTCGTCGCGGCGTGTTTCGCTGGCAAGGTCGAAGTCGTCGATGTCGGCGCCGCGCGGCGACCAGTTGGTTGACCAGCTTGCCACCATACGGCGCGAAGTCGCATCGCCATCGACGATAAGCGCGGTACGACCTGCCGCTCCCACCTGACCGGCAACGGCGCCCGCAACCCGGTCGCTGCGATACTCGAGCTTGCCGAGCATCGCGATTTCGGATGCCGCCGGACGGTGCGCGAAAGCGAGGCTCGCATCGAAAATCTCGGTGCTCGCACCGTTCTCGTTCTCGGCACGGGTCCAGGTCGCGCCCGAACCAACGATGCTGCCCTCGCCCAGCTGGCGGATCGCGCCGAAGGTCGCACCTGCGCGATCGGCGTCTTCGCCATCGCGGTATTCGCCGCGAGCGGTGACGCTCCAGCGATTCTTGCGCCAGGCTGCACCGAGCGTAAAGGCGCTGAAGTCCTCGAACAGGTTGGCGCCGGTGATCTGGCCGCCGCTCGCCACAGGCTGGGCGGGATTGACGATATCCGAGACATCAGGCGAGCCACCAATCGTGCGGTTGCCATCAACCGTCGCGTCGATCGTCAGTTCCTTGGTGACTTGCAGCGTTTGCGAAAGGCCGAAGGCGGCGAAGGTGCGGTTGCCAAGTTCGGTAACGCTTTCTTCGCCGAGCGTGGTGACGATACGTGCGCCGTGCCACGGAGCGACCTCGATCCCCGCGCGCAGCTGGCGCGCATCGACCTGATCGCCATTCGCGATCTCGTAGGTGCCGACGAGGCGAACATCATTGGTGACAGCATAGCGAGCGCCGAAGCGGTGGCGGGCGGGCAGGTCTATGCTTTCCGCGTTGTCGAGCGGGACAGCAGCCGCGTAGTTAAGCTCGAGCTTGTTCTCGAACATGCGGAGGGTGGTTCCGCCTTCGAGCACAGTCGAGGTATTTGTCGTCCCGTCGCTGAGGCGATCGTTGAAGTGCGAAATGCCGAGGTGGAGGTCGATTTCCTGCCGGGTCCACGTCACCTGAGTCTGAACCGCGCGGCGGCGTGTATCGTCGGTCAGGCTGTCATCCTGCCAGGTGCTTCCGAGAAGGCTGAGGTGCTCGTTCAGCTTGAGCCGGCCGTCGATGCCGAATTTGCGGCGACCGACCTCGGCGTTGTTCTGCTGGCCGATACCGTAATCGGCATCCACCTGGCGGGCATAGGCGAGCAGGTCGAGCGCTCCCGCCTGGTGCTGTGCCTCGACCAGCCACCCGGTCGCGGTTTCGCCCTCGCGACGGCTTACAGCGAGTTCTCCGCGCAGCTCAGTGGTTTCGCCAAGTTTGGCACGCACATCGAGAGCGCCGATTTCGGTGCGGGCACCCTCGCCTTTATCCGTGATTGCGCTCGCGCCGATACGGATGGCGCCATTCCCGCTCGTCCAGTCGGCGCGCACACCGGCGTTGAATTCTGCACCGCCGAACCCGTCAATTTCATATTCAATTACAATAAATTGTGGATTGAGATTAAAGTCACGACTTAAGACCGGTTCGGCAAAGGTAATTGTGCCCGAAAGAAGATCGATATCGTAATCAATGAAGCGCGTCAGCGTGCGGCTCGACACGATCAGTCCCGAACGGAAGCGGTCGCGCACCTCGATGGTGACGCGCTCGCTGTTGGCGAGAATACGGCGGCTTTCCAGCTGGTAGGGGCCGCTGATGCCCTGCCCCTGGATCTCTTCGCGGCGCAGTCGGCTCGATATCTCTGCAGCAAAGCCCTGAGCTTTGACCTGTCCGAAGCGTGCCTCGCCCTTGAATCCCGTCGCAGTGCGGTTGTAGCGGGCCAGCCGGGTCTGGTCGAAAGCAGTCTCGAAATCGCCGTAGAGCGCGTAGAACGTGGCGGTCTCGACCCGGACGTAGAGCTTTTCGCGGCTCGCAGCGTCGAAACGCCGCAGCGAGCCATCGCCGAAGACCGTGTAGTAGGCCTGCGGATCGATCGTGCCGAGCACGCGCTGGTCTTCGCGCTGCTTGGCGCTGTCATAGGCGATGGTCAGCAGGTACTTCCCGAGCACGCGGCCCTTCGCATACAGCGCGACGCGCGCATCGTCGCCAAGATCGCTGTCGAAACGCCCTGCCCGCTCCATATTGTCAGCGACCGAACGTGCGCCGACGGTACCTTCGACAAGACCGATCACGGTCCATTCGATGTCACCGGGCTCGATCCACGCCTCGAGCTCCTGCCGACGCGCGATTTCGCCGTCGTCGAAAGTGAAGTCGAGCCGCAGCGAGCCGCTGACCATGGTCGGCGCGAGCTCGATGAGCGCGATGCCTTCATCGCCCTTTACGACCCAGCGAGCCGAACTCGCGCCAAGGCCGGTGAGCTGGTTCAGCTGCTGCCGGTCGAGCTGCTCGGCGCTCTGATACGGCGCGTTCAACTGGAAATTGCCCGAAACCCCCTCGCGCAGCGGGCGGTTGTTGCGGTCGAGCACGCGGATCGCAACGACCGGGCGAGTACGCCCATCGGCGACAAGCTTCGAAAGTTCGGGCACCAGCACGACCTTGGTCGGCGTGGTGGTGAAGAACACCTCGCGGGTGAACGTCTTTGTGGGTTCCCCGAAGGAATTGATGACTTCGGCGGTCAGAACCGTGCGTTCGTTCACCAGCGGAACCCCGCGCCAGGTGCTGACGCCGAAGCGGCCGCGCTGCGGGGTCAACGTACCGTCGAAAGCGAGCGGATTGACCGGCTCTCCATCGACAAACAACCTGATCGTCTGGCCGCGACGATGGCGAACGGCAACACGGATAGCCGGAGCACGCGGGTTTTCGGTGACTGTGGGAGACAGGAAGCCGTCTTCCCCGTCACCCAGCGCAAGCCAATCGGTGTTCGGCGCAAGCGCGGTTTCAGGGGCGCTTTCCGAAGCGGAGACGGTTCTCGGCGCTCCAAGGAGTGTGTCCTCGCCGAGGCCCGCGCTGTGAGCCGAGACGAGCTCTTCAAGCGCTACGGCGCTTTCCGGACGCGTTTCAGCGTATTGTTCGACGTCCTCGAGCGCGCCGTCGGGCACGATGGCATGAAAATCGGCAACGACGAGGCTGCCGCCCTGCCCGATGACGAAGCGCGAGCTTGCGCTGCCGGCATTGCGGGTGTCACGGTGGCAGTCGACGAGCTTCGAGCCTTCAGGAAGCGTCATGCGCGATACCTGCACGACATGCGTTCCAGGCACGACACCTTCGAAATGATAACGCCCGTCGGCATCGGTGATGGCGTAGCTGCCATCCTCGAGCATCACCCGGACACCGGGGATTCCTCGGCGCGGATTATCGCGTAAATACAGATCATTACAGGAGCCTTCTGTCACGCGCCCTATGATCGTCATACGGTCCGCAATAGTCTCTCGAGTGATGTCTACGACAGCGCTAGCACGCGCCGTGCGACCGAGACTGTCGGTGACGAAAGCGTCATTGAACGCACGGCCCGGCTGGGCATCGGGGCGAACATTCATCGCGTAGGTAACGCGGCGCGAAGCTCCACCGGCGATGTCACCGAGCGACACCGTGAGGGTGCTGCCATCAGGTGCGATCGAGACGGCGTCTGGTGCTTCAACCCCGTCAACCCGCACACTGTCCGGTCGCAGGCGGAGTTCGCGCGATGAGACGTCAGTAAGGACGACATTGCGTTTCGCACGGCTAGGATCGGCGTTTCTCGTTGTAATCGAATAGAAAACGACATCGCCAGGCTGCGCCTGTTGGCGTGATGCAGTCTTGACGAGGCCGATTTCAGGGCTTGGCCTGTCGAGCGGGATGTCGATCTGAACAGGTGTCGGATCGTCGAGGGCAAATACGCCGCCGAACGACCCTTCCCGGATAACGAATGATCGGCCATCGGGCCGCGTCAGGCGTGCGAGATCCGCCTCGGAAACGACCGAGGGCGCAGTGTATGGGTCGGGCGGCTCGATTACGAGGCGATAGCGACCGAGAAATGTCAGCGGGAACCAGAACTCGCCCGGTCCCATCTGAGTGACGTTTCCAGCGCCATCGGTGATGGCCTGACCAGAAATTACACTTGACGGCCAAGGGGTTACACCATCCTCGGCGAAGACTGTTGCGGGAATCCCCGTCTGGTCATCCACCAAAGTGACGCGCGCGCCGTCGACTGGCTCGCCCGTTTCGCTGTCAAAAACGACGCCGAACGGATCGGCCAGCACTTCGACATCGGTGCTGACGATGATCGTGTTGTCACCGGGGAGAGAAGCCGCGATTTCGATCACGTTCCCGTCGGCAAGGCTCAGACGACAATCGGATTGCACCGGCGCAGGCGGCATTCGCACAGTATCGATCTGGCCGAAGAAGATCCCCGTATTCGGACCAGTTTCGAAGACGGTCAGAACCTCGCGATCTCCGCTCGAAGTCGTAATAACGACGTCGAGCTCGTCGATTGCACCGGGATCGACGTTACCCTCGGCAGAGTTGATTTCGAAAATCAGCAACTGCCCTGCATTCAAAACGCGGGTCTGCTCTGCCAGCACGCTGATCGCATTGCTGGTCGAGCTTGCCTGATTGTTTCCGACCGATGACGCGCTTTGGAACTGGACTTGCGAAGAAGAAGTGCAGACCGGCGCGCCGTAGGTCAGTTCGATTCCGCTGCTAAGAGTCGGGCGAAAGGCGCGAATTTCTGGTGCCGGAGCCCTGACGTCGATCGAAATCTCATTGGAAGCCGTCTGATTGTCGACCCCACCCAGCGTCCATCGCGCTTCTGCCGTATTGGTGATCGTCTTCAGGATCGGCCGCGACGTATCCGGGCCATCCTGCGCGAGCGCCTCTTCTCCAGGCACGGCTAATGGCAGCAGCACTATAAGCAGTGCTGCTGCCACCAACCTGGAGAAGGAGGCTACACGCAAAGTCTAGATCCGTTCGATCTTAGTTGATCGTGACACGGAAATAGAGCGAGCGTGTCGCGCCGGCCGCGATATCGCTCAGATCGCCGATGACCTGGTCTTCACCAAGGTCGCCAGTGCCCGAACTGAACGAAGCGTCACCGCTTACGACACCATCGCTGCCGTCCAGCGCGCAGGTTGCGACCGGTGTAGCGCCAGACGTATCGACTGTGGCGGTACCATCGACGAAGATGCCGAAGGTCGAGTCATAGGTGACGTCGAATGGCAGATCGTCGACCACGTTCACGCCGGTAGCCGTCGCACCCGAAGCGTTGGAAACCGCAATGCAGTACTGAATGACTGCACCCGGGATCGCTTTCGGGTTGGTCGTGTTGTTGACCGGATCGCTGATGATCAGGCTCGATTTGACGACCGAGACGTTCGCGCCCGACACGAGGTAGGTGCCCTCGTCCGAGAACGCGCCGTCATTGTCGGCTTCTTCACCGGTTCCGCCATTGCCATCGGCAAGAACGGTATCGACTCCGGCGGTGTTCGCACCGGCGGTCGCGGTGATCTCCGCACCGAGCGAACCGACCGATCCGCTTTCGTGCGCGTCAGCGACAAGCGCGACGTCGAAAGAGTCGGTGTCGACAGCATCGATCGAGATGTCCGAAACAACGAGAACGGAAATCGTCTCCGTACCAGTCCCGTCATCCGCCGCGACTTCGTCGAGGAAGGTGATCGGACCAGCGGAAAGTTCGGCCCCGCTCAGCACGCCATCCCCATCAGAATCGAGATAAATCTCGATATTACTGATGTTTGCAGCGGCGCCGGCAGTCAGGGTCGCCGTGAGGTCGAGGTCGACCACAGCATTCGACAGGTTTGTAATATCGAACGCCAGAACGGCATTCTGCTCGTTCGGAGACACCGAAACCGGCGTCGCGCCGGTGAAGTTCACATTCACGTCAATCTTGCGGTCGACGGTGAAAGTATCGCTATCGGTGACCGCGGTCTGGTCGACACCGCCGACCTGATACGTGACAGTCACGTTGTTGGTTATTGAATCCCCGGCGGTGGTCCCTTGGGCCATCGCTGGAGCGCTGGTCATTGCAATGAGCGCTATCGAACTCACCGCACCCAGCATCTGGGTACTTGTTTTCATTGGCTTTTTCCTCTGCGTGTGCCCCGCGCCCCTCAAACCGCCCGCAGGACCTGGCGGTTACCGTCCGCCTCTCAGCGGATGATTGCTGGATATTCGAGCCGTCCGCTTTCGCCCGGCGCAATTGTCGCGAGCGTCCAACGGACGTGAGTGACATCGGCGTGGCTTGCCGGACGGCTCGAGCCGTCTTCCTCCGTCACCGAAAGTGCCGAGACAGTCCCCCAGGTCTTCGCGCCGTCGACCGAAACCACGAGTTCGGGGTCGGCGTCGGGTGCAAGACGCACCGCCGAAGGCAGCGGATTGGTGACGACGAAGTCGGTCACGGTCTCGCTGCTCGTATTGGCGTAGTCGGTTCCGAAGATCAGGCGATCGCCGGGAACAATCAGGTCCGGCTCGACCAGTGCGGTGCGTTCCGCACCGGTATCGTCGGTCACGGTCTTGACCGCTTTCACATCGCCCGCGAGCTTCACCGCATTTTGTGGCACAGCGACATCGCTGAGCGAGTCTTCCTGCGCTGCGAGCGGTGTCGAGACCACTCCAAGTGTGCATGCCATTGCGACCAATTTCAGCATGTTTTTCATTATCTTATTCCCCAACTTCAAATCTTGTCAGTCAATCGTCACATCGAATGTGACCGTGTGCGTCGTGCCTCCTGCAACCGTGCCGAGGTCTACGCTGATGCCGTCGGCCTGAGAGGCAGATCCGGCATCCGTATCCGCCGCATCGCTCAGCGCGGCGGCATCGAGTTCAAGCGTATCGGCGGCATAAGTCGTGCCCGCCGGGATCGCGTCGGTCACGACCAGGTCATCGATCGAGCCGCTGCCCGAAACTTGCGCGACAATGGTGAAGGTGACGACCGAGCCGGGTACCGCGCTTGTTCCGCCGAATGGATCGAGGATGGTGGCCGACTTCGTCAGGTCGACCGTCGTGATCCCGACGATGAGCGAGCCGGTTGCAGCCGCATCGGCACCGGTCGTTCCGACGATCGCGTCGCCGCCGTTCACCCCGGTCCCGGCAAATACAGTTCCAGGCGCGCCGATGCCCGTTACGGCCTCGGCGATCAGTTCGACATCGCTGCGCTGCCCGTCGGAAGCACTTGCGGGGACCGAAACGACGACGAAAACCGTAATCGCCTCGTCCGCGGCCAGTTCGGCGGTGGTCTCGGGCGCGGTCAGGATCTGGTCAACGCCGGGATCGTAAACCCCGTTGCCATTTGTATCGACTGCAATCGCATCGACCTGCGAGTCGAAATCATTGCCCGCAACTGCAGGATTAGTCGAAAGTTCAAAGGCTTCCGGACCATTTCCGGTGTTGGTCAGCTCGAAGGTGAGAACGGCCGTGCCAGGTGCTGCGCCGACGGGGCCGGAATCGAGCGATGTCACGGTGACATCAAGCAATTCATCGACCCGCAGGGTCACGGTGTTGGACGTAATCGTCGTCGGGCCACTGCCATCGTCGTAGGTGGCTGTAGCGGTGTTCTCGATCAGTGTGCCAGCATCGACGCCCTCGGCAAGAGCCGGGGCCGACAGGCTGGCAAGCGACAAGACTAACGCGGCGTTTAAAGGCGAGTATGTATTCATACTCAGCGCGTCTATCTGAAAGTCGTAAACACCGAATTAAGCACTGTGATCCCGGACGTGCTTGTCCTGAGCTCTCTGGTTAGCCGCAGTTAACCGCGAAAGTTTGCGATATGATTTAGCAAAGTGGTTTGCCCCGGACTTTGCGCTCAGCAAGATTCGATCCGCTGCCATGACGCGCACGGATATCGGCCGGGAGCCAGCCAGGCAGCCGGAAGACTGAAATCTTGTTTGAAGGACATGAATGGTAGCGGAGGAGGGAAATATAGAGAGCATATAACGTGCTGATTTACCTAATAAACTTTTTGAGTCGTCTTGCAAATACCCCCATCAATACCCCCAAAATCGGACAGATGAGATAAAGCGCCTTTGGCAAACGACGACTTGTTATTCGTAGTGACTGGTAAAACGAGCGTCGGCCGTTTTTGGGCCGATCAGAAGGCGAAACGCCAGGTCACGATCCATGCGCCTGATCGGACATCGAGGGCATGTCATGGTCGGGCATGGATGGCATATAGTGGCCCGCATGAGGATCGGGTGTGTTGCTAGGCTGGGCATTCACCGGCGGGGGAGTGGCCGCAGGGGACGACGCTACTACCGGAGTGCTCGCCGGTCGGTCTGGTTGCCTACCGGCAGTCGCAGCTTCACCCGACCGGTTCGTGTTGGCCTCTCCAGCGGGAAAGGCTGCGTTGTCTCTTTCGCCTTCGCCAGCACCTGTGCTCTCGGTCGGCGGGGCCGTATACAGTGGCAAGGCTTCAGCTTCTGATGAAGTGTCCTGCGTCTGATCACAGGCAGCGAGCCCTAGCCCCAATGCCGCCGCAGCAAGGGGGGCAACAAACGCGTTCCGATTTGATCTGCGCATCATTCTATCCTTCAAAGCCAGGAGATACCAAGATGATTGGCACCGTGCGCAAGCTCGCCGCCCAGAAATCCCTGCACCAGCACTAGAGCGGCCATGGCAAAGATTGCGGCGCGAAACGCGGTCCGGCTCGCGGAAGCACGGCTCGCCAGATAGGCCATCGCCAGACCGAGAACCGCGATCAGCATTCCGTTCCAGCGATGAACCTGCATCGCAGTATCTCCGCCGAACCAGAGACCGGTATGGATCCAACCGAATATGGCCGCCACGACCGCCCCGGCGGCACCGCCATAAACAAGTACGCGCACTGCCGACTCTAGGCCTGTGCCCTTCCGTGCGATGACGAATAGCTCGGTGAGAGCGGCCATAAAGAACAAGGCGATCGGAAAGTGTACGGTGGCGGGATGCAGCGACTTGAGCACACCGACCACGCCCTTGTCGCCTTCGTCTGCATCTTGTCCCTTCGCCCCGTCATGATCAGCAGCCGTGTCGCCGTGCCCCTGCGCAGCCTGGATATCTTTTGACGCCGCATCGGAGACGACAGCACTGGCCGCTTCGCCATGTTCCTCGTCGCCATGGGCCTGGGCCGGACTTATCCAGAGCAGACTGGCGGCCACAATAGCCATGAATTGTATTCGTTTCATTCTCTACGGGCTCCGGTCTTGGCGATGGTCGTGCAACCTATTGTGTCTGTAATGCTCTGCGAACCTTCATCTCTTGCGGTGATAGAGCGCGGCGATCGTCGACGCGTGAGGGTTCAAATTTTACTCACGAGATGGTCGGACCTCCTGCCTTGCACCGCGCCCTGGTAAGAGTGTGGCCAGGCTCAGGCACAAAGCGAGAGCCCGGCCACCGCCTCCTAATCGTCTTGCGCCATGTTCTCGTGAGCCGCCATCTGCTCCATCATGTCATGCATCATCATCATGTGCTGGTGACAGGCCGCCATCATATCGGCGTTGTCCCCCTGCATCATGCCCGCCATGTGTTCCTGCATTTTTGCACGATGTTCGGCCATAAGCCTTTGGCGTTCGGCAGGATCGCTCGCCGCGTGGGCCTGCTGCATCAGCGCGCGCATTTCAGCCATCTTCTCGCGGTGGGCCGTCATGGCCGCCGAATCCTGCATCATATGGCCAGCGTGTGACTGCTGCTGCGCCGCCGCTTGATCCCCGTGGTCATGCTGTTGCCGGGCCATTGCCGGGGTGGTTGCCAGGCCGGTGGCGAGCGCGAAAGCTAGAACTGTCAGTTTCATGGTCGATTTCCTTTCGTCGGTCTTGCGGTGGATGCTGTGTGCAGTCATCCTCTTTACGCAGCCGCCATCTCTTCCCCTCAAACAATCCGCAGCAGCGGTGGGGCTGGTGGGCCGAAGCACGGCCGGTTGCAGCGGTGCTGTTTTTCGGCCACCTTTTTGAGAGAAGCCGATAACGACGAATGGGGAGTATCATGGTGCCAGCAGAGCCGTCGGAGAAGCAGTCGTGAGCACGGTCAATGAGAACGGCAGCTGGGATATCCCGGAGCCCGATCATGCCGATCTGGTGCAAATGCGCATTCGCCTCATTACTCTCGAGAACATAGTTCTTGGCCTTTTGTCCGGGGCGAGCGATGAACAGATCGAACAGATTAGGAAACGTGCGGACATGATCGAACCGCGCCCCGATGCGAGCCGGCACCCGCTTACCGAACTGGCAGCAGGTGACATGCGGAAATTTCTCAAACGCGCTGCTCGCATGGCCGAGTCGGAGGGCCGCGAAAATCGTGACTGATCCGGGCTTTGGGGCAGCGAAGGCGCTATGCAGGAAGTGGAAATCCGGCCGCTTGCTATTTGCTGGCGCAGATTTTTCGGGCGTACCTGCAACATGACCAGAACCCATTGGCTGATCCTTATTTGCGGGAGCCTGATCGCGTTCGTCTGGGAGATTTTCCAGATGCCATTCTTCGAACCGGGTGATCTCGAACCCTTCGAGCGGACCATTCGCTGCGGCATTGCAAGCCTGGGCGATGGCGTGATCCTGCTGACAGCTTATAGCCTTGCAGGATTACGTGGCGGGCACGCGTGGCTCTGGCAAGCCGCCAAAATGCCCTATGCGATCTATTTCGGCTTCGGGCTTGTCGTCGCGATCGCCGTCGAAATGATCGCCACATCGCTTCCGGCAAACAGTTTCCTGAGCTGGCGCTACAGCGAGTTGATGCCGCAAGAGCCAGTGACGGGACTGGCGCTGATCCCGATCGCGATGTGGACGATCGTGCCCGCGCTAACGATCCTTCTGGTCCGCTTTGCCCGAGCCGAACCTGATTAAACTGGGAGCGGCTTCAGGGGGCATTCGGCACATGTTTCGCCCGCCGCCTGATCCTGGGAAACCGGTTGGCAAGCAGGACAAAGCCCGAAACCGCGATGATTGTCCCGCCGATCCCGAACAGTAGCAGCCACCAGCTGTTGATGCGGTCGCGCTGCGTCCAGTCCATGATATGCAGCCCCCAGATAAAATCGAACAGACGCCAGGTGTCGCTGCGGGCAGCGAGCACCGAGCCGCTCGATGCATCGATGTAGACGCGGGTATTGTCCTCATCGCCATAGGTAATCTGCCACGCGGGGAACGGACCCCGGAATTCGGTCCCGACAGCACCTTCGATGAGGCGCGTGGTCGCTATGGTGGTTGGTGGCCCCGTCCAAGCATGGCGAGCGATGGCCTGTGCGCTCGCGCTCGAAAGAGGCGAAAGGAGAGCGCCGCTGTTCGGGTCGCGGAGCGTGACGCTTCCATCGTCCCGACGGATCTCGGTTACTGTCCTGCCGCCGACCGCGCGCGTCGCAAGGGAAACCACCCCCTCCCTGCTATCGAGCCACTCGGGCATGGCAGCATTAGCGGGCAGAACCTCCGGTGCGCGCGAAACGACATGTTCGGACCGGACCTCTTCGATGTCGAGGAACGACATCAGCGCCCCGGTGGCCATCCATAGAAGCACCTGGACGCCGACAAAGACTGCCAGCCATTTGTGAAGCTTGCTGCCCAGCACATGCAGACGCAGCTTGAAAGAGCGTGTCGCCAATCGGTGTTCCCCCGATCAAATCAGTTGTTACGCGGCGCTCGTGACGACGAATGGTACTGAACGATCTTCCAGCCATCCGCATCATGGGCAAGCACCGAGGTCGCAACGCCTTCGCGGTCGATCACGCGGCCGTCGGCCAGTTCGATCCGATAGGTGTACGATTCGCGGCCATACGCCATATGTCCCATCCGGGTGACTGCGAGCGTCGGTTCGCCGAAGGTGAAGCTGGTTATTGCATCGAGTTCCGGTCCCAGGTGATGCTCCATGTAATACGTGAAGCTGCCTTCCGCCTTGCCGTTTTCGTAAACGAAGGATTCCTCGGCAAACAGCGCGGCCATGGCCTCTGCATCGCGCGACGTCAGGGCATCCCGATATGATGTCAGAACCGCCTCGGCTTCCGCAACGTCATCATTCATCGCATCCATATGCTCGGCGTGGTTCATGCCCTGCTCCGTATGGTCCATCTGCGTCGAAGCCGTAGGGTCCGAGTGCGCGGAATGATCCATGGATTGTGCCAGGGCGGGAGTGCCGCCTGCAGCCAAGGCCAGGGCGACCGCGCTTAGAGATAGTCTTATCCTCATTGTATATTTCCTTCTCTTAAAACCAGAATCGCATGCCCACGACGTAATTCGTCACGCTAGGGTCTTCCCCTGCGGCGCGTGCAAAATCGGCACTCTGACCGATCCGCCACTCCTGGGAGACGCCGACATAGGGCGCGAATTCGCGTGCGAACTCGTAGCGAAGACGCAGACCTGCCTCGATCCGGTCGAGGCCAGCGCCAATGCCGAGTTCGGGAATATCCTGAGCCGAAAGAGCGATTTCGGCTCGCGGCTGGAGGATCAGCCGCTGCGTGATGCGCTGATCAAGCTCGCCCTCGAAGCGCGCGGTTACATCACCCTTGTTCGATACGAACGCTGCAACGTCGACCTCGAACTGGTAGGGAGCAATGCCCTGTATGCCAATGACAGCATGGGTGCGCTCGGGTCCTGTTAAATCCTGGCGCACACCTGTCTGTAGGTCGAAAAAGGGAGCGATCGCCCGGCTCCAGAGTGCCTGGACTTCGGCTCCCTCGACAGGCTCACCGAAGCTGCCTTCGCCCTCGGATTTGAACCAGAACTTGTCGATATCACCACCATAATAGCCCTGGATGTCCCAAAGATATCCATCCACTCCCTCGCGGGCGCGGTATTCGAGCCGGTCGCCCTGAAACCAGAAGCGCATCCCGCCGTCGGTCTCGCGGACAAGTTCGCGCCGCGCTTCGTTCATGGCTTCCTCGCCCCAGATCGCGACCGCCGCGCGCGCGGGACCGCTCCCGGCTTCGGGAGGAGGCGGCAGCAGCGGGATATCGTCGTTCGAGCCCATCTGCATCGCCGAATGGTCCATGCCCTGCATATCCTGCGATCCCGTCTGCCCATGGTTCATCTGGCTGTGATCCATCTGCCCATGGTCCATCGACGAGTTGCTGGCTTCCGCCTGACCCATGTCGCCTTGGTTCATCTGCGAATGATCCATCGCGCCTTCGGCAGGCGTGCCATGCGGCATCGAGCCATGATCCATTCCTTCATGACTCCCGGGTGTAGTCTCCGGACGGGCAGCGTCCATCGGCATTGCCATGCCCGAATGACCATCCTGAGCGGTCGTCGAACCATGAGACATAGTCGAATGGTCCATCGTCGAATGATCCATGGCAACTTCAGGCTGGGCCACTGGTTCGCAAGCTCCTTCGGCTACCGGGTGCCCCATCGCGCGATGGCGCTGGGCTTCTTCTTCGCACTTTGTCTTGGCGTCAGCCTGCGCCTCGGCGCTCTGCTGCGGCTCCGCGGGCGAATGACCGGCATGCTGCGCCGCAGCGGGGGAGGCGAGAACTGAGCCGACTGCGATCGATGCGAGCAGGCTGGTAATACGAATCTTCATGCTTCGCTCCCATCGGGATTGGCGACAGTGACGATCTGAAACATCCCGGCATGCATGTGGTAGAGAAGGTGGCAGTGGAAGGCCCAGTCGCCCGGCTCGTCCGCCGTCAGGTCGAACTGCGCGCTGCCGCCCGGCTGCACGTTAACCGTGTGCTTGAGCGGCTGACGATCGGCAGGTGCGCCGTTAACCAGTTCGAAGAAGTGCCCATGCAAGTGGATCGGGTGCGCCATCATCGTGTTGTTTATCAATTTGACACGCACGCGTTCGTTATAGGCAAAGCGGATCGGCTCGTCGGAGACGGCGGAGAACTTCTTGCCGTCGAACGACCACATATAGCGTTCCATGTTCCCGGTGAGATGGATTTCCATCCGCCGCGAGGGAGTCCGCCCCTCCTGATGAGGTGTCAGCGAGCGGAGCTTGCGATAGTCGAGGGTGCGGTGGGGGACATCGGCAAGGCCGATGCCGGGGTCGCCCATACGGTCGACCGGGTTCATCGAGACCATGTCGAGACCGGGCCCGACCTTCACGTCGGGAGGCAGGAGCGATGTATCGCGCATCTGCATACCTCCCGCCATGCCAGCCATCTCCGCCGAACCGCCATCCATACCGGACATCCCATCCGCGCCAGCCGCTCCGCTCGATCCGTGGTCCATTCCGGCCATACCGCCGGCGCCATGATCCATGCCGGTCATACCGGCATCGTTGCTGCCAGCCCCGTGGTCCATACCGCTCATGCCCATATCAGCCATGGTCAGAAGCGGGGGATCGCGCAGCGGCGGAATGGCCGCGCGCGCGCCAGGCGCGCTCGCAAGCGTTGCGATCCCCATTCCGGACCTATCCACCGACTCGGCCACCAATGTGTACGCCTGCTGCTCACCCGGCGTCACGACGACGTCGTAGGTCTCCGCGACGCCGATCTGGAACTCGTCCACTTCGACCGGCTCGACGTTCTGCCCGTCGGCTTGAACGACGGTCATCGGCAGGCCTGGAATGCGGATATTGAAGAAGGTCATGGCCCCGGCATTGATGAAGCGCAGCCGCACGCGCTCGCCCGGACGGAAGAGATATTCCAGATTGTCGAGCGGGCCATGACCGTTCAGCAGGTAAGTGTAGGCTGGGGCCGACACATCGCTAAGGTCGGTCGGCATCATACGCATTCTCGCCCACATCCGGCGATCCTCGCCCGAAAGCGGATAGTCGTCGGTCCAGGTATTCATGTTGTAGTTGAAGTAGCCTTCGCCCTTCTTGAGCTTGTCGAAAATCGTGTGGGGCGACATTTCGCTGAATTCGCTGAGCACCACGATATATTCGCGGTCCGCCTGGACCGGATCGGGTCCAGCCGGATCCACCACAATGGCGCCGTAATGCCCGGCCTGTTCCTGCAGGCCGCTATGCGAGTGCCACCAGTAGGTGCCCGACTGGCGCACCGGGAATTCAGCGGTGAAGGTCTCTCCGGGCTTGACGCCGGGGAAGCTTACACCTGGCACCCCGTCGAGTTCGAATGGCACGAGCAGCCCGTGCCAGTGGATCGAGGTGTCTTCCTCGAGCTGGTTATGGACGTTCAATCGGACGGTCGTGCCTTCCTTCAAACGCAACAACGGGCCGGGGATCGTGCCGTTGACGGCGATGGCGCCGCCGCGTCTGTTGCCGGTTGCAAAGGCAGACCGCGCGACAGTGAGGTCGATATTCGGCCCGGATACTTCATCCAGCCCTTTGCGGGCGTTTCCTGCAAGGATGTCCGCGCCGCGCGCCCAGGCCGGCATGGCACCGGAGAGACCAAGCAGGCCCAGCCCGCTAGCACTTGTTCCAAGGAATCTTCGGCGATTGAGGGCAGGCATAGGGGGCTCCTGAAAATGCGTATACCGTCACATACGCGGTCAGCTGCCCTACCCCTCAAACTTTTCGAACCGCTCCTTCAGCCGGTTGCGCGCACGATAGATGCGCGTCTCGACGGCCTTCTCCGTGGTGCCGAGCAGCTCGGCAGCCTCGGCCTGGCTGTACCCCTCGACAGTGACCAGCACGAGCGCCTCTTGCAGCCGCACCGGCAAGCGCCCGATTTCGACCTGGACCAGCCGCAGCTGTTCGCGGGCTCCGGCAACATTTTCGGGATTAGGGGCATCGTCGGCAACGGCGTCGGCTTCCCGGCCGCTCGGCAAGCCAAGGAAGCCCGCAACTTTCCTCCGGCGAAGCTTGTCGCGGCACTTGTTGAGAACGATTGTCGTCAAATAGGGACCGATGGGCTTGCTCGGGTCGAGGCGATGCCGTGTCAGCCAGACCGAAGCGAGACCGTCCTGGACGACATCTTCGGCCTGCGATGGTGAACCCAGCATACGCGTGGCAAGCGCGATCAACCGGGCGATCTCGCTCTCGACGAGAGCTGTGAACGCCCGCTTGTCACCGGCTATCGCCCGCCCGATCAGAGCTTCATCCGAAGTGTCATCCACCGCTGCCAAGGCTGATCAGTCACGCGGATCGCGCGTGAGGGCCGCGGACACTTTCCGGTCGAACTGGAGCTGCTGATCGGGATCGAGAATTTCCCGCATGTCGAAGACGTGGCGCACGGTCGCTTTTTGCAGATCGCCCATGCGCGCATGCACCTCGTCGATCGCGGCACTGACTTCGGGCCCGTATTCGTGCTCGGTTTCCATTGCCTGGGCGAGCTGGGCGTTGGCTGCGCGCGCAGAGGCTTCGAGCCTTGCCTGTTCTACCGCGAAACGCGCTTCGAGCGCATCGAGCCGCTGCTCCTGGTCAGCCGTGAGCGACAGCTCATCGTGCACGAACTGGTGCAGGCCGCCCTCGGCATCGTTGTTGGCCCAGCGATCGGCGGCAAGCGCTCCTAGGCATCCGGCGAGCGCCGCCAGCAGGACCGCAAGGACAAGGTGAAACTTCTTCAACGCCTATGATCCCACATGAAGCAAAGCAGCGGGTGACAGGGATTCTCCGCCAACGAGGCTCTCGCCAACAATTTCTGTAGGAGCGCCATATTCGGAAGGCCATCCGCTGGTCCCTGCGCCAGCTGCCAGCCCGACGACAAACAGACCGGCGAACAAGGCCATTCTGCGTCGCTGATCGACAATTTCGCCAAGCTGTCCCGCGCGCTGCCAGACGCCGTTCATGAAGTCGGGCGGCACGTCGCCAGCCTTCTGCGAGGCCATGGTGCCGAGCATCGCATCGAGTGTCTGATTGTCACGCATCCCTTGCTCCTGTCGGTTGCACGGTTCCTATACGCGACACTTCGCGCAAACCCTCAAGTTTCTTTTTTGAGGGCTGCGGGTTGGCGACGCGTAAGAGGAGATATCTGTAGCAACAGCGGTATGTACCAGCGTCGAATGGGAGCCATGGCATGAAAAGCGCGGCAGTTCCGTCAAAAGAACGCGAGTTCACTCCGCCGCTGGGCAAAAGCTGGCTCACGCCGTTCTATGACCGCGCGATCGCAGTCTTTACGCGCGAGAGCCGGTGGCGCCGCGCGATCGTCGAAGAGGCCGTATTGGTGCCGGGCGACAAGGTCATCGATGTCGGGTGCGGCACCGGGACCTTGCTCAGGGCGCTGATGGCCAGCTGTCCCGAAGCCGGCTTCATCGGCGTTGAGCCAGACCCCGCCGCGCTGGCGATCGCGCAGCGCAAGTTCGGTGCCGGAGTCGATATGGTCCGGTGGCACAACGGCTTTCTTGACAGTCTCGAGCTTTCCGACGGCTGGCAACCAGATAAGATCGTCAGCAGTCTCGTCCTTCACCAGGTGCCCGTTTCGCAAAAACGCGCGATCCTCGAGCAGATCGAGAACCTGCTGGCCCCCGGGGGCATGGCGCTGATTGCCGACTATATGGGGCAGGATGCTCCAGTCATGCGCGCGCTGTTCCGTTCGAGCGTTCAGCTTCTCGACGGCGTGAAGGACACCCAGCCGAGCGCCGACGGAGCCGTCGAGAAATTGCTCGCCGAGATTTTCGCGGACGCCGAATTGCTCGATCGTATCCATACCGCGACCGGAACCATTTCTCTCTGGCGCGGCATCAAGAAAGGCAATGTCCAATGAACCTCACGAAAGATTCGAGACCGCTACGCCGTTCGCTGGCGGCCTCGCTCCTCCTCGCCCTTGCAGCCTGCTCGAATGCAGCGCAGGCCGCGACCTACACCATGTTCCGCGACGCAGGATGCGGCTGCTGTCTCAGCTGGGCCGGTCACGTCGAACATGGGCTCGAAGCAGAGGTCGCCTCGGTCGACACCGACGACATGGCTGCGCTCAAGACAGCCAGGGGTGTGCCACAGGATCTGTGGTCGTGTCACACGATGGAAGTCGATGGCTATATCATCGAAGGCCACGTGCCGGCCGATGCCGTCGCGAAGCTATTGCGCGAACGCCCCGAAGGCGTGGCAGGCCTGGCTGTGCCCGGAATGCCGCTTGGCTCGCCCGGAATGGAAGTCGGAGAGCAGGTGCAGCCCTATGATGTCATCGCCTTCGGCTCAGGCGGGCAGCGCGTTTTCGCATCCTACCCGTGACCATGGACAAGCCATCTCAGCGCCAACTCTAACGGAGGACCATCATGTCAGACTATTCGGTCAAAACCTCAATACTGATATGGGGCTGGACACTCAGCCTCTTCCTGCTTTTCAGCTACCTGATCTGCATCGGTTTCGGCCTGCTCGCGCCCGAACAGGCGCACATGCACGAAGCGTGGGCGCCGCTGCTTCCCGGGTTCGAATGGCTGACCATCTCGGGCTTTCTGGCAGGCGCTCTCGGCAGCTTTCTGTACGGTTGGTACATCGCGGTCATTGGGGTGCCACTGCTGCGATTTTTCCGTAACCGGTTCAGGACGTAGTAAATCGGCGGCGATGGACGCGTGCCTTGATACTCGCCGAGCATTTTCAGCTGCGCAAGCAGTCCGCTTTGGGCCGCAATTTGCTCGAGCGCCCCGAGCAAAACGCAACCCTCCGGATTTGTCCTGAAATATTTTTGAGGGATGAGCCCCGGCTGAACGTACTGTCCGGCATGATCTTTCTTGAACGGGAGACCATCGACAGGGGAAAGTCTTGCAAGACCATGAGCACGAGAATCAAAGCGAAACGGCTGGCTCGATAACCCTGCTGGGCGGCGTTGCGATGGGTACCGGCGTCATGATCGGTGCCGGCATATTCGCGCTGACCGGGCAGATCGCCGAGCTCGCCGGTCCGCTCTTCCCCCTGTCTTTCATCGCCGGCGCGCTGGTAACTTCGCTGGCGGCCTACAGCTATATCAAGATGTCGAACAAATGGCCGTCTTCGGGCGGCATCGCGATGATCTTGCAGAAGGCCTACGGACCCGGCGTCATTGCCGCGTCGGCATCGCTCCTGATGGCTCTGTCGATGGTCATCAATGAAAGCCTCGTGGCCCGCACCTTTGCGACTTACGCGCTGCGCCCGTTTGGCCTCGAAAGCAGCGGGTGGCTCGTTTCGCTGGCAGCGCTTGCACTCATCATCTTCGCCTATCTCGTCAATGCAGCGGGCAACAAGTCGGTAAGCGGCTTCTCGCTCATCATGTCCGCCATCAAGATCGGCGGTATCGCGCTGTTCGCAGTCGCGGCGATCTGGGCCAGCGGATTTTCATCAGGCGCATTTTCGCAGTCCGTTTCGCTGACCAATGCAGAAGCCCTGCTCGCCTCGGTTGCTTTCTCGATCCTCGCCTTCAAAGGCTTCACCACGATTACCAATAGCGGCGGCGAAATCGTTGACCCGCACAAGAATGTCGGCCGAACCATCATGATCTCGATAGCCGTCTGCATCGTGATCTATCTGCTTGTCGCAGTGGCGGTGGGTTCGAGCCTGAGCATATCCGAGATCGTCGAGGCGCGCGATTATTCGCTCGCGGCTGCGGCGCGTCCGGCGCTGGGAGAACTGGGCTTCTATTTCACCGTGGCGATCGCGATCGCCGCCACCACTTCGGGCGTGATAGCGAGCGTATTTGCCGTGTCGCGCATGCTTGCGATGCTGACCGACATGAAGATGATCCCGCACAGCCATTTCGGCATGAGCGGCGGGATTCGCAGCCACATGCTGGTCTATACGGTGGTCATTGCCGGGACGCTTGCGGTCCTGTTCGATCTGTCAAGGATCGCCTCGCTGGGCGCCTTCTTCTACCTCGTCATGGATATGCTGGTTCACTGGGGCGTCCTGCGCCACCTGCGCAAGGAAGTCGGCGCGCGCGCAACAATACTTCTTACAGCACTCGCGGCAGATGGCGTGGTCCTTGCAGCCTTTACCGCGGCCAAATTGCGCAGCGATCCTGCCGTTGTCGCCTATGCGGCGATCGGCATCGTCGCAGTCTTCATGGGAGAATGGATTTACCTTTCGGACAATTCCGAAGCGCCCGCTTCTCACAAAGATGATCGGTCAGAAGAGAAGAGTTGATGGCAACTTTTCGCTGGGCCTTGAGGCTCTTGCAGCGGGGTTTTTCGAAACCGTTCACCGAAAACCGGCGTTGAGCACGAGACACGTCAGGCAAAACAGATGGAGCGATTCATGACGACCCGAACAGCGGCGGTCTACCGCATGGTCATGGAGGACCATGTCTGTCCCTATGGCATCAAGACGGTCGATCTTCTCAAGCGGCAAGGTTTCGAGGTCGACGATCATCACCTGACCAGCAGGGAGGAAACCGACGCATTCAAGGACAAGCACAACGTCGAGACCACCCCGCAGACCTTTATCGAAGACAAGCGCATTGGCGGCTATGACGATGTCCGCGAGTTCTTCGGCAAGAGCCGTTCGCAGCCAGAGGAAGGCGAGACCAGCTATCAGCCGGTCATTGCGATTTTCGCGGTCGCGCTTCTGCTCGCGCTCGGACTGAGCTGGGCTTTTTTTGATAACCTCTTCACTGTCCGGGCCGCCGAATGGTTCGTGAGCCTATCGATGACCCTGCTCGCCGTTCAGAAGCTTCAGGACGTGCGCAGTTTCTCGACGATGTTCCTCAACTACGACCTACTCGCACGGCGCTGGGTGCCCTATGGCTTCGTCTACCCGTTCGGCGAAGCCGCTGCCGGCATTCTCATGACCGCGGGCGCGCTGACCTGGCTCTCGGCCCCGCTGGCATTGTTCATTGGCACCGTCGGCACTGTCAGCGTCTTCAAGGCTGTCTACATCGACAAGCGTGAGCTCAAATGCGCTTGCGTCGGTGGGGGCAGCAATGTGCCGCTCGGCTTCGTCTCGCTGACCGAAAATCTGTTCATGATCGGAATGGGTCTGTGGATGGGCGCGAAGCTTCTCGCATGATCACCGCGCTCCTTCTCGCCGTCTTTCTGTTCCTTGCAGCCGTCGCTTCCCACCTTGCCATTCTGGGTGTCGGCCACCGGCTTCTCGATCGCCGCCGCGATACGCTGGGAAAGCTTGCAGTCTCGCTACTCGTGCTCGCGTCGCATTTCCTGGTCGCGATCCTTTTTGCCGCAGGTTTCTGGCTGGGCGCGCAATGGGGCCTGGGAGGGTTCGACAAGGCGCCTTCCATGCACTGGATGGACTACTTCTATTTCTCGCTCATCAACGTGACCACACTGGGCTTGGGCGACATTTATCCGACCGAGCACCTGAGAGTTCTCGCCGGCGTCGAGGCCCTTACCGGCTTCGCTCTCATCAGCTGCTCGGCGCAGCTATTCTGGACCATGATGCAAAAAGGAGAAAAAGCATGACCGAAAAGACCTCCCACTCGGACAAGGGAGGGGGCGGCAGCTACTGGCGATTCATGGCCATGGTGTCGACCTCGACCGTGATCATGTTCTTCCTGATGTATGCCAACACCTTTACCGTCGATGATCTTTTCTGGAGCGAAACGCGCTTCTGGATGATGTTCGTCATGGGCGCGATGATGATGGTTGTCATGCTGCTCTTCATGTGGGGCATGTACAAGGACCGGACCAAGAACTTGATCATCCTGGGCGTCGGGGCCTTTGTGTTCGCGCTCGCACTATGGCTGGTGCGCAGCCAGACCACCGTTGACGATACCGAATATATGGCAGCAATGATCCCGCACCACTCAATCGCGATCATGACCAGCGAACGCGCGAGCCTGAAAGATCCTCGCGTGCGCGAACTCGCGCAGGCCATCATTGTCGCACAGCGCCGCGAAATCGCCGAGATGAAATACCTCATAGACGATATCGAGCAGAACGGTCCTCGAACCGAAGAACGCCTGCCCGAGGAGATGCAGCCATGAACAAGATAGCTTTCACGGCGCTCATCGCGCTGCCGCTTGCCGCCTGCAATTCGAACACCGCTCCGGGCAACGACCGCGAAGCCCAGCTCGACCCGCCTGCCACTGCCGCGCCGATCGAGGACGCGGCCAGTGCACTGGCAAATGTTGACCCGGGCCTCATGCTTCCCGGGACCATGAATGACGCGGACCTTGCTGCTCTGGGCGCAGGACAGGCCTGCCAGTTCCGCCTGACCGAAGTGGCCTTTCCCTCGTTTGTCTATGACGGTGACGGGGGCGGAGCGATCAAGATCAATGGCAAATTGATCCCCGTGACCGCCGATGGCCCTGGCAGCTATGCGAACGGCGAGCTTCGGATCAAAACCCGCATGCTGGATGATGAAGGCGATGCGGGCCTGCAAATGCAGGAGATGATCGTGGCAGCACCAAGAGCCAAGGATGAGTTCGGCTTTTGGGGTTATACCACCTGTCCGGCCGACGGAGCCTGATACTGGCAGGGCGCATGGGCGGGCCGTCGGCTAACCCATGCGCCCGCGCCTCCGCCCTTCGTCGCCCTCACCATTTTTACAGGAACAAGCAGATGACCGATACGAGGCCCATCGCTGTCTTCGGCGCAGGCGGGAAGACCGGCACCGAGCTCTTGAGGCGTGCCATTGCCCGAGACATACCGATCCGCGCCTTTGAACACACCGTGCCTGGGCCAGGCGAGCGGGTGGGCGACTTCGAATATATCGAATGCGATGTGCTGTCGGATAATTTCGCGGGCGATCTCGATGGCTGCCGCGCGGTTATCTCGACCCTCGGTGTCGCTTTCGGTCCGGGCAATGCGATCGATCCACCGCCGCTCTATACCGATGGCACGCGCAACCTGCTCGAGGCGATGGCACAAGCGAAGATCGACCGCATTGCCGTAATCTCCGCTGCCTTCGTCGAACATCAGTCGAGCGTCCCGGCCTGGTTTGAACTCACTGCCAAGCCTGCATTGTTCAATATACTCGAGCAGATGCGCTCCATGGAAGTGATGCTCAGCGACGCCCAAGGTATTAAATGGACGGCCGCACGGCCGGGCTGGCTGCTGGATGAGCCTTACACTGGCGACGCCGTGATTACGGACGAGCGGCTGGCGGAAGGCTGTTTCCGGTGCCGTCATGCTGATCTCGCGGCGAGCCTGCTTGAATTCGTGTGCGAAGACACCTGGATCAACGCAAAGCCTGCCATCGGCAGGCCCGAAGCCGAACGTTTCGAAAGTCCTGGTGCCATCAAGGCCGAACTCGGTATCGATTGAGCGTCGTATCATTTATCGTTCTGTAACAAGCCCGAACGTTACAAGTTTTGAGCAACAGACAAGGAAAATTGTATGTTTCTGGAGAAGATCAAAACCCCTGGCCTCTCGCACCTTTCCTACATCATCGGTTCGGGCGGACAGGCAGCGGTCATCGATCCGCGCCGGGACTTCGAGGTCTATGTCGAAAGGGCCCGGGCTGAAGGGCTGGAGATAACGCATATCTTCGAAACCCATCGCAATGAGGATCTGCTCAGCGGCTCGCCGATCCTTGCGGACTTGACTGGTGCGACGGTTCACCACGGTCCCAATCCGGCCGGAAACGTGGCCTTCGCCAACACTACGCGCGAAGGCGATTGTTTCGAGCTGGGTCAATTGAAGATCGAAGTGCTTGAAACACCTGGACACACCGACGATCATCTCGCTTTCGTCATCCATGACAGCGAATATTCCGAGGGACCGGTCGGCGTCTTTACCGGCGATGCCTTGTTCGTCGGCGATGTCGGACGCACCGATTTCTATCCCGAGCGCAAGGAAGAAGTCGCGGGCCTTCTTTTCGACTCCCTGCAGAAACTTTGCCGCCTCGGCGACCAGGCGATCATCTACCCGGCGCATGGTGCGGGCTCGGTCTGCGGGTCGGGAATGGCGGACCGGGAATTCTCGACAATCGGCCACGAGCGGCGCAACAACCCGCGCCTGCGCATCTCCGACCGCGATGAGTTCATCAAGGCGAAGGTAGCAGAACACCACTACCAACCTCCCTATTTCCGGCTGATGGAACGGCTTAACCTCGAAGGGGCCGATGCCGCGCCGCGGATTATGCGGCCAAGGCGTCTGGGGCTGGACGACCTTCGCGAGAGCGGCGCCGATCACCTGGTCGATGTGCGCGAGCCGCTCGCCTATGCCGCCGGTCATATGCCGGGTGCCATGTGCCTTCCGGTGGGAATGATACCGGCCTTTGCCGGATGGTTCCTCGGTGAAGGCGACAGGATTGCCCTCGTCGCTTCCGAGGAAGACCAGCTAGCCCACGCCATGGCCCATCTGGTGCGCATCGGTCTCGATAATGTTGTCGGCGGCTATGTCGGCGTGGTTCCAGCCGCTGCTCAGGGCAAAGCGATGCGCAGCATTCCCATGATTGGCACCGAGGAAGTCGCGCGCAGGCTCGATCAAGACAGCTGCGAATGGACTTTGCTCGACGTGCGCGACGCGGACGAACGACAAGATGCAAGCATCGACGGGTCAGAGCATATCTATGTTGGCGAGCTCAACAAGCGATGGAAAGAGCTCGACCGCGACCGCCACTACACGCTGATGTGCGCGAGCGGCATGCGGGCGAGCGTTGCGGCAGGCTGGCTCGCAAGCCAGGGCTTCAAGCGCCTCGACATCTATCTCGGTTCCATGGGCGCTTGGAAAAACGCGCATGGCTGAAGTTTGGCCTGTCAGACTTCGAGGCGCAGACCCCGCAGCCGCAGCGCATTGCCTATCACCGATACGGAAGAGAGGCTCATGGCTGCGGCCGCAATCATCGGGCTGAGCAGCACTCCGAAGAAGGGATACAGCACGCCTGCCGCGACCGGAATGCCGAGTGTGTTGTAAGCGAAGGCGAAAAACAGGTTCTGCCGGATGTTGCGCATCGTCCCACGCGACAGCACGATGGCCTGCACCACTCCTGTCAGGTCGCCGCGAACCAGCGTCACGCCTGCGCTTTCGATTGCGACATCGGTGCCGGTGCCCATCGCAATACCAACATCGGCGGCAGCCAGCGCAGGAGCATCGTTGATCCCGTCCCCGGCCATGCCGACCCGGCGACCTTGCGCTTTCAGCTCTTCGATCTTGCGGTGCTTGTCTTCGGGCGAGACATTCGCATGCACTTCGTCGATTCCCATTTCACGGGCGACCGCTTCGGCAGTGCCGCGGCTGTCGCCCGTGAGCATAACGACCCGGATATCGCGCTTGTGCAGTGCCGCAATGACCGCTGCACTGGTAGGCTTGATCGGATCGGCCACCGCGATGAGCCCTGCCGGACGGCCATCGAATGCCACGAACATCACTGTTTGACCCTGCCTGCGGCCACTTTCGGCCGTGCCGAGCCAGGCCTCGTCATCGATCCCGACGCGCCGCATCATCTTCTCATTGCCGATCGCAACCCGGCGGCCCTGGACATTGGCTTCAACACCTTCCCCGGTCGTCGAAGCGAGATCCGTGGCATTGGCGGGCGAGACCCCGCGCGTCCGCGCACCTTCGACGATGGCGTGGGCCAGCGGATGTTCGCTCCCCATTTCGACGCCTGCAACCGCAGCCAGGAAATCGGCTTCGTCGATTCCTTCTGCTGGCGTCACCGCCACCAGATCGGGCTTGCCCATCGTCAACGTGCCGGTCTTGTCGACCACTAGCGTATCGATCTTCTCGAGTGTCTCCAGCGCCTCGGCATTGCGGATCAGGATGCCATGCTGGGCACCCTTGCCCGTGCCGGTCATGATCGACATCGGCGTAGCGAGACCAAGCGCGCAGGGACAAGCGATGATCAGGACCGCAATGGCATTGACCAATGCGTAGGCAAGCGCAGGTGCGGGACCCCAGATTCCCCAGACCACGAAGGTGGCGATGGCTATCACCACCACCGCAGGCACAAACCAGCCCGCCACCTGATCCGCCAGTCGCTGGATCGGTGCGCGGCTGCGCTGCGCCTCGGCCACCATCTGGACGATCTTGGACAGCATCGTGTCTTTGCCCACACCGGTCGCGCGCATGACGAACCCGCCAGTCTGGTTGACCGTGCCGCCAATGACTGTGTCGCCAGCCTGTTTGGCGACCGGCAGCGGTTCGCCGCTGATCATGGATTCGTCGATGGCGCTCGATCCCTCTTCGATCTCGCCATCGACCGGAACCTTATCGCCCGGTCGAACGCGCAGACGATCGCCTGTGGCCAGCTGGTCGAGCGGCACCTCGCGCTCATCGCCGGAGCCGAAGATCTTGACCGCGCTGGGCGGCGCCAATTCGAGCAATGCGCGCAAGGCGCTCGAGGTCGAGCCCCTGGCCTTGAGCTCGAGGACCTGTCCGAGCAAAACGAGTGTGGTTATGACCGCTGCCGCCTCGAAATAGATCCCGACCCGTCCCGAATGGTCGCGGAACGCCGCAGGGAACAGATCGGGCGCGACCGTCGCCACCACGCTGAACAGATAGGCGATGGCAACGCCAAACCCGATCAGCGTGAACATGTTGAGATTGCGCGTCTTGAGCGACTGGACGGCCCGAACGAAGAACGGCCAGGCTCCCCAAAGAACAACCGGTGTGGCAAGGGCAAACTGCGCCCATTGCGCCCAGGCAGGTTCGATCAGCCGGTCGAAACTGAGCCCCGGTGCCATGTCGCTCATCGCGTAGACGAACAGAGGCAGCGTGAGCAGCGCGCTCCACCCGAACCTACGCCGCATGTCGACCAGTTCGGGATCGGGGCCATCGTCTAGCGAAACCGTTTCCGGTTCGAGCGCCATGCCGCAAATCGGGCATGAACCCGGCCCGGGCTGGCGGATTTCAGGGTGCATCGGGCAGGTGTAGATCGTGCCTTCGGGCACATCCTCGACCGCGTCGAGATGCGCGCCCGAGAGATAGAGCTCGGGATCGGTGACGAACTTGTCGTGACATCGCGGCGAACAAAAATAGTGCTCGGCCCCCGCATGCTTCGCGATATGCTCTGCTCCGTCGATCGCTACGCTCATGCCGCAGACGGGATCGATGGCGGTGCCTTCGAGCAAGCTTGCGTCCGTGCTCATCGCTCTTCCTTTCTCACTCTACAGCAGACCTCTTACAGCCTTGTGCCGAATACCTTCGAATTGCCGTCACGATACCAGATTCCGGTCGCCCCGCATCTCATTGGGCGGCACCAGGTTTGCCAGGCACCACCCAACCGACTCACTGCTTCGTGATCGACGTGATCACATTGCCTTCAGAACCAGTACGAAATTCAAAGGCAATTCCCTCACCGACGCTTACTTCGCTGCGCAGTTGTTCATCGGCTCCAAAAGCCATGGTCATCGCAGGCCATTCGATCGCCGGGACCGGACCGTGGTCGACGGTTATCGTGCCCGCTTCGGCATCGATTGCAGTGACCGTGCCTTCTGCGTTGGCGGTTTGCATTCCGCTGCCAGGTTCCATCATCGGCATATCTTCGCCGTCCATCATTTCATTCTCTGCCATCGGCATGTCGTTCATCTGGGCAGTGTCCTGGCCAGAATCGCAGGCCGCCATCGCCAGCGGAAGGGCCAGTAGGCTCATGAGGGTTGTGGTACGCATTCTTCTTCTCCTTGGGGTTGGGTTGGCCGTTCGGGCCGGGGGCGCCGCATCAACAAATATGCGGCGGGGATAACGAACATCGAAAGCAGCGGTGCGGTGATCATGCCGCCCACCATCGGCGCGGCGATGCGGCTCATGACCTCCGAACCTGCGCCGGTTCCAATGAGGATAGGGAAGAGACCGGCAAGAATGACGGCCACGGTCATCGCCTTGGGACGCACGCGCAGAAGAGCACCCTCCCTGATGGCTTCGCCCACGCCGTCCGCATCGAGGGCACCGCTGCGCCGGGCCAGCGCAGACTTGAGGTAGATCAGCATGATGACGCCGAACTCGGCAGACACACCGGCAAGCGCAATAAAACCCACCGATGTCGCAACAGACTGGTTGTAGCCCATCAGATAGAGCAGCCAGAAGCCGCCGGTGAGGGCAAAGGGCAGTGTGCCCATAACAAGTAGCGCTTCGTCGAAGCGGCGGAAGATCAGGTACAGCAAAACGAAGATGATGCCGAGCGTCGCGGGAACGACGACCTGCAACCGCTCATTGGCGCGGGTGAGATATTCAAACTGGCCCGCGTAAGAGATGCTCACACCGGCAGGCAGATCGACGCCCTCTGACACCGCCTCCTGAAGATCGCTTACGACCGAAGTAAGATCGCGCCCGCGCGTGTCGACATAGACCACGCTGATAAGACGGCCCTGCTCATTCTTGAGCATGGGGGGGCCATCGCTGACGCTCACCTGCGCTACGGTGCCGAGCGTAATTTGCTGGCCAGAGGGGGTTAGCAAAGGCAGCGCGCGCAGTTCTCCGAGACTGTCGCGGATCTCGCGCGGATAGCGGACATTGATAGGATATCGCGCCAATCCTTCGACTGTCCGTCCGATATTCGCGCCGCCGATCGCGCCTGACACAATTTGCTGAACATCGGCGATATTCAGCCCGAAACGCGCCGCAGCGACCCGGTCGATGTCCACATCGACATAGCGGCCTCCCGAAAGACGCTCTGCCAATGCGGAGCTGACGCCAGGAACCTGTTTTGCGACATTCTCGACCTGCAAAGCTACGCGCTCGATTTCGGCAAGGTCCTCGCCGGACACTTTCACGCCGATCGGGCTTTTGATACCGGTCGCGAGCATATCGATGCGGTTGCGGATCGGGGGCACCCAGACATTGGCGAGTCCCGGCACCTGCACAGCACGATCGAGCTCGTCGACGAGCTTCTCTGGCGTCATGCCCGGCCGCCAGTCTTCGCGCGGCTTGAACCGGATGGTTGTCTCGAACATCGTGAGCGGCGCGGGGTCGGTCGCTGTATCGGCCCGCCCCGCTTTTCCGAAAACGGTGTCGACTTCCGGTACGGATTTGATCAGTCGGTCCGTCCGCTGAAGCAATGCGGACGCTTCACCAGGAGACAGGCCAGGCAGAGCGCTCGGCATGTAGAGGAGATCGCCTTCATCGAGCGGGGGAAGAAATTCTCCTCCAAGACGGGTGAACGGGATCAGCGCTGTAAGGAATACCAGTCCGGCCACAACCAAAGTGGTTTTCGGTCGGCGCATTACCCAATCAAGACCGGGCCGGTAGGCGTTGGTCAGCAAGCGATTGAGGACGTTGGTGTCCTCCTTGGGTATCTTCCCGCGGATCAGCCAGCCCATCAGAACGGGAACCAGCGTCACCGACAGAATGGCGGCCGCCGCCATGGCATAGGTCTTGGTAAAGGCCAGTGGGGAGAAGAGCCGCCCTTCCTGCGCCTGCAGAGTAAACACCGGCAGGAACGATAGGGTTATGATCAGGAGGCTGAAAAACAGCGCTGGCCCCACCTCTTTCGATGCGTCCGCAATCAGTTTCCAGCGCTCATCGTTGGACATCTTCTCGTCGGGATGGTCCTCTTCCCAATGCTCGATATGCTTGTGCGCGTTCTCGATCATGACGATGGCAGCGTCGACCATCGCGCCGATTGCGATGGCGATGCCGCCCAAGGACATGATGTTCGCATCGACCCCCTGGAACCGCATCACGATAAAGGCCGCCAGCACCCCCAATGGAAGCGTGACGATCGCCACCAATGCTGATCGCACATACCACAGGAACAGCGCGCAAACGATCGCGACGATGATAAATTCGGCGATGAGTTTTCCGGTCAGGTTTTCGATCGAGGCGTCGATCAGCTTCGAACGATCATAGGTCGTGACAATCTCGACCCCTTCAGGAAGACTGGCCTGGAGCACGTCGAGCTTCTCTTCGACAGCCGCGATCGTTGCCCGCGCATCCTCGCCTTGTCTAAGCACAACAATACCGCCTGCGACTTCGCCTTCGCCATTGAGTTCGGCGATTCCTCGCCGCATTTCGGGGCCAAGCTGGATCGTGGCGATATCGGATAGAGTAACCGGTATACCGTTCCCGACTGATTTGAGAGGGATCTGCCGGAAGTCGTCGAGAGACGTGAGATAGCCTGAAGCGCGGACCATAAACTCGGCCTCGCCCATTTCGACCACCGATCCGCCAGCCTCTTGATTGGAAGCTTGTATGGCGCGCACGACATCGCTGTAAGTGACGCCAAGCGAAGCCATGCGATAAGGCTCCAGGACGACCTGGTATTGCTTGACCATGCCGCCGACGCTGGCGACCTCTGCGATGCCCGGAATGGTCTGCAGCTCATAGCGCAAGAACCAGTCCTGAAGGCTCCGAAGGCCAGCAAGGTCGCTGTTCCCCGTTCGGTCAACCAGCGCATATTCGTAAATCCAGCCTACGCCCGTCGCGTCCGGCCCGAGCGAGCTGGTCACTCCGTCGGGCAATTCGTTTTGCACCTGGTTGAGATATTCGAGCACGCGCGAACGCGCCCAGTAGAGGTCCGTCCCATCCTCGAAGATCACGTAGACGAAGCTGTCGCCGAACATCGAATAGCCGCGCACTGTTTCCGCGCCCGGCACCGAGAGCATCGTCGTTGCGAGCGGATAGGTGACCTGGTCCTCGACGATGCGCGGAGCTTGCCCCGGATAATTCGACCGCACCACGACCTGCACATCAGACAGATCTGGGATCGCATCGACAGACGTTGCGCGCACCGCCCAGAAGCCGGCGAGCGCGACCGCGAAGGCCGCCAGAACGATGAAAAACCGATTGGCGATCGAGGCATCGATTATGCGCGCGATCATCGGTCGGTCTTCCGAATGGATTCGATGCGCGGACCGGTGTCGTGCTGCGAGAAGGTAAACTCGACCTTGTCGCCCGGTTCAATACCGTCAACTAGAGCGGCGTCGGCGAGGGCGAAGGGCATGACCATGCTTGGCCATTCGAGGGCGGGAACCGGCGCGTGGTTGAGAGTGATCGAAGCACCAGCGATTTTCGTCACTCTTCCCGTAGCGGTGTATGCCCTCATCTTTGGCGAGCCGTCCGACGCCATGCTCATGGTCCCATCGATCGACCTGACGTCGATCCCGCCAAGACTTGCTTCGGAGTCGATCAGGAACTGACCTGAAGTGACGACCTGCTCGCCCTCCGCAAGGCCTGCGAGTATCTCTGTCCTGCCATTCGCTTCGCGCCCGATTTCGACCTCGGCAGGCAGGAACGCGCCTTCATCCTGCTTGAGCATCACGAGATTTCGGCGTCCGGTTCGAATGACCGCCTCCGACGGTACCAGCAAGGCTCGCCGTGTGTCGGGTGAAAGCGACACCTGCGCGAACATCCCTGGTTTCAACCTGCTGCGCGGATTGGGTAGCTCAGCCCGGACGGTGATGGTTCGGCTCGCGGCATCGGCGCTTGGAAGGATGGCAACAATCCGTCCCGCAAATCGCTGATCCGGATACGCTGCCAGGGTCGCACTGATGGGCTGGCCCTGCCGGACATTTGCGGCCTGGGCTTCAGGAACCGAAGCTTCAAGCCATATCGGCGAAAAGCCCGTAATCTCGGCCAAAGTCTGACCTTCCATTACAGTCATGCCGGAGCGCACCCCAAGCATTGTTACGGCACCGCCCACCGGAGCCGTGACGGTGATCGTGTTTTGGGCTCTGCGTGTGCGTTCGACCGATGCGATCATTGCGTCGTTCATTCCAAGCAATCGCATGCGCTGCCGCATCGCATCTGCCAGCGCCCGATCGCCAGTATTGAGCACAGCAATGTACTCGCGCTGCGCGCCGCCCCAATCAGGGACCAAAATATCGACGATCGGAGCGCCGCGACTGACGACATCGTCCTGCGTAAGGCCATAGGTGCGTTGGACGTAGCCCCCCGCGCGCGGCTGGACGATAGCTATATCCCTGCTGTTGTATGCGAGGACACCCGTAACGGTGATCTCCGGTTCGAGAACGCCGAACTCGGCTGCTGCGGTGCGAATTCCGAAATTCTGCACAAGGCCGGGATCAATCCGGACGCCCGCTTCCGCAGCTTCTCCGGCGCACTTGGGAACCAGCATCATGTCCATGAAGGGCGACTTACCGGGCTCGTCAAAACGTTGTCCGGGCACCATCGGATCGTACCAATAAAGCACATCCTCACAGTCAGTATCCGTCGGCGAGCCAGCTCCGCTGCTCTCGCCGCCGAGCATGTGAAGACCGTAGCCAGCAGCCAGGCTGACAAGGGCAATACCTAGCCCAGCCGCAAACATGCGTCGGCGCTGCGTAAATCGTTCGAGCACGGAGTTCATGGCCTGCCCTCCCCGTATGTGAGTTGTAGCTCGACCGCCGCCTGCACGGCCGCCTGTTCGCGTTCGAGAATTTCCAGCTCGAGCAAGGCAAGTGCGGATTTCGCCGCAATCACATCGACGAGATCGGCACGCCCGGCCGCAAAGCTGGCTGTCTCGAGGTCAACGCGGTCACGCGCGAGCGGAAGAAGTTCATCACGCGCGCGGCGCCATTGGCGCATAGTGCTGCGCCAAGTGGCGAGATCGGCTTCGAAATCCGCGACCAGCGCGCGTCTGCGATCCTCGCGTTCGGCCAAAGCGGCAGCGGCATCGGCTTCGGCGGCGGCGATGCGCGGATTCTGCCGCCGGTCGGTGAAGATCGGAAGAGTAATCGACCCCATGACCGACACCGCATCGCCAAACGCCTGGTCGCGACGACCATAGTTGACGCTCACCCCAAAATCCGGCCTCTTTTCAGCGCGAGCGAGCGCGACACCGGCTTCGGCCCGGTCTCGTTCCGCATCGGCCAGAATGAGTTCGGGATTCCCTTCCAGTTCGAAGCGAAGCTGGTTTTCATCCAGAGCCGCCGTGGGAGCCTCACCCAAGGCAACCGGGTCAGGGAACGGTATGTATCGGGAAAGCTGCGCTTGCGCCGTCTCGCGCTCGGCCTCGATCGACGTCGCTGCATCCTCGATCCCAAGCAATTCGCGCCGTATCACGAGGCTTTCGGCCGGGCGGGCCGAGCCCGACGCAACTGCGCTATTGGCAACAGGGATGAAGGCTCGCAGCTCATCGAGCGCTGTGCTGGCGAGATCGAGGCGTTCTTGCGCGTAGAACAAGCTGACCCAAGCGGTTCCAGCGCTTGCGAGAAGATTGCGCTCCGCCATACCGAGCCGTGCTTCCGCCACCCGAACTTCGGAACTGGCAACGCCATACCTCGCCCGTCGCCGCGCAAGATTGGGTATCTCCTGCTCGATACCGATGGCGACTTGCGTAGGAAGTTGCCGGTCAAGCTCGAACGCCGCGGGTCCGCTTACCGGAAGGTTCATAACCCCTGCGCGTAAACGCGGGTCGGGAAGCTCGTCCGCCGCTTCCGCAGCCTCGCGCCGTGATTGTACACGCAGCGCGCCAGCTTCCAAAACGGGTTGCTCGCCCCGCACCGCTGCAAGTGCTTCCTCGTATCCGACAGACTGCGCTTGCGCAGCTTGCGCGGCGAGCAGTGCCGAAAACGGCACCCAGCCAATTCGCCAATCCATAATTCTCACTCTTTCAAAGCGAACTGGCCGGGAACGACTTCGGCGTACGCGTCAATCGACACGGCGCAAGTCAAGTAATCCGTCAAGCTCGCAAACGGCGCAGAGCACCGCCCGGGAAATGCTAGATGGTGAGTTCGGTTTGTGGAGGCGGAGATTCCGGCGGTCGAGGCTGGCTGTCGAGCCTGTTGGCGCTAGCGGCCAGATACGTAGGCGCAACAGGAAACGGTCCTGCATGCGCCAGTCCCGGACCCGCAAGCGCCAGCGGTGGCAGGCAATTCATGGCTACGAGACAATCGAGGCTCATCTCGCAGCATGAGCCATGCTGTTCGGCCGGGTCCGTTTCGGAAACCATCTGTTCGGGCATCGCGTGTTCAGACATGCCGTGCTCGGCCATGCCTTGCGCCATTTCAGCACAATCAGCCGACCCAGCCATTTCGCTCTGCGGAACGGCCGCCTGCGCAGCAACCTGCACAAGCAGTCCAAAGCTGAAGCAAATCAGGGTCAAGGCGCGAACAAATTTCACGAAGCTGCGATAGTCTGAATAAGGAGCCGAGGCAATCCAGCGGCCAAAATGCAAAATTCGAGCATCATCTTCGGAATTCGTCGCCTTTGATATGTTGGGTGCCCGCTTCCTCATGCTTATCCCTGTGCGCATCGCGAAGGATATCGATCCCGCCATACAGGGCGATGCCAGCAACCGCGATCCCAACCACGAGATCCGGCCAATTTGCGCCTGTAAGCATAACGATGATCCCGGCGACGATGATACCGCCGTTCGATATGAAATCGTTAAAGCTAAACGTGGTCGCTGCGCGCAGATTGACATCCTTTTGCTGAAGCTTCTGGAGCATGCGCAGGCATATGAGGTTCACCACCGCCGCGATGCCCGCCATGGCGATCATCATCAGGCCGCCCGGCTCGGAGCCTTCGATGAAACGCCTGACGGCATCGGCGATAACGCCTCCGGCGAAGACTAGGAGCATAATGCCTGAGAAACGCGCGGCCCCTCGTTTCCAGGATTGCGAACGGGTGAGAGCCAGAAGACTGAGCGCGTAGACAAATGCATCGGATGAATTGTCGAGCCCGTTGGCCAAGAGCGCGTTCGAGTCCGCAAAATAGGCAACGACAAAGAAACCAACCGCGATTGCGACGTTGAGCCACAATACGATCCACAATGTGCGTCGTTTGTCCGCCGAATCCAGATCGAAGTCATCGTTGCAGCTCATACTGGCTTCTCCGCTATGTCTTTTGTGCTGCCCTTCTCTTTATACGCCAGAAGCCGGAGCGCATTGGCGACCACGATCAGCGTTGATCCCTCGTGAACCGCGACAGCGGGGCCTATCCCGAGACCGAAAATGGTTGCCGGGATGAGCACGACAACAATTCCAAGACTGACGATCATATTCTGCCGGATGATCGACCGGGTCTGTCGGCTCAGATCGACGGCGAAAGGCAGTCGGGCGAGATCATCGGCCATCAGCGCGACATCGGCTGTCTCCAATGCAACGTCCGATCCGGCAGCCCCCATTGCTATCCCGACGGTGGCATTCGCCATGGCCGGAGCGTCATTGACCCCGTCTCCGACCATCGCAACCTTGTCCTGGCCGGCAAGCTTGCGGATGGCCTTGACCTTGTCATCGGGCATGAGATTGCCCCAGGCCTCGTCGAGGCCGACTTCCGTTCCAACCGCATCGGCCACTCTTTGGTCGTCGCCCGAGATCATGATCATTCGGGTGATCCCGAGGCCGCGCAACGCTTCGAGCGTCGCCTTTGCCGCCGCTCGCGGCGTGTCGAGCAAGCCGATCGCTCCGAGATCGCGCGTTTCCGAGCGAACGCCCATTGTCGTTCGCCCGCGCTCGCGCATGCCCTCGATAGCATCCGACAGTTCGGCACTGAGCGGAGGGACCCCGTCTTGCCCGAACATTTCGAGCTTTCCGATCCACACCCGCTCACCGCCGACAAGCGCGGTGATGCCCTTGCCTGTGAAGCTTTCGAGATTGGTAGCTTCGGGCAGAGTCTCATCGCCAAGCCGCTGCTTGCCGTCCCTGACAATCGCCTGTGCCAGGGGATGATCGCTCAGATTTTCAGCCGCCGAAGCAATCGCAAGCAGTTCGTTTTCAGATACACCCTGCTCGGGTTCGACATCGGTAATGCGGGGTTCGCCTTCGGTAAGAGTACCGGTCTTGTCGAACGCGATGGCCTTGAGCGCACCGAGATCCTCGAGCGGCGCGCCGCCCTTCACCAGAATGCCGCTGCGTGCAGCTCTGGCCACTCCGGACAAGACCGCGCTCGGGGTCGCGATCGCCAAAGCGCACGGGCTCGCAGCCACAAGCACCGCCATCGCCCGGTAGAAACTGTCGCGGAACGGCTCGTCGATGACAACCCATGCGAAAAGGAGCAGGCCGGCCAGAGCGAGCACGGCAGGCACGAAAATTCGCTCGAAGCGCTGCGTGAAGCGCTGGGTAGGAGATTGCTGAGCCTCGGCTTCGCTCACCATTTGGACGACCTTGGCTAGGGTCGTATCGCTCGATCGCCGGGTCACTTCCACTTCGAGTGCGCCCGATCCGTTGATCGTCCCCGCGAAGACGCGATTGTCATCCGCAAGATTGTCAGGATTGGCGCGCGCAGAAGCGACATCCGAAACCGCGCTCTTGTCGACCGGCACGCTTTCGCCGGTCACCGGAGCCTGATTGATGGCACTGACGCCGTCCAGGATGAAGCCATCAGCCGGAAGGCGTTCGTTCGGACGCACGATTACCACGTCGCCTAGCGCAAGCTCCTCGACCGGGATCTCAACTACGTCAGTTCCGCGCTTTACCCGTGCGGTGTCCGGGGCAAGCCCGGCGAGCGCTTCGATAGCTTTCTTCGCGCGCCCCATCGCGTAGTGTTCGAGCGCGTGGCCGAAACTGAACAGGAACAGCAGTAGCGCGCCTTCGGCCCATTCCCCGAGAAAGGCGGCGCCCGCAGCGGCGACAAGCATGAGGCTGTCGATTTCGAACCGGCGGAGGCGCAAATTGTCCCACGCCTCTCGGAGAGTGAAGAAGCCTCCGAAGAAATATGCCGCTATATAGCAAGCGAACGGCAGCCAGACCGGATGCCCGTCCCACAGTTTCTCGATCCCGAAGCCGATGGCGAGAAATGCGCCCGAAGCGAGCGAGAAAAAGAGTTCAGTATTAGCGCCGAAGATGCCGCCGTGACTGTGCCCGGAATGATCTTTATCGTCATGGCGGTGTTCTTCAGCATCCCTGGCATTTGCGGCGATTTTGTCGGCCTTGATTGAAACCCCCAGTTCTTGCAGCGCATTGGCAATCGCGGTCTCATCGGTACGCCGGCGGTCGAACTCGGCGACCAGCTTTCCGCTCGCATCGGCATTTGCTTCAAGTACGCCGGATTCGCGGGCTACCAGATCTGCGACCGTCTGCGCCCGGCGCACCGAATTAATGCCCTCGGTTTGCCACACAACATGCCCGTAGCGCCCGGAAATTTCCGCTCCTGCTACGTGCGCAAGTTCTCTGATCCGCGCGATCGTGAGACGATCGGGATCGTAAGATATTGCAAGCTGGGCAGGTGTACTGTTCGATCCTGCAAGGACCTCGACCCCATGCACCCCGGCCCGCGAACTGAGCAACGACTGCAGCCGAGCGATACATCTGTCGGTGTCGCTCGGAATGTCCGGGAGAAGCGACGATAGTTCGAGTTCGATATTCCGTGTCACTAGCTGTCGCTCCTCGCTGCTGCTGATGTCTCAACCTGGGTCGCGCGCGGTTTTCTCGCGAAGATCAGGCTTACAATGGCTGGCAATACGAACAGGGTGAGCGCGGTGGCGGTGATCAACCCGCCAATGACAACCGTAGCCAATGGACGTTGCACTTCGGCCCCGGTTCCCGTCGCAAGCGCCATCGGAACAAAGCCGAGCGATGCGACAAGCGCTGTCATCAACACTGGCCGCAGCCGTGCGATCGCGCCCTCGATGATCGCGTCGCCCAGTTCCAAGCCTTGCTCGAGACGCTGCTTGATCGCTGTGATCATGACGAGGCCGTTCAGCGTCGCAACTCCGGAGAGAGCAATGAACCCCACCGCTGCCGAGATGGAAAAAGGCATGCCGCGCAGAGCCAGGAAAAAGACCCCGCCAGCCAGTGCCATAGGGATTGCGCTGAACACCGCCAGCGCAGGGACCCAACCGCCGACCGCCAAATACAGGAGCAACAAGATGACGCCGAAGGCGAGCGGAACCACGATCAGCAGACGCTGCTGAGCCTGTTGCAGGTTCTGGTACTGACCGCCCCATTCGATGAACGATGCGGACGGCAAATCAACATTCGCGGCAACCTCGGACTGTGCCTGCTCGACGAATGACCCAAGATCACGTTCACGAACGTTGGCGGACACAATCACCAGCCGGCGACCCTGCTCGCGCCGGACCTCGGCCAAGCCATCGATCACCTGAAACTTTGCCACTGCGCGCAACGGCACGGTTCCTCCATTGGGAAGCACGATCGGCAATGATCCGAGCTGGTCGAAGTCATTGCGATTTGCATCCGATAGCCTGACCACGACATCGAAACGTCGATCGCCTTCGAACACCAGCCCTGCGTTTCGACCTCCAAGCGCTATGGCAACGGACTGCGCCACGTCTTCGACCGTGAGGCCGTAGCGCGCAATCGTTGGCCTATCGAAGGCTATATCGAGCGTCGGAAAACCCGAAACCTGCTGGACCTTCACATCGGCCGCGCCCTCGACACCGCGGAGCACGACCGCGACCTGGTTTGCAGCCGCAGTCATGGCCGTGAGATCATCGCCGTAGAGTTTGATCGCGACATCGCCGCGAACGCCTGCGATAAGCTCGTTAAAGCGCAGCTCGATGGGCTGGCTGAATTCATAGAGATTGCCAACGAGATTGCCGAGCGCCTCTTCCATCTCGCTTACAAGTTGATCCTTAGACAGCGAGGGGTCAGGCCATTCTTCGCGCGGTTTGAGGATAACATAGGCATCCGAGATGTTCGGCGGCATGGGGTCGGTCGCGACCTCTGCCGTGCCGGTGCGCGAAAATACCAGCTCAACCTGCGGGAATTGCTTCAATCGCGCTTCAACCTGGCGCTGCATTGTAAGCGACTGCTCCAGTGGGGTGGAAGGAATACGCAATGACTGGACAGCCAGATCACGCTCGTCGAGCTGCGGTGTAAATTCGCTGCCGATGAAGCTGAAGACAAGCGCCGCGAGCGCGAACACGCCGACTCCGGTACCGATGACAGGCCATGGACGGGCAAGCGCTCTGCGCAGCAGCGGACCATAGCGCTCCTTTGTCATTCGGATGGGCTTTGCTTCCTGTTCGTTGATTTTCTTGTTCAGCAAGAGAGCGATCATCGCTGGGACGAAAGTAAGCGAGAGTATGAATGCCGAGGCAAGTGCCAGCATCACCGTGATGGCCATGGGCGAAAATGTCTTGCCCTCAACCCCGGTGAAGGTGAGGAGCGGCGCAAAAACCAGAAAGATGATCGCCTGGCCATACACCGTTGGCTTGATCATCTCATGCGCCGCTGCCCGCGTCTCGGCAAGGCGTTCGCGCAGTGTGAGCAAACGTCCCTCGTGCTCCTGCCTTGCGGCGAGGCGCGCGATGCTGTTTTCGACGATGATGACAGCGCCATCGACAATCAGGCCGAAATCAAGCGCACCAAGACTCATCAGATTGCCAGATACGCCAAGCCGGTTCATGCCAATAGCTGCCATCAGCATCGACAAAGGGATGACCAGAGCTGCAATGATCGCGGCGCGGATGTTTCCAAGCAGCAAGAACAAAATAACGATGACGAGAAGCGCGCCCTCGACAAGGTTGTTGCGTACCGTCACGATGGTCGCATCGACGAGTGTCGAACGGTTGTAGACGATCTCCGCCTCAACTCCTGCTGGAAGCGACGACCGTACCTCGTCGAGCCTGTCGGCAGCACCCGCAGCTACGGTGCGGCTGTTTTCGCCTGCGCGCATCAGCACAGTACCCACGACGGCTTCCTCGCCATTCAGCGAGGCTGCACCAGTGCGGAGATCGCCGCCAATCTCGACCGTTGCCACGTCGCCGACGCGGATCGGCACACCTTCGCGCGTTGCCACCACTGCCTGCGCAATGTCTTCTACGGAATTCAGCCGGGAATCGACCCGTGCAAGAAGAGCTTCGCCAGCCCGTTCGACAAAGTTGGCGCCTTCGGCCTGGTTCGCCGCTTCCAGCGCGGTAATCAGCTGGTCGAGCGAAACGCCGTAGCCGTTGAGGCGGTCGGGGTCTGGCTGCACCAGGTACTGCTTCTCAAAGCCACCGATCGAGTCCACGCCCGCCACGCCGTTGGCCGAACGCATCAGCGGCGCGACGACCCAATCCTGTACCGTACGCAGATAGGCGGCTCTCGCCACCGCCGTGTCCAATCGCTCGCCCCGGTCCGTGACAAAGCTGCCGTCATTCTGCCAGCCAACAGCACCACCCTTGGGCGCATCGGTTCCGCCCGGATGCTCAAACTCGATGGTATACATCAACACCTCGCCGAGACCGGTCGCAATCGGACCCATCGACGGCTCCGCGCCTGCAGGAAGCGAAGAGGCGAGCGTGGCGAGCCGTTCCTCCACCTGCGATCGCGCGAAATAGATATCCGTGCCTTCCTCGAAGATCGCCGTGACCTGGCTAAAGCCATTGCGCGAGATCGAGCGGGTCATCTCCAGTCCCTCGATTCCGGCCATGCCGGTTTCGACAGGGAAGGTTACCTGCGTTTCGATCTGCGAGGGCGAGAGCGCCGGTGCCTCGGTGTTGATCTGCACCTGAACATTGGTGATGTCCGGCACCGCATCGATGGGCAATCGGGCGAGATTGAAAGCCCCCCAAATCGCTACGCAGAGGGCCAGAACCACGACCGCCCAGCGGTTTCGAACAGACCAGTCTAGGACGCTGCCAATCACGCCATCATGGCTGCTGCGCTCCTCCTCGAAGCCGCTTTCAGACCGATCAATGTCCATGTTCGGCCTCCTCTTTTCCGAGTTCGGCTTTGAGCAGGAAGGCGTTTTCGGTCGCGATCCGCTGGCCATTCTGCAATCCGGACTCGATCACGATGCGCCCTCCCGAGCGCGATCCCGTCACGACAGGCATCGCCCGAAAGCCGGTACGCGTGCGAACGAACACCACTTCACGGCCTTCGACCATCTGAACTGCGGATTCAGGCACCGAGATCAAGGTCGCATCGGTTTCACCTGAGGGCCGGATGCGCGCCTGCAAGAATGCGCCTGGCTGCAATCCGGGGACCGCTCCAGCGAGCGAAATAACTGCGGTTGCGCTGCGGCTTTCCGGATCGAGCGCGGGGGTTATCGAGCGCACACGTCCGCCGATCTCCCGCTCCTCTCCGAATTCCAGCGTTGCCTCGTCGCCGGGCCTAATTTTCGCAGCATCACTGGCGGGCAGAGCAACCTGCACTTGCAAGCCGCTCGCGTTCACGATCTGGAACATCTCTTCACCGGCGGAGACGTAGGAGCCAAGCACGATCGGCGCGCTGGTGATCTGCCCTGAAATCGGACTCGTCACGGCCAGCGAACGTCCATCCCCGCTGACACCAGCAGCGGCGGATGCAGCTTGTGCGCGTGACAGCTCCGATCTTGCCACTTGCAGATTGGCCTGCGCCGCTTCGAGATCCTGCCGGGCCGTCACATTGGCCTCGAACAGCCGCTTTTCGCGGTCGTAGAGCGCAGACAGTTCATTGACCCGCGCACGCGCGGCAGCGACCTGCGCAGCCAGTCCGGCAGCATCAGCGCTCTCGATCCGCGCGATCGCCTCCCCCTGCCTGACATAATCGCCCAGCATCTTGTTCACGCTCCTCACCACACCGGATGCACGCGCATCGATCCGTGCGCTGGCATTCGGCGCCGCGGCGACGGTCGCTGGGAATACAAGCTCCGTTGCTGCGCCGAATTGGACAGCTTCGATTTCTATCGACGAAGCTGCGATCTGCTTCGCGTCGATCAGCAGAACGCCTTCGGGGACTTCGCTCTTTTCACCTTGTTCCGCTTGCTGGTCGGGCCCGTTTGAGTCAGCGGGCCAGAAGACCGAGGCCAAGGCGGCCAGCAAGATCAGGACACCGATTACGGCGATCAAATGGCTACGTTTCATGGAAATGGGCCTCACTGTGTGGTGAGCCAGATGAGCCGCGCCGCGAGCAGGCCGCGGGTCTCTTCTGCCTGAATCAGATTTTCACGAATGGCGTCGCGCGCTTCGGCAGCCGCCAGAACTTCGATCAGCGGAAATCTGCCATTGCGGTAGCCGATTTCGACGAGCCTGAGCGCTTCCTCAGCCTGCGGCAGGGATGCGCTGGAGAGGGTCTCCACACGCGTTTCGGCGGCCAGATAAAGCGTTCGCGTCCGCTCGAACTCCACGCGGTAGTCCGCCTCGGCTATCGCCTCGCTCGCGCTTGCCGCGCGGTATTGCGCCTCGGCGGCTGCGATGTTGCCCTGGTTGCGGTTGCGAAAGGGAAGCGGAATGGAAATCCCGACGATGAACGCTTGATCGCTGCTTTCCTCAAAACGGCGCACGCCTGCCGACAGCGTTGGGTCGGGAACGCCAAGCGAGCGCTCACGCGCAATTTCGGCTTCAGCAAAGCTGGTTCGAGCGCCCGCAATGCGCAGTTGCAACGGATTTTCGGAAACCGGCGGTGCAAGGGGCGGCGATAAGTCAGGAAAGACGTTCGATACTGCGGGATTGGGCTGTCCGGATACCCAGAGAGCCGCGAGCGCCTGACGTGCTGCTAAATCGTCTGCTTGTGCAGCCTGCAATTCGGCCTCCGCCTCGGCAAGCGTAGCTTGTGCACGCATAGCTCGAAGAGGCGGCTCCCGCCCGACCTCTACAAGCACGTTGGCGATCCGCGTCAGTTCACGGTTTCGCTCGACGATTTCCCGCGCGAGAACGAGGCGTTGGCCTGCGGCGACAGCCTGCACATAACGCTCGCGCACCCCCAAAGCGAGTTGCGACAAGGCAAATTCGCTCTGCAAGCCGGCGAAATCGGACGATGCGCGTGCGCTCGCGATGCGTGCGCTTCGCTTGCCGCCGAGTTCGAGCGGCTGACCGATCGCTAGGGTATATTCGGTCGACCGCAGCCCGGAGAAAGCGCCGGAGCCCGCGATGTTCTCGGCCTCGAGCGATAGCTCGGGATTGGGTCGGAGGCGTGCTTGGTCGATAGCCGCACGCGCGGCTTCGGCCTCCGCCTGAGGGCCGTAAACCCGGGGATTGCTGGAAGGGTCATCTTCCCCTTCAATGCCGACGCCCGCTCGAGCGAGCGCTTCCTCGAGTGTAACTGTTTCCTGTGCCAATACTGGCGAACCCGTGGACACGGCAATCAAGGCCGCGGCCAGTGCAAAGCACCGCATTATTGTATCTCCTGACTGAAACCAATCGAGCGCACGCGCAGGCGCACTCGCACATGATTTGCTGTCAGGCTTTGGGAGGTTGGATCAGAACCGGCGGCGCGCGCGAGGTGAGCATCGAAGTCGCCAGCGGACCCTTCAGGCTATTCGTGCGCGCAAAGGGCGACCCCAGGAACACTCCACTATCGGCGAGGCTGAAGCTGCAATTGTGATGATGCGTTGCCGAATGGTCCTGACCATCATGGTCCGGCTCGGGATCATTGCTATCGAAGTGGTCCGCCCCATGCGCATAAACGTGATCGGCCGCATGAACGAAGCTTTCGCCTTCTGAAGCATGCGCGTCAGGTAACGATAGGACACTACCGAAAAGAATGGCGATGATCGCAAGGAAGGGCAACACAAAACGCGGCACGTTACTCAACCCTTTAGGAGCCTTGCAAAGCTCGCGCAACCACGGCTGTCTGAGCGCTTGTCTTTTCATGATCACGATTTGGCACCGACGAATTCATACGCACAACCGGCCAGAAACTCGCGGAAATGAACTTCACGCAGAAACTGGCGTGCTGGAAGCCAAGGGCGGAACTCTTCATATTCCCGCGCCACACCGAACGGTTTGGTCAGCAATATGCCGATTTCAATCAGCCATCGCGGCCAGCGCTCGGGGTGCTTCAGGCCAAGCAGGGCCATCCGGCCACCCGTCGGGAGAGCAGCCGAGGCGCGCTCGATGATCGCGGCGTAGTCAGGTGGCATTTCCAGTCCAAAGGTGCTGATGACTGCGCTGGTCTCGCTCGGAAAGCGGAAGGCGGCTACGTCTGACTGCACAAATTCGACATTACTTGCTCGCAGGCGCTTCGCTCGTCGACGGGCTTGGTCGAGCATGCCTTGCGAAAGGTCGACCAGCGTCACCTTGCCGCTTGGTCCTACTCTCTCAAGCAGAAACGCGAGGTTTGCGCCGGTGCCAGCACACAGATCCACCACATGGTCGCCGGCGTTGAGTTCAAGCCGGTTAACCAGATCGCGTCGCCAGCGACCAAGACCGGCCCACCGAAACCCCGAGACCAATCGGTCATAGATTCCCGCGTTCTTGTCGTAGAGGCGTTCAACCTGTTCGTTGGAGAGAATTGCCATGGCGCGAGCTAGCGAGCTTCGCCAGAAGAGATCGTAAGAACCTCTGAGAGGTCGTCCGGGTATGGCATTGGCGCGAACGCGCTCACGTTTGCGCGTCCGGTATTCCCCCAAGGAAGCCGTCCGGTGAGATTGCCAAGGGGAGCGAGCGAAAGACGTATGACCTGCCCCAGAACTTCCCGGCCATCGCGGGTTTCAACCGCATAGCCCAGCATCGTCATATGTGAACGAAGGTGCGGCCCGAAGAAGCCCTGGCCCAGAATATGTTCTCGCTCGAGCGCGGTCCAAGCCAAAGCCCGGTCACCAGACTGCCTGGCGGTACGGAAAACGCGCCGCTCAGCTTCGATAAGTTCAATAATGTCCTTCTTTGCCACAGGATTTTACCGTTCTGCTTGCATCCTCGAATTGTCTTATGCACCTTGTAGTGGCTACAAGGTCAAGCATTGCGAGAAACCCATGAAGATTGGTGCCCTGGCGCGGAAGACCGGCACGACCGCCGAAACCATCCGCTACTACGAACGGACCGGATTGCTGGAGGAACCACCACGCACCGCCGGCAACTACCGGGACTATGGCCCGACCGAATTGGCCAGATTGCGGTTTATCCGCCGCGCACGCGACCTCGGCTTCACCATGGCGGAGGTGCGCCAATTGCTTTCTTTGGCGGATGATCCATCGCAATCGTGCGAAGCCGTGGACTCTATTGCCAGCCTCCACCTACGCGAAGTGGATCGGAAGCTTGGTGACTTGCGAAAACTGCGAACCGAACTGCGCCATATGGTCGACGACTGCCAGCACGGAGCGGTTGGCGAATGCCGGATAATCGAAGTGCTTTCCGGCTAGCCGGACAGAGGGCGTTTATGGGAGCAGTGACGGGACGCAAGACATGATCATCTCGAAATTCGGGGCGTGTTCTGACATATCTCGTCGGTGCGTTCGACAACAGAACCGATCCAGTCATCGATCTCGGATTCGACCCAAACCGTGCAACGGGGACCGAGCGAACGCGACTTTGGAAAACGGCCTTCGCGCATCCGCTGATAGATTGCCGTTCGGCGCAGGCCCACGCGCGCCATGACCTCGGGAAGACGAATGAGCCGGTCTGGCGTTGGCTCGACAGGAACGGCTTCCGCGTCCGTTTCGAGACCGGTCGTCATTTCAGAGAGCGAAGCTTTGTTCATCCTGCCGCTCCAGTTGCGCGAGGTGATCCGACAGGAGACCGGCGGTGCGGTGCGCGGTCCCCTTTGCCCAGCGCGGTCTCACATCGAGCAGCCTCTCGCCCAGCGCCTGATCCAAAGCAGACGGCAACTCGCTTATGAAGGTTTCAAGAAATTCCAGCACGCCGCTATTCTGCCAATCCTCGCTACGCTGCGAGTACCCCGCGAGTGCCAGCATCAGGGAGGTGCGCGGCGCGTGTCCGCTCGCGTCAAGGATGGCCAGCGCCTCTGGCAGTGTGGCTGACCGTGTCCCGGCGAGGATGCGTCGGAGCGCGTCCTTGTTGATATTCGTCTGTGCGGCAATCGTCCGCCGGGACTTGCCACTTTCGTCCACGGCATGGTCGAGGAAAGCTGCGACTCCTCGCGATAGTTCTTCCCATTTGTCGTTTGCGTTTCGCGCCATTGTTCCTGCTTCCGGTGATCTTTAGCGAATCACCAACAGGCTAGGCAACGCGTCAAACTGTAGGAAAGGAAAAAGAACAAATAAGGAACACGTAGGAAACCGGCTCATCGTCACACGATTTGATTCGCGCAGATTCCGGTCCCTCGATCTCAGATTTCGGTATGGGTGGCGCAATGATCGGTATTCTTGGCCGCAATGTCTGCACCGATCGCGCAAAACCCGGTCAGATTGCCCAGAATCGACGATTTCTCTTGGTCGGAATACCGCGTGCTGCAGTTTCCGTTTTCCTACACCCTGCCTTCCAATCGAGGAAAGAACATACAGCGAACGCATCGCTGCCAATGTTCGAAACGGAGTTCCTCGATGACCAAAGCAATCACTCTTCAGCGCCAATCCAGCAAAGGCATTCGTGCCCGCAACTATATTCTTCCGGCCGCCATTGCGCTCGCCTGCGCCGGTGCCGCCTATGCCGGTGCCGACACGACCTTTGATCCGGCGCTGCAGAAGTTCACTGACTTCCTCGAAGGTTCGGGCGGCAAGATCATCACCGTCCTCAGCCTTGCCGGCGGTTTGATCGCGCTCGCCTCGGGCCGCTTCGCCCTTGGGCAGGTCGCGGTCCCGGTCGGTGTCGGAATTGGCGTCGGCACAGGCGTGCCGATCGTCACCTCGGTCGTGACCGCAACCATTTGATCGCGGTCTAACGACGGGAGGGCGGCATGGCCGACAGATACCTCGTTCCACGGCGGCTCGACGACCCGGAGCTCATCGGCTTCTGGACCATCGACGAGTTTGCGGGACTGCTCGTCCCCTTCGCGTGGGGCATCCTTTCGCAGCACATCCTCATCGGCACAGCCCTGTCCGGGCTCACCTGGTTCACCCTTCGAAAGGCGAAGGCGTCAGGTGCCGGGTCGAAACTGGTCCATGCTGCCTACTGGTATCTGCCGGGGAGCTTCCTCGGTCTTAAAGCCACGCCGCCCTCCCACTGCCGCCTGCTTGCAGGCTGAGGGAGGAACCCATGAGACACGAATTCGCCTACGAAGAAGCGCAGCGCCACCTCAAGCAGCGCAACCGCTTCGCCGCGCTGTCAGCCGTGCTGGGCCTTACCAGCCTGCTGGCGGTCGGCGCGGCGGCGACGCGCGAGGAAAGCGTCATTTTGGTGCCTGTCACGACCGAGCGCCTGACGCTCGGGAGCGGCGGTACCGATGCGCACTACCTCGAACTCGTAACCCGCGACACCGCGCTCATGCTGCTCAATCGCGCACCCGAGAGCCTCGACTACTGGATGGAACAGGTCCTCAAGGTGGCAGATCCGTCAGCGCACGGGAGCCTCAAGGCCGAGCTCGTCAAGATCGTCGACGAGCAGCGCGGTTCGGACATCAGCCAGGCCTTCGTCATCTCGCGGATGGAGGTCGACGCGCAGGCGCTCACCGCTGTCGTCACCGGCACGCTCAAGACCTTCGTCGGTGCGCAGGTGATCGCAAGCCAAGAGCGCAGCTTCGAATTCAGCTGGAACCGCCGCGGCCTCAGTCTCGGCCTTACCGGCTTCCGCCAGCTCCCAACCGAAAACGAGGAGGAGAACCCATGACACTCCTATCCCGCCCCTTCCCCGCCGCGCTGACCGGCGTTGCGCTGGCAATCGCCACGGCCGCCTACGCTTCACCGGCACATGCCGACCAGTTCGTCGAGGCCGCTGATGGCGCCGCGATCGACTGCGTGCTCGCACGCGGCGCGCTGACCCGTATCGCCCTCATCGAGGACGGTTTCGGCAATGTCTCGAAGATGGCGAGCGGCTATCCCTACAACGATTTCGAGGTGACCCACGAGCCGGTGCGCGGCGACATCTATGTCTCGGTGCCGCTGCAATATGCGAGCGCAAGGGTCAGCTTCTTCGCGACGAGCAGCGCGGGCTATGTCTACAAGTTCACCTGCCGCGTCGAAGGCGAGGAAGCGAGCCAGCTCTTCGTCACCAATCCCGCGCTCGCCAAATCCCAGGCGAGCGAGTGGGAAGGCCAAGCCCCGACCCGCGACGAGGCCGCGATCCGGCTGATCGAGGCGATGGCCAGCGATGGGGTCCTGCCGGGCTTCCGCGCCCGTGCCGAACTTTCGCGACCACGCCACACCGACAGCCTCGAAGTGCAGCAGGTCGCGGAATACGAAGGCGCCGAACTGATCGGCCAAGCCTTTACTCTACGCAATCTTGGCTCGGCGCCCGTCGACCTTGCCGGTGAGCGCGAGGCGCCGGCCGGGGCGCTGGCCTTTGCCTATGGCCGCGACAGCCTTCAGCCTGGCGAGAGCACTCAGGCCTTCCTTGTCTTTACCAAGGGAGGGCTCGAGTAATGGCCGATCCCGACACACGCGATACGCCCGCGGCAGCGCCCAAGGACGAGACGCGCGGCGAAGCCCGGCGCAATCTCAACCGCACGGTGGCGCAGAAGCAGAAGCTGCTGCTCGCCGGGATCGGCGGGGTGGCACTCATCGCCGGTTCGATGTTCATCTTCGGTGGTGAGGATGAAGCCGGCGCCGACGGCGTGGGCGCGACCACGATCGAGACCGGCGCGCTGGTCAATCGCAATCTCTCGCAGCGCGAATTCGTCGCCACTTACGGCAACCGCCTCGATGCGCAGGGCCGCGCGATCAAAGACCTGCAGGAAAGCCAGCTTCCCAAGGCCTCGATCGAGCAGGAGCTCGAAACGCTGCGGGGCGAGAACGCGCGGATGCTGAGCGACGGGCAAGCTGCGATCGATGCGATCTCGGCGGAGAACGCCGCCTTGCGCTCGGAACTCGAAACCGTCCGCGCCAATCCCCCGGTCACGCCAGTTGACGCAGGAGAACCGCGGACTCCGGGTTTCGCTCCCGGACCGCTCGAGCCACCCAGCGAACCCAAGGCGAGCCTGCTGAGCTTCTCATCCGAAAAGCCGGGCGCAGCCAAAGCGAAGGCAACCGAAAGCACGCCGCCGCTGCTGCTCGAGGCAAGCCGCGATTATCTCCCGCCCAACAGCTATGCACCTGCCACCGTGATCGTCGGGGTCGACGCCTCGACGGGCGTGACCAGTCAGAGCGATCCGCTGCCCGTGGTGCTGCGCATCACCGGGCCGGCGCGCTCGGTGCTGCAAGGCGACAAGCTGCTCACCACCGATCTCACCGGCTGCCTCGTCAACGGCGCGGCACGCGGCGATCTCTCGGCCGAGAAGGTTTACGTCAAGCTCGTGCGCATGACCTGCGCGCAACCGGGCGGACGCTTCGCGGTGAGCGAGGTCAAGGGGTTCATCGCCTTTGCCGGCAAGTCGGGCGTGCGCGGCAATGTCGTCAGCCGCGAAGGCAGCCTTGTCAGCCAGGCGCTGCTTGCCGGGATCGTCGGCGGGTTCGGGCGCGGCTTCTCGGCCAATGCCAACGGCATCTTTGCGCAGCCTGTCGGCAGCGACGGCAGGCGCGAGGCGCTTTCGCCGACCGACATCCTCGCAGGCGGCCTCGGCCAGGGCGCGGGCGAAGCCGCCGACACTACAGCCAAATACCTCATCGAACGCGCAGAACAGTACCAACCCGTCGTCGAGATGCCGACCGGCATCGCAGTCGAGATCGTCTTTCTCGACGGCGTCCATGTCAGGAGCACACCGCAATGAACTATTCGAACCAGCGGCCCGGCCTCAAGGCGCGCGCCGCGCACATATCGCTCGCTGCCGCCAGCGCAGCAGCCCTCCTCACAAGCGGCGTCGCGATCGTAACCGCCATGCCCGCGCAGGCCGCGATCACGCGAGATGTGGTTGAAGCGCTCAAGCTTCGTCTGCCCAGAACGCCGATCGACGCGCTCGATTGCACGACATTCGCGCCATGGTGCGAGGTCGTCTCGGGAGAGACGCTATTCTACATCGACGAAGCGGCACGCTACCTCTTCGTCGGGCGGCTCTACGACATGGAGGAGCGGCGCGACGTGACTGCCGCGCGCCTGCTCGAACTCAACCCCGACCTGCTCGCCGCCGGCGCAGCCCGCCACGCCGGCGAGGACACTGGAGGGCGCCATGACGTTGCCGAAACCCGCGACAGGCAGGTCGCGACGCATGTCGATCTTAAAGCCCTTCCCAAGGAAGGCGCGATCCTGTGGGGCAATCCCAAGGGGCTGAAGCTGGTTGTCTTCTCGGATTTCCAGTGCGGCTACTGCAAGCGGCTCACCGGCGAACTCGAAAAGGCAGGCGTTCTTGTCGAGGAACGGCCGATCTCGATCTTCGGCGCGTCGAGCCGCCGCTTGTCCGAGGCGGTGCTGTGCGCCGCCGACCCGGTCGAGGCGCTCCATGCCGCATACACCGGCAAGCACCTCGAACCGCGCGCAACCTGCAAAAAGTCAGCTGCGCTCGATGCCAACGAAGCCTTTGCACAGGCCAACGGCTTTGCCGGAACCCCGGTAATCGTCCGGGCGCGCGACGGTGCGGTGCTGCACGGCTACCGTGATGCAAAGACACTGCGCGCCTTTGCCAATGCCAAGACCGGATCGAAGCAATGAGCGGCGGTGCGACCCGTGTCGGAGCGACGGCAATTCTCGCGTTGATGATCGCCGGCTGTGCGACGCTTGGCGGCAACGTCAAGGGCGACTTTTCCTGCCGGGCACCGGAGGGAAGCTGCGCGCCGACCTCGATGATCGACGATGCCGCGACCCGCGTTTCACAGGCAGAACGGTCCGGTCATGCCTCTGCGGGAGCGCACAGGGCCGGTGATCGCGGATTGCGGATCGTTGTTGCGGGCTACCGCGACGGGGCGGGCCGCATCCACGAGGCCCGGGTTGTTCATGTCGTGCTGCCCGATCGCGCTGCCGAGCGCTGGCGCGCGCCGCGTTCGACCGGCGACGTGCTTCGCGCACTGGCGCGTCCGGCTGAAGCAGAAGTCGCCCCGCCCGCCGCCGCAGAAGCAATTCCTTTCCAGCATCCCAATCCCTCCCCCCAGCAGCCTCCCGATGTCCTGGTCATCCCCTCGCAGGATCTGACGGAGCTGCCCGGCGCCAAAGCGCCGGACCCCGGGGCACCTGGTCGTCCCCCCTCCCCCGGCCAGGTGCCCCACCCCGTTCTGCCCGAAGGAGAGCCCAAGTGAACCTCTCGCTATCCTCTGCGCGCGACGCGCTCCTTGCTGGCCTGTTCGGCGATGCGAAAAGGGGCGACCATGCGCAGCCGCGTTTCGCGCTCGACATGCTGTCGGACTGGCTTCCGTACCGAGTCTATGACGAGGGCCCGGGGCTCTACCGCAACGCGCACTCGAAGGGCTTCATTCTCGAAGTCACCCCGCTCATCGGCGCCGACGAGCGGACAGGTGAGATCCTCGGCCAGTTCTTTTCCGAGAGCCTGCCGCAAGGCGCGTGCCTCCAAGTGCTGAACTTCGCGTCCCCGCGCATCGGCGCCATCGTCGGCCCGTGGTTCGCACCGCGCTACGAGCAGGGCGGGATCTACGAAGCGATTGCGAAAGCCCGCACCAACCGGCTCTACGATCTCGTCTGGAAGTCGGGCTCGGCACACGCGCCGTTCCATGCGCGCCATGTGCGTCTGGTGCTCTCGCTCGGCGTTCCGGTGCCCGGAAGCGTCACCGATGCAGAACTCACCGAATGCCGCGACGGGATGTCGGGGATGCTGAACTCGCTCGGCCTTGCATCGAACAGGCTCGAGCCCGCAGGCCTCCTCGCATTGGTCGACGAGCTCACCTCGCCGACCACCGCGCGCGAACCCGATCTCACGCACTGGAACCGCGAGGACACGCTCGACGCGCAAGCGATCCGCCGCGACATCGAACTCGAAGTCGAGGACGACCGGCTGATCTTGCGCACCGAGCGCTTCCGCGAGACCGGGCGCTCGCGAGATGGCGTGCCGCAGGTAGGTGAATGCTATCCCGACCGCTTCGATGTGCGCCATTACGGCGTGCGCTCTACCCCTGAGCGCTGGGCACCGTGGGAATGCGCGCGGCTCATCGGCGACATGTTCACCGACAAACTGCGCTTTCCCTGCCCGGCTGCGACCATGCTGTGCCTGCATTATCCCGACCAGGAAGCCGCCTCGGCGCGCGCAGGCTACAAGTTCATGCGCACCACCAGCCTGTCGGAAACGAAGAGCGCACGTTTCCTGCCCAAACTGTCCGAGCAGTCGGCAGAATGGAAACACGTCCAGGCCGAGCTCCAGGCGGGCAAGAAGCTGGTCAAGCTGTTCTATGGTCTCACCACGATCTCGCCGCTTGGCGAAGGCGATGCGCATGAGCGCACGGTCAAGGCGATCTACAAGGCGGCCGGATGGGACCTTGCCGACGAGCGCTTCCTCCAGCTCCAGGGCCTCGTCGCGGCGTTCCCGTTGAGCCTCGCCGATGGTCTGGTCCACGACCTTGCGCGGCTCAAACGCTTTCGGACCATGCTCTCGACCACCGCGGCCCATATCGCCCCGCTGCAGGGCGAGTATCTCGGCGGCACTATCCCGCACCTGCTGCTTCTCGGCCGGCGCGGCCAGCCCTTCTTCTGGTCACCCTTCGAGAACGCGGCGGGCAACCACAACATCGCGATCTGCGGGAAGTCGGGCTCGGGCAAGTCGGTGCTGCTGCAGGAGCTGTGCGCCGCGCTGCGCGGCGCGGGCGCCAAGGTCGTGGTGATCGATGACGGACGCAGTTTCGAGCATTCGGTAAAGCTGCAGGGCGGGCGCTTCGTCGAGTTCACCCTCGCCTCGGGCTTCTCCTTGAATCCCTTCTCGATGGTCGACGATGCCCGCGCGCATGAGGACGAGGACTACCGGCTCGACTGCTTTGCGATGATCAAGGCGATCGTCAGCCAGATGGCGCGGCCAAGCGCCGCGCCCTCGGACACCGAGCGCGGCCTCATCGACCGCGCGGTGACGCAGGTCTGGGAAGCGCTCGGCAGCGGCGGCGCGATCGACGATGTCGCGCATGCCCTCCATCAAAGCGAAAACGAGGCGGGCAGGGATTTGGCGACCGCGATCGCGCCTTTCTGCCGCGGCGGCAGCTATGCCGGGTTTTTCTCCGGCAAGGCGAGTTTCGCGCTCGAAGACGATTTCACCGTCTTTGAGATGAGCGACCTTGCGTCCCGCGAGGAACTGCGAAGCGTTGTCCTCTCGGCGATCATGTTCATGACCGGCCAGGCGATGACGCGCAGCTCGCGGTCCACCAAAAAGCTGCTTTTGATCGATGAAGCCTGGGCCATGCTCAAGGGTGGTTCGATGGGCGAGTTCGTCGAGACCTATGCTCGCACCGCGCGCAAGTACGGGGGTGCGCTCGCCACTGCCACCCAGTCCTTGAACGATTACTACAAATCCGACGGCGCGCGGGCCGCGCTCGAAAACAGCGACTGGATGCTGGTGCTCCAGCAGAAGCCCGAGACCATTGCCGATTTCCGCAAGGAGGCCCGGCTCGACATGGACGACCGGACCGAGACGCTGATCCGCAGCCTCAAGCGCTCGGGCACCGAGTACAGCGAGATCTACCTCAAAGGTCCCGAGATGGAAGCCGTTGGACGCCTGGTGCTCGACCCACTCTCGGCAACCATCTTCTCCTCCGATCCTGACACCTATGCCGCGATCCACCGCCATGTCGAAAACGGCATGCCGCTGGAGCGCGCAGTCGCGCTGGTCGCGGGCGTGGAAGGAGGCATGTGATGGTGCTCGAGACCACCACGCTCGTAGATCGCGTGCCGCTTCCGTCAGTCAGACAAGCCCGCGACAAGCACCGTGTGATCGACTGGCTGGCGCTGTTCCAGGGCACCTGCCTGGTGCTGATCGAAACGGCAAGCTTCGCGGCGAGCACGCTGCTGCTGGTCCTCGGCCTGCCGCTGTTCGTGTTCCTGGCTGTAGCAGGCTGGGATCTCACGGCGCTGTTCGCGCAGCTCGGCAATCTTGCCGACCATTACCGCACCGCTGAACCGGTCGCGCGCCGCTTCTTTGCCCAAGACCTCCAGATCGCATTCCTCATCGCAGCCGGCGGCCTCGCCCTGCTGCGATTGCCGGCTTTCCTGCGCCGCCTCGATCGCCGCCTCGCCGAAGGATCTCCCCGCCATGGATAGACTGAACCTCCCGCTTAGCCAGCTGGGCCCGAAACTCCTCGCTCTACCCTTGCTCGTTGCCGCGCTCCTGTGGGGTGCGTGGATCACGCAGCAGGTCACCAGCTCCCCGGAGCAGCGGATCGTCACGGTCCGGCTCGCCGAGACCATCGGGACATTCGTCGAGGAAGCCGCGCGCGCCGATGCCGATCCGGCGGTCGTTCAGGCGGCGAGCCTTGCATACCTCAAAGCCGCCGAAAGCGCCGTCGCCGACATGGGCCATGACGGCCGCGTGGTGCTGGTTGCCGAGGCCGTGCTCGCGGGCGCTGCCGAAGACGCAACCTCCGAACTCGAGCAGCGCATTGCGGACAAGCTCGCCGGGGAGAAGCAGCCATGAGCCTGACCCGCTCGATCCGCCGTCCGCTGCTGCTCTCGGGGCTGGTCCTGCTGCCGCTTGCCTGGGCGCCGCTCGATGCCTTCAGCAAGGACCACGCGTTCCTCATCAATGCGAGCCCGAGCCTGTCCAACTGGGCGTTCTGGCTCGACAAGCACGCGCCGATCGAACGCGGCAGCCTGATCTTCTTTGAGCCGCCGCAAAGCGAGCTGGTCGAAAGGCATTTCGGAAAAGGACCGCAGATGTTCGGCAAGCGCGTGCTTGGCATGCCGGGCGATGTCGTGCGCCACGAGGGCGATGCGGTCTTCATCAACGGGAAGCAGGTCGCGAGCCTGCTCGAGGTCACCCGTCTCGGTGTCCCGCTCACGCGGGGGCCTAAAGGCGTCATCCCCGAGGGCTGCTACTACACCGGCACCAGCCATCCCCGCGGGCTCGACAGCCGCTATGGCGCAATCGGCTTCGTGTGCCGCGGACAAATCCTTGGCAGCGGGAGGGCGATCCTGTGATGCGCTCCCTCTTTCCGCTTGGCGCGCTTCTCCTCGCTGCGCTCCCGGCCAGCCTGCAGGCGCGAGACTATGGCCAGCGCGGCGCGGTCTTCCCCGTGATCGAGCGCGATCTGCTCGAACAGATCCATGCTCGCCTCGCGCAGATGGAAAAGTCGGGCGAGACCGCGCGGCTCAACGAGGAACTCAAGCGTCGTACGATCGCCCGCGTCAACCGGCCTGATCCGGTTGCCGGCGTGATCCGCGCAAGCGCAAGCCGCCAATGGGCCTTCGATCCGACAATTACGCTTGCTGCCGATATCCGGGGCGCAAAAGGCGAGCTGATCCATGCCGCCGGAACCCGGGTCAATCCGCTCGACAGCGTCAAGCTGCGCGGCGACCTCCTGTTTCTCGACGGCGACGATCCGGCGCAGGTCGCCTGGTCGCTGAGGCAAGAAGTCAATGCCAAGCTGATCCTCGTCAAGGGTGCGCCGCTCGAGCTGATGAAGGCCCGCCAGCGAAGGTTCTATTTCGACCAGGGCGGCAAGCTCACCGACAAATTCGGAATTCGGGCGACGCCTGCGCGCGTGCGCCAGAACGGCCGGATGCTCGAAGTGAGCGAGATCGCGCTGCCGCCCCGGAAGGCACAGCCATGAGCAGCATCCGCGCCTTCCTGGTGCTGTTCACGGCGATGCTATCGCTGGTATTCGCATCACCGGCTTCGGCCGATGCCGGTCCGGGCAAGTGCACCGGGCAATTCGTCAACCCGATCACCGACATCTGCTGGTCGTGCCTGTTCCCGATATCGGTCGGCGGGCTCGAAATCTGGCCGAGCAATCGCCCCGATCCCGACAATCCGGACCTACCGGTGTGCCTGTGCGGGCTTCGGCCCGGCATCGCGATGGGGTTCTGGGAGCCGGTCCGGCTCGCCGATGTCAGTATGAAGCCTTGGTGCTTCGTCAACCTCGGCGGGATGAAACTCGATCCCGGCTTTGATATTGGCTTCCGCTCGATCTCGGGTCCTTCGGCGGTGGGGGGCGCAAGCCAGTATTATTCGAGCTGGCATGTCCACTGGTATGCCTATCCGCTGATCTACTGGATGGAGATCGTCGCCGATTTCCTGTGCCTCGAGCCCGGTTCGATCGACATCCTCTACATCTCCGAGATCGATCCGCTGTGGCAGGACAGCGAGCTCACCGCGATCATCAACCCCGAAGCGGTGCTCTTCGCCAACCCGCTGGCGCTTGCCGCTTGCGCTGCGGATTGCGCGGCATCGACCGCCAATTTGCCGCTCGACGAGATGTTCTGGTGCGCGGGCTGCCAGGGTTCGATGTACCCGATGAACGGCAACGTCTCGGCCTCGATCGGACATGTCCAGGCCTCGCGGCTCGTGCTCTCGCGCTTCGCCTACAAGCTCCACCGCGAACTCGTTTCGTGGGGCACGATGGGATCGAAGGGCCTGTGCGGCAAATACCTGATGCCGGTGATGCGCAAGCAGCAATACCGCTTCCAGGCCACCAATCCCAATCCGGCAACCAAGGGCCGCTTCGCCTGCCCGCCTATCGGTGCCTCCACCACCTTCCAGTCCCCCGGACAGGTCATCCCCGCCATCGGCGAAGACATGGGATACCTCGTCTGGCGCAAGAGGAATTGCTGCGCGCTATGAGAATCGCCTTCCCCCTGCTGGTCGCTATCAGCCTTGCGACCGCCGCCGCCTTTGCTGCCGCGTCTGCGCAAGAGAGTTCGCCCGAACTCGATCTTGCCGAAATCCGCGCGCGCGCCAGCGAGCATAGCGCCGATGCCGAAGCGCTCGCCACGTCGGTGAAGACAAAAGCCGATGCGCTGGCAGAGGACGCGCGCGCCGCTCAACAAACGGCCCACGCGAACCGCGCAGCCTATGCAGAAGCGGCGCAAGCGACTGCCGATACCGGCCCGCTCGATCTCGATGGCATGATCCGCGCCCAGGCCGATGCCGAAGTGGCGGCAATGGGCGAGACGCCCCGGTTCATTGCCTTTGCCTCGCTGGGAATGCCGGAACGCTCGCTCAAGGCGCTGGTTCACGATGTCGCGAGGGCGGGCGGCGTCACCGTGCTGCGCGGGTTCCCGCAAGGCGACAGCGCGCGCTTCAAGAAACGCATCGCCGCGATCTGGAGCGATGGCCATGAAGCCGGCGCGCTCGGGATCGACCCGCGCCTGTTCCGCGCCTTCGATATCGAGGTCGCTCCGAGCTTCGTGATGATCGCGAGCGACTTTGCCCCCTGCGACGGGTTCGACTGCAGCGACATCCTTCCGCCGCACGACCGCATCGCTGGCAATATCAGCGTGGCCGAAGTGCTCGACACCTTTGCTTCAGGAGGCGGTCCGGGCGCGCAGCTTGCACGTCTCCATCTCCGCCGCCTTGAAGGAGAGCGGCCATGAGGCTCACACAATCGCTTCGTCTGGGACTGCTCGCTCTTCTCGCCGTCGCCGCGCCCCTCTCCGCGCAGCAGCAGGATGCGCGGGCTGACGGCAAGGCCTTTGGCGAAAGCCTGCGCAGCGAAGCGCAGGCAGCCGCCAACTCGCAGCACGACGCATCCACCCTCCCCAATTACGATCGCAATGCCGTGCGTGACCTCGAAACGCTTGCCGACGATCCCGACCGGATCGAGAGCAATGCCGCGGCGGTGGCCACCGGGCACCAGGGCTATCGCGCGATGCGCGACAGCATCGCCAACCGCGCACGCTTCGATCCAGACGAGATCGAGGATGTGATCGCGCGCAGTCTCGCGATCAACGAGACGCCGCTTGAATACACCAGCGGCATGGATATCTCGGGCGGCCAGGGCAATTGCGTCCCGCTGCCGCCCGGCTCGGGCTCTGCGGGAACCTACACCGCGACCTGCAACACCGGCACGCGGATCGACCAGTCGGCGGGTCAATGCGCGGTGCCGCTCGTCGCCAGCGTGACGCAGCGCCAGCAATGGCATTATCTCTGCAACGACACCGGCATCTACCAGGGTCTTCCTTGGTGCTCGGCCTTCGATGGCGGCTCGTGCCGCATCACCGGCTATCGCCCCGGCCCGTGCCTCCAGTGGTGGGACAACGGGTTCAACCGCTTCTGCTCCGAGCCGGGCGATCCGATTGCCGAAATCTCCTGCAATGCGCCCGATCCTCGCTACACGCCTTATGCGGTCACCACAGACAGCACGGTCGATGCGGTTCCAGACGAGAGCCAGTGCACGGGTTTTGCCGACAATGGAGACTGCACGCTCGATGTAGAGATTTGCACCGATGCCGATCCGCAGACACGCGTGATCGACGGCGTCTCGGTGACGCGGCCCTGCTGGGAATGGCAGCGCAGCTACACCTGCACCTCGCGCGAAGCGGCGACCGATTGCTCGGACATCGAGAGCCAGGGCACCTGCCGCTTCGTCCGCGAGGAATGCCTCACCGACGAACTTCCGTGCGAGACCTGGGAGCGCATCTACGAATGCCCGTTGCCCGATACCGAGAACACCACGCAATATGTCTGCGATGGCGATGTCTATTGCATTGATGGCAGCTGCGAGACGATCGAGCGCACCGCTAATGACGAGTTCAAGGATGCAGTCACCGCGCTCCATGCGATGGACGAGGCGCGCGGGCAATTCGACCCGAACACGCTGACGCTGTTCCGGGGAACGCGCAACACCTGCTCGTCCAAGGTCTTCGGCGTGCTCAATTGCTGCAAGGGCAAGGGTTTCCCGCTCATTCCGGGGATCAGCCTGCTGGTCGCGCTCGGCTGCGACCGCGAGGAAGTGTTGCTCCACCAGCGCGATGCGCAGGGCCTGTGCGCCTTTGTGGGCACATATTGTTCAAAGAAGTTCCTTGGCGTCTGCCTGACCAAGAAGAAGGCCTATTGCTGCTTCGAGAGCAAGCTTTCGCGCATCTTGCAGGAACAGGGCCGCAAGCAGCTTCCCAAGCCCTGGGACAAGCCCAAGGAAGAACAATGCGAGGGCTTCACCCTCGACGAGTTCGCTCAGCTCGATCTTTCCCGCATGGATTTCAGCGAGGTTTATGCCGAGTTCACCGAGGCCGCGCGGCTGCCCGACGAGCTCGAGACCTCCATCCTCATCCAGCAGAAGATCGACGACTATTACGCAAGGGGCGGTCAATGACCCATCTGGACTACCTGACTGCGCTCGCACTCAGCTTCACTGCGCTCGCCGCCGCTTCGGCGCATGCCCAGGAACCTCGGGAGACGGCATCGATCACCGACGCCGACGCGCTCTACTGCGAAGAGCGAAAGCTCGGCTACTGGTTCTACTGCGTCAAACCTGTGCCCGCAGAGGAACCGCAAACGCCCGAAGCCGAACCGGTCGCGGCCAGCCAAGAACTCGATGCGATCACCTCCGAATTGCGCGAGTTGAAGGCGCGCGCGATCCTCTATCCGACCGAAGCGAATGTCGCAGCCTATATCCGTTTCCAGCGCGCGCAGCTCGACCGCGCCTCGCTGTTCTCCGATGTCTGGCAACGGGCGATCTGGCAGGACCCCGAACTCGACTACACGCTCGAACGCCCCGTCGGAGCGGTCGCCAAGAAGCAGTGGCAGGACGCCCGCAGCGCCGAGCGCGACAGCGTCATGGCACGGCTCTCCGAGCGCTACGGCCTGTTCTATTTCTTCAGCGCCACCTGCGGCCCGTGCGAAGTGATGAGCCCCATCGTCAAGGGAGTCGCCGACCGCTGGCGGATCACTGTGCGCGCCATCTCGACCGATGGCGGTCCTTCGCGCCATTTCCCGGACTACAAGGTCGAGACCAACCAGCGCGCCAGGCTCGGTCTTGAAGGCAAGGCCACCCCGGCGCTCGTGCTGTGGGACAGCGCGACCAAGCGCCCGATCCCGATCGGATACGGCGTGCTCTCGGCCGACGAGCTGCAGGACCGCATCTATCTCCTCACCTCGAAGGAAGCCGGACATGATTACTAGCATTCGCAACGCGGCGCTGACCCTCGCCGCTGCCAGCATGGTCGCATCACCCGTCGCCGCCAATGTCGGCGACAGCATGGACCGGTTCATGGACGACATGGGCGCGGCGGCCAATGTCATCGGCCCGACCGCTTTCGAAGGCCAGTCGGCGGGCTATTACAGCCTCGGCAATGTCTGGACGCGCTTCCCCCAGAAGACCACCAACGTGGCCAACCTACAGCTGCCCCGCGCCCGCGCGGGCTGCGGCGGGATCGACATCTTCGCGGGCTCCTTCTCCTTCATCAATGCGAGCGAGATGGTCGCGCTCCTGAAAGCCGTGGCGAACAACGCGGTCGGGTTCGCCTTCAGCCTCGCGATCGACACCGTTTGCCCCGAGTGCAACAAGATCATGCAGGAGTTTTCGCAGAAGGCGCAGCTCATGAACAACCTCTCGATCAACTCCTGCGAAATGGCGCAGGGGCTGGTCGGAGGCCTGTGGCCCAAGGGCGATCTCGCCGACAAGGCGATCTGCGAAGCGATCGGGAATTCCGAAGGCATCTTCACGGACTATGCCGCAGCCAAACACGGCTGCGGCACGCGCGGGCAGCGCGCCTCAACGAATGAAGGCGCCGGCGCCGACTACGCCGACATCAATCCGGGCGTGGCGCGCAACTACACCTGGCACGTTCTGAAAAAGAGCGCCTTCTTCAACCCCGGCGGCACATTCGACCGCGAGCTTGCCGAATACGCCATGACGCTGATCGGCACGGTGATCTATGTGCCGCCCAAGGACGACGAGGCAGGCAAGTTCGTGCCTTTCGCAGGCGATGCTTCATCCACCCTGGTGAGCGCACTGCTCGACGGGACGCAGGGCCAGACTGTTCGCGTTTTCCGCTGCGACGAGACCGATCTTTGCCTCAATCCCACCTTCGAGCAGATGAGCCTATCGAATGCAAAGGCCATCCGCCCGCGGGTCACGCTCCTGATCGGGAACATGGTCGATGCGATCCGGGCCGACACCGCGATCGGCAATGCCGAAAAGGAATTGCTGCAGGTCGCCTCGGTCCCCTTGTACAAGATCCTTACCGTCCAGGCCGCCTATGGGCGCGGAATGCCGACTGACGACCGCGACACGCTCGCCGAGATCGCCAGCATCGACCTGCTCTATGCCATCCTCGACCGGATCGTGTCGGAAGCCGGGCGCTCGATGGCGAGCTTCATCGCCGCCGACGAAGCCAAGCTCGCGATCTGGCGCGGCCAGGTTGCTGAGGTGCGTTCGGGGCTCGTCCAGCGACAGGCCACCGGACAGGCCAAGGTCTCCGCTATCATGCAGATCATCGAGAAAACGGCGATGATCGAGAACGCCCTTGCCGCCTCGATGTCGCCCTCGATGTCGGCAGCGCTCGACTGGTCGCGCGGGCTCCAGTCGCGCTCGATTATCCCCTGAGGCCGCGACATGGTCGAGATCTTCACAACCGGCGGCGGCGAATACATCGTCAATGTCTTGAACGCCGTCGCCGCGTGGACCGGGGCCGGTGGCTACAAGAGCCTGATCCAGGTGGCGCTGGTCATGGGCATGGCGCTTGCGGTCATTGTCGTCGCGTTCAACCAGGACTGGCGCGCCTGGCTCAACTGGTTCCTCGGCGCGACACTCATCTACATGTGCCTGATGGTGCCGCGCATGGATGTGCAGGTCACCGACCGTGTCAATCCGAGCCTCGCTCCGGCGACAGTCGCCAATGTCCCGCTCGGGCTCGCGCTCATGGCAAGCTTCACCAGTCAGGCAGGCGACTACCTTACCCGCTCCGCCGAGCTCGTCTTCGGCCTCCCCGACGATCTCAACTACTCGAAGAACGGCATGATTTATGGCGCGCGCCTGCTCGAAGCGACACGGTCCCTGCGCATTGCCGATCCCGAGTTTGCCGCCAATTTCGACGAGCATGTGCGGCAATGCGTGTTCTACGACCTGCTCCTCGGCCGCTACTCGATGAAGGAACTGTCCGAAAGCAACGATATCTGGGCGACCATTGCGCCTGGCAGTGCCGCGCGGGCACAGCGCTTCCTCACCCGGCAGGCGGACGATAGCGTCACGGCCACGATCATCACCTGCCGCGAAGCATACACTGCGCTCTCCAACCAGTGGGCCGGGCTTATTGATGAGATGACACGGGTCGCCGGGCGCCAGCTCTACCCCCGGCAGACCGAGGCGCTCGCGAAGGCCAAGCTCATCGCAGACCTGCCGATTGCCTATCAATACCTCACCGGCGTCTCGAAGGATGCAAGCAGCATCTTCCGCCAGGTTCTGACCATCAACGCCATGAACCAGGCGATGCATGGCTTCGCCGGAGCTAGCGGTGCATCGAGCGTCGATGTGTTCGCGCAGACCCGCGCCGACATCCAAACCGAACGGACCTATTCCTCGATCGCGCACAACGCGATGAAATGGGTCCCGATCCTCAATGTCGTCCTGACGGTCGTATTCTACGCGCTTTTTCCGGTGCTCTTCCCACTGTTCCTGATGCCCAAGACCGGACCGATCGCTCTCAGAGGATACGTCACGGGCTTCTTCTATCTGGCAGCTTGGGGGCCGCTGTTCGTCATCCTGCACATGATCCTGATGCTCAAGGGCGCGAGCGATGTGGCGGCAGCGGGCGGCGCGACCGGTCTCAGCCTCGCGACCTTCTCCGGCATGACCGACGTCAACAACGATATCGGGATCCTGGCCGGCTACCTCGTCGCATCGATACCGTTCCTTGCAGGCGGCGTCGCCAGGGGCGCGCTCGCAATATCGGGCCAGGCAACCAGCTACCTCAATCCGAGCCAGAACGCGGCAGAAGAGGCGGCGCGCGAAGCGAGCACCGGCAATATTTCGCTCGGCAATTCCAGCCTTGAGAACTCGAACGTGTTTTCGCGCCAGTTTGCGCAAGCCAGCCTTGCTCCCAACATTGGCTACGGCGCCGCGCAGACGCGAACGACGGGCGAAAACGGCACCCAAACCACCGGCTTCCCGCAGGCCGAGTTCGCGACTGTGCCGACCTCGAGCTATCCGTTCACACCAACGCTAGGGCAGGACTTCTCGAGCCGGCTTGCGACCATGGCGAGCCAGAGCCGCGGCCAGAGCGAGACATTCTCGAACCTTGCCCAGCAATCGACGAGCTCGGCTGTCACCCGCTTCAGCGAGTTGCGCGATGCCTACACCCGCTCGCGCTCGAACGAGAGCGTCAGTGGCACGTCAACGAGCGACAGCATCGGCAGCGCCTTCAGCGAAGTCGACAACGCCTCGAAAACACTCCAGCAGCAGTTCGGGCTGTCGCGCCGCGCGGCCGACGACATTACTGTGTCCTGGTTCCTGAACGGGGATGCCGGTCTCGGGGTCAAAGGAGAACGAGGCTCGATCAAGGGCACCCTCGGGTTAAAGGGTGGTCGGAACCAGACCTGGACTGACAGTGATATCGGGATCGCCTCCGAGGATCGCTCGCGCATCATGGGCGCGCTGAGCCAGATCTCGGACAGTCGCAGCTGGTCGAGCACGCGCGAAGGCTTCCTGCGTGAAACGAGTTCGAGTTCGGAGGCGCTGGTGTCAAGCAGCTCGGCCGGGATCACCACGTCGATCACCGAAGCGCAGAGCTACACCCGCGAAGCGCGCCGAGCCGAGGAGATCGCCAGCCGCCTCGAGAACCAAGCAAGCTGGTACGAAAGTGCCAATGCCGCAGGCACGCTCAACCTCAGCCAGGCCTATCGCGAATGGGGCATGGCGGAGATCGATGGTAACCGCGACTACTATGGGCCGGTGCGCTTCGACGACATCGATTTCCAGATGAGTGCGCGGGGCCAGAAACTCCAGGCGCGGTTCGTCGAAAGCTATGCGAACCAGCTCAATGCCGAGATCGCGGATGACCTGGCTCTGCCGCCCTTTGCGTCCGTCGCTCGACCCGCTGTGAGCAGCGCAGATGGCGTGCGGGGATCGGTACGGCTTGGCGGGGTACCAGGGAGCCTTGGCGCCCCCTCAAGCGAGCGTGAAGACATCGCCCGGAATGTAGGTCGGGTCCAACAACAAGGGGACCGGCGGATCGGGACCGTCAAAGGATACCTCGATGGCAAGACTCGCGATGCCAAGGGAGCCTCGGCTGAGGCGGCCGACGATGTGAAGGAATGGTAGCTCAGATCAGCCCGTCGTAGATGATCACATAGATCAAAAAGGCGAGGAACAGGACCCCGAACAGGATCAATCCAAGCTTGCCCCACGGGTCAGCCCAGGTCTTTTTGCAGGTGTAGGAAGTGAGACGGTTCTCGGCGATGGCCCGATCTACTTCGCGGAAGCCCTCCCAGCCCTCCTTGCCGCCCGGGGGTGTGTCGTCTGGATCGTTCATCGCTCATTCTCCTTCACAAGAAGGGAGCCGCCCTCTCCTCTTCTCAGCCCCATCTTGTTGCTGAGAAAATAGCCGAAAATCATCGGAAAAGCGAGCACGGTATCTTGGCTTGCAGGCCCGAAAATGAAAGGAGTTGGCATGGCAGGAAGATCACCTCAGAATAATGTCTTCGATTTTCACGCAGGAGTTCTCCGACAGAAGCAAGGCAAACGGCGCGGCCTTGCGCTGCTTGTTGCCGGAGGCTTACTCGTTGGCATTCTGGGCGGCATTCTTGGCATCTACTGGCCTTTTGGTTCGGCGATCGCTGAGGCACGAACCAAGCACAGCTTTGCCGTTTGCGGCATGGTCAGACGCACTTGTGTCATCGATGGCGACACGATCTGGCTCGAAGGCGTGAAGATCAGGATCGCGGATATCGACACGCCTGAAATTTCGCAGCCAAGATGCGATATCGAATACGATCTCGGCATAAGGGCACGCGACAGGTTGGTGGTTCTGCTCAATCAGGGAGAGTTCTCCGCCGTTCCAATCGGTAATCGAGACGAAGACCAGTACGGTCGTAAGCTCCGTGTCCTGATGCGCGATGGCCGCTCGATCGGCGACCAATTGGTCGCGGAAAGACTAGCACGAACCTGGTCCGGACGCAGGGAGCCATGGTGCTGATGCGCATCTGGCCGGACAGTGACGATCCCTTGCCGGGCAACGAGCGGGAATGGAAATTGAAGCTCGAAGCATGGCTGCTGGGTATTCCGATTGTCCTTATGCTCATCGCAGGCATCGGGTCACTCTTCTGATGCTCACCCGTGATCAGGAGCTTTGGGGCATGGCGCTGTGGGTGGATAAGCACCATGGCGACGCCGGAGGTGAATTCATTGCGTCGAAGATCGATCAGCTATACCAGGCCGGCGAGCAGGACGGGGCAAGACTTTGGCAGAATGTTGCCCGTCGCTATGAGCAACTTGTCGAGCGCAGGACCTATTCCTGATAGAACCTTGAGGATCTCTAGCGTCGACTGACTGCAGATAGGCTTCCAGCCGTTCAAGCGTTCGTCGACGCGGCCTTCGCCCTTGCCTGAGATCGAGTACGAATCGAGGATCGCCAACTGCGCGCCGGCCGAAGCGCGTTGCCGAAATATGGTGATCTTTCAGATGCTTTTCGATCCGTTCCAGCAAGGTCATAACCCTTTCGCTCCGACTCGCAAATCCCTTGTGTTCTTGTTATGTTCTTAGTAGGATCACATCCGCGAGTCTAGGAAAATTCCTACAATTGAGATTCGAAGGACAGACAGATGGAACATGTCAGGGAAGAGCTCGACCGGCTGATCCTCAAGGGCGGATATGGCTACGCCTCGATATCGCGGCTGCTTGGCCGCAACCCTGCCTATGTGCAGCAATTCATCAAGCGCGGTTCACCGCGAAAGCTCGATGACGAAGACCGAAAGACACTTGCCTGCTTCTTCGGCGTCGATGAGCAAGTGCTCGGCGGTCCCGCCAATCCAGTCAATGATGGTATGGTCGAGATCCCCGTTCTCGATGTGGAAGCATCTGCTGGATTCGGCGCGGTAGCTGCCAGTGAGACTGCACACACCCGGTTCGGGTTCGATGAGCGGTGGCTGCGGCACCTGACGTCGGCCAAGAGCGCCAGCCTGTCGATCGTCGGCGTAAAGGGTGACTCGATGGAGCCCACGCTCAGCGATGGTGACGAGGTCCTGGTCGACGCGTCAGACCATGGCTCACGATTGCGCGATGGAATCTACGTTTTGCGCGCTGATGATGCTCTGGTCGTTAAGCGTATTGCTATCAAGCCTGGTGGCCGACAAATCACAATCGCCAGCGACAACCCAGCTTATCCAACTTGGCACGACATGGACCGATCTGAGGTGCACGTCGTCGGTCGGGTCATCTGGTTTGGCCGAGCCTTGTAACGGCAGGACTTGGGCCGGAAGCGGAAAGGCAGCTTTTATATCTTTGAGCGGATTAAGCGGACAGCGACTACTGACCGAATCGCAAGCCGGTGCATTAGAGAATGGTCTGGAGAAACCCCTCTTGGCATAGACTTTTGCCGTCGTTGAAACGCCCCTGCAGGACAGCCAACACGGAGCCGAGAGCCACAAACTAAATTGGTTTACTATTTAGCGCGCCTTTCCTACCATCCGGAGATGGCGAGAGAAACCTTTACGATTGAGGGCGCAGGCGCGATTTCTCTTACAGCCGAGGCTGAGGGGGATGCCTACGCTAAACCCGTCCTTCTTGCGCACGGCGGCGGGCAGACACGGCGCGCGTGGAGAAGGGTGGTCAGCGAGCTGGCTCAAGCCGGCTTTCGCGCAATCGCCTTCGACATGCGCGGTCACGGAGACAGCGATTGGTCGCTATGCGGAGCTTATGAAATGCGCGACTTCGCGGCGGATCTGGTCACTGCAGCGTCGCGCCTGGACCAGAAGCCAGCGCTGGTTGGCGCTTCACTGGGCGGGCTCGCTGGACTGATTGCCGCAGGGGAGCTTGCTCCAGGTAGCTTTGCTTCACTCACATTGGTCGACATTGCCCCGCGCATGGAGCCCAGCGGTGTGATGCGCGTGGTTGGTTTCATGGAAGAGCATGTCGATAGCGGCTTCGCCTCACCAGAGGAGGCGGCCGACGTGATCGCTCGCTACATACCGCATCGTCCCAAGCGGGGCGCGAGCGATGGTCTGAAAAACTATCTGCGGCAGAAGTCGGATGGGCGCTTCTATTGGCACTGGGACCCGGTGTTTATCCGTAATATAATGTCAGCCAGACAAGGCGACCCAGACAGCCAAGAACGTCAATCGGCAATGCTGAGCCAAGCTGCGGCGAATCTCACGCTTCCGCTTCACCTCATCCGAGGCGGCTCTAGCGATCTTGTTTCCGAAGAGGCCGTTTTGCATCTGCGACAACTCGCCCCCCATGCAGAATACACCGATATTGCCGATGCCACGCACATGGTCGTGGGCGATGCGAACGATGCCTTCTCCGCCGCTATCGTCGATTTCCTACGAACCCATCACTCTTGCGATACGGCTCAACCACAGGGGACGAGGGAGCTATGATCGATCGAGAGCGCTTGCAGGAAATGCTGAATATCGCGCCGTTTCATCGATGGCTTGGGCTGGAGATTGCAACATGCTCCGACCAGGGAATCGCGATCACCATGCCATGGCGCGAAGAGATCGTGTCGAACCCTATGATTGGGTCGGCGCATGGAGGGATCCTGGCTTCACTGGTCGACCTCACCGGGCTTTATACTCTGCTTGCCGGGGGCGTCGCGGCGAGAGCGACGGCCGATCTGCATGTCGATTACCACCGTCCTGCAACCTCAGGACCTCTCACTGCTCACGGACAGATCGTGAAGATCGGGCGACAGATTTCGGTGGCGGAAACCCGGGTTCTCGAGCCCGACGACAAGTTGGTCGCCAGCGGCAGGGGCGCCTACTTCTCGTCAACCGGATCACTTGATCAGCGCGGCGGGACTATTGATCTCGAACAGGCTCTTGCCACCCAAGGCCCAGCGACTTCTGCAGCGCGATCCACGCCAGCGTAAGGGCACCTTTTGCCCGGACGAGGTCTGCTGAGGCCTGCTGCTGTTCTCGCAGGGCCCGGTTGAGGTCAGCCTTCGAGATCGCTCCTGCGGCAAAACGTTGGCGGTTCAGGTCCGCCGCGCCGTCAGCCTGCTTCTTGATTTGCATACTGGCAGCGAGCGCCACACGCTGCTGGCCGAAGCGAGCCAAGGCACGTTCGGCGTCTTGCAGTGCCAGAAGCACCGTCTGCTGGTAATTGGCGACTGCTTCGTTGCGCGCCGCCCCGGCTTGGTCGATCGCAGCGTCTACCCTGCCGAAATCCAGAAAATTCCACTGGAGGCGTGGGATCGCGAGTGCGGAGAAATCGCCGACATCGACAACGTCGTCCAACGAGGATCCGCCGAGGCCCAGGATCCCCGTGAAGGACAATTTCGGGAACCGCGCCGCCTCGGCCACCCCGATCCGCGCCGTCGACGCGGCAAGAGACCGTTCGGCCGCCCTTATGTCAGGCCGACGCGCCACCAGGCTTGCCGGATCGCCGATCGCGACCTGCTCTGGCGGCATGGGAATGGAATGCGCAGTCCTGAGCGCTGCATCAACTGATCCCGGCACCTGTCCGGTCAGTATAGCGAGTGCATCAGACAGGACTGCGATATCCGCTTCAGCTTCGGCAAGTTGTGACTTGAGCATCTCCAGTTCGGCATTCGCGGTGCCTACCGGGAAAAGCGGCAATGCACCGTGCTGATAGCGTTGGTATGTCAGCGCCAGGATCTCTTCCTGCAACGAAATCTGCGCCTCAAATTGCTCTGCGCGGAATTGGGCCTCCCGCAAATTGACGTAGGTGCTGGCCACTTGGGCAGTCAACTGGACCTTTGCGTCCTCTGCATTGGCCACGGTTGCAGCAGCTTGGGCATTGCTGGCTTCAATGCGCCTGCGCGAGCCACCGGCGAACTCCAGCTCCCAGTTGGCGTTAAGGCCCACATTGAAAAAGCTGAGCGAGTCATCGGTTTCTGCGTCGGAATTGGTTTGCTCTGACGGGGGGGGCGCCCCGCCTTGAATGTCGAGACCACGAAGCCGGCCCTGCACGGTGGTGGCCTGTGCCCCAAGCGATGGCATTCGACCCGCACGGTCTTGCCTGATGGATGCCCGTGCCTGGGCAATGCGCGCCTGCGCTGCGGCGAGCGAAGGGTTGCCGGACAGCGCAGCCTCCACCAGCCGCGTCAACTCGGGATCGCCGAGCAGCAGCCACCATTGAGCGACAACCGGATCAGATGCGCTCACATCACTGCCAGCGCGCACAAAGCGAGTGCCCGTGTCTGCTGACACAACTTCCGGGGGGCCTGCATAATCGGGCCCAGCCGTGCATCCAGCTAGCAAGGCGATAGTGATAATCGGAGGTAGCAAGTGGCGCATAATCTCGGGCTCAGTGCATCGAAAGGGAGACATTTTCCGGAAGCGGCTTGAGGAACAGAACAAGCGGGACTGTCGCGAGTGTGAGAAGTCCCATCACCAGAAAGACATCATTGTAGGTCATGATGAACGCTTCGCGCTGGAGAGTGCCGCCGAGTGCCGCCATCGCTCGTTCCATATCGCCCAAGCTTCGCGCCAGTCCGTCGAGATAGGTCTGCAGCGAAACGCTGTTCGCATTCAGCGTTTCTTCCATGCGCCTCGTATGGTGCCAAATTCGCTGGTCCTGGAACGAAGCGAGGGCCGAGAGGGCGAATGATCCGCCAAGATTGCGGGCCGCGTTGAAAATGCCCGAGGCATCGCCCGCGTCTTCCTTGGCCACCGACGCAACCGTTGCCTGATTCAGGAACATCATCGCAAGTATCATTCCGGCCCCGCGGATAAGCTGACTTTCAGTGAAGACAGCGCCGCCGGATTCGGCGGTCAGACTCGTGCTGACAAAGCAGCTGATCGCCATCAGCAGCATTCCGGTGCCGACGGCAATGCGGATGTCCACCTTGCGGATCATCAGGGGCAGAACCGGCATCAGGAGAAAGGCCGGGACACCCATCCAGAAGATGACCAGTCCCGTCTGAAAAGCATTATAGTCAGAGATGATCGCCAGAAACTGCGGAATGACATAGGTCGAACCATACATCACCATGCCCAGGGCGAGCGCCATGATCGCGACGCTGGCGAACTGTCGATTGAACAGGAGCTGCAACTTCAAGACTGGCTTGCGTGCCTTCACCTGTCCGTAAATCAAACAGGCAAAGCCGATAATGGTCACCACCGTTAGCCAGCGAATGAGTGAGGACTCGAACCATTCCTCACGGTGCCCTTCCTCGAGTACAACAGTCAGACCGCCCAGTCCGAGGATCAGCCCGAGAATGCCAGCCCAATCGGCGTCCGTGAGATATTCCCACTTGGGCTTCTCGTGAGGCAGCCCGATAAACAGCAAGAGCAGCAGGATTGCGCAGACTGGCACATTGACGAAAAAGGCATAGTGCCAGCTCAGGTTCTCGGTCAGCCAGCCGCCGATCAATGGCCCCATCACGGGGCCAAGAACCACAGTCATGCCGAACAGGGCCATTCCGATTGGCTGTTGGTGCGGCGGTAATCGTTTAGCCACAATAGTCATTGCGGTCGGAATGAGGACTCCGCCCGTGAATCCCTGACCCGTTCGGCCGATGATCATGGTCGTAAGGTCGGTTGCAATCCCGCATAGCACCGAAAATGCGGTGAACGCGCTAACCGCGATGATGAGGAGGGTTCGCAGACCGAACAGCCGTTCGAGCCAAGCGCTCAGCGGAATGACGACGATTTCAGCAACGAGAAATGACGTAGCAATCCAGGTGCCTTCGGCGCCTGTGGCACCGATCTCGCCCTGAATGACGGGGAGTGCGGAATTGACGATTGATATGTCCAGCGTCGCGAGCATGGCGCCAAGCGCGCCCGCGGCCACAGCGACCCAGGCAGTCACGTCTGCGTTCTTTCGGCCCCCGGCCGGCCCGATCGAAGTGTCCTGCGCTGCCAGTATCTCGGTCATTGAGTCCGACTCGAGATCTCTTCCAATTCGCCGGCAGCATTCCGGGTGTCGACCGTAGCCACTACCGACATGCCGGGAACGAGCAGACGCCGCACTTCAGGGGGAGCATCGATACCGATGCGGACGGGTATCCGTTGAACGATCTTGGTAAAGTTGCCGGTGGCATTTTCGGGGGGGAGGATGGAAAATTCCGCGCCCGTTCCCGGCGATATGCTGACCACTCGCCCCGCGATCTCAAGGTCGGGTAGGGCGTCAACTTCGAGCCTGACGCTTTGGCCGGCCCGGATCAGGCCGACCTGCGTTTCCTTGAAGTTTGCCGTCACGTAGATCGCCCTCACCGGAACCACCGTCATCAAACGTTGACCCGGTTGCACGAACTGGCCCACCCTCACCGAGAGATCGCCGACGCGGCCGGCCTTGCTGGCGCGCAGCAAGGTCGATTCAACCGTAAGGTCGGCTGTTTCCAGCTGAGCGCGAGCAGCGTCCGCCTGCGCCTGGGTCTGGTTGATCTGCTCGAACAGGGTCCCTCGGCGCGCGGTCGCGGCAGCCACCGCTGCCTGCGCGGCGACGAGTTCGGCCCGCGCTTGCCGCGCCTGCGCCTCATACTGGTCTAGCTTTTCCCGCGGTTCGGCTCCTGTCGCGGCAAGGGGCCGATATCGCGCCACCTGGTCGTTCGCGAGGTCCAGTGCTGCGCGCGCGGCGGCGAGTTGGCCCCGCGCCTGGCGAATGGCTGCATCCTGTTCGGCTACCTGAGAACGGATTGTGTCGGCACCGGCCAGGGTCGCAGCGATCTGTGCGCGCGCCTGTTGCGCTTGCGCCTGATAATCCCGCAGATCCAGTTGTACGAGGGCTCCGCCGCGAGCAACCTGCTCGTTCTCCCCCACGAAGACCTCTTCGACGTATCCCGCTACCTTGGAAGAGATAACGACGCTGTCGGCAGCGACATAGGCGTTATCGGTCGTCTGCATGTACTGTCCGTAGGTTACGTGCCGGTAGTACCACCAGATCCCGCCAAGCAGCACGGCAAGACCAACGATGATTAGCACGATGCGCAAGCCACGCCGCGATTGCGGTTTCGTTGGGGTTGTGCCCTCCTGCTCCGGTTGGTTGGAGTTATCGGTCATCTGACTCTTTCGGCAGCCTCAGTAAAAGGTGAACGCGTCTCGCGCCCTATGAGCCGTGAGTCAGATAGTAAAGGCATTTAGCAGTTTGCATTTGGGCATCCGAGGCTATCCGACTACACAGCGCTATGGATGAAAAACCAGATACCATGTCACGGTCTCAGCGTCGGCAGAAGTTCATCACCGATGATGACCGCATTCTCTATCTTATGGACGAGATCAGTCGCGGCGCGCGCAGAGTGTACGATGCGAGGGTCGCCAGGATCGGTCTCAATCAGACACAGTGGAGGATCATCGGACAACTTCTTCGCGATCCTGCCCTTACGCAGGCTGAAATCGCCAAGAAACTGGAACTGGAATCGGCGACCATCGGCCAGGCGGTTGCAGGTCTTTGCGCACGCGGGCTGATGAAAAGGCTTCGAGCTGAGACGGATCGGCGAGCGTGGCAGCTCATCCTCACGGAGCAGCTTGACGATCTGCTGCCCGAACTGAGAGGCTCCGCGGATAGGCTTCATGGTCTGCTTTGGCGCGACATTGCCGCCGACGAGAAGCAAACGTTGCAGCAGACTCTTGAAAGGGTATCGGAAAATCTGGACCAACTCCGGGCCGAGGCTGAGTAAAATCATGGCATCGCCCCCGGAAAAGCCTATCAGCAGCATCGCTCGCGCCGCGGAGATCGGCCAAATCCTAATGAGGCACGGCGCGAAGAATCTCGCCGGAGCCCTCGGATTTATTCCCTCTTCGAGCAATGTCATCGATCCTCGCGAATTTCATCCGGCTGCAGTTGTGGCGTTCCTCCGTGACATCGGGCCAGTCGGCATAAAGCTGGGGCAACTCCTCGCCACCCGAAGCGATCTGTTTACCGAACACTGGATCACGGCATTCTCAACCCTGCACGATCAGGTGTCGTCAGTGCCCTTCGCAGATATCGAGCCCGTACTTGCTTCAAGCTGGGGTGAGGACTGGCGGAGCGACTTTGCGCAGTTCGACGAAAAGCCTTTGGCCTCTGCCTCCATAGCGCAAACCTATTCCGCCAGACTGCGGGACGGAAGCGAGGTCATCGTGAAGGTTCGGCGGCCAGGCACTGCCGCTCGGATGGAGGCTGATGTGCGCCTCCTTATACGCCTTGCCGGGATCGTGGAAGCACGGTCGCCGGACATCGCGCGTTACCGGCCAGTCGAGTTTCTGCGGACCTTCGGCCGCAATCTTGCCTGGGAGATGGACCTCGCTGCGGAATCCCGAGCCTGCGAGCGGATCGGCGCATATCTCGATACCATCGGCGTCAGGTCCCCGGCCATCCATTGGGAACTGACCGGGCTGCGGGTGAACGTTCAGGAACGCCTGTACGGCAGGCCCGCGTCTTCGCTGGGCAGCCCATCGGGCGACCCGCGGGTGGCGGCTTTCGCTAAAAGCTATGCCAACGCTGTCCTGCGGATGATCATCCTGAACGGCGAATTTCACGGCGACCCCCATCCCGGTAACGTCTTCATGATCGGCGAGCAGGATGTCGGCTTCATCGACTTTGGATCGGTCGGGACGCTCACCAAGGCCAGGCGCGACGAGATCGTCCGCCTCGTCCTTGCGATCGCTGGTGAGGAAACCAGCGATGTCGCGAATGTCCTGCTCGCATGGGCGGGGGAGCCGAAGGTGGATCGCGATGCGCTCGCGGTGGATCTGGATCAGTTGATCGGAGAGTTCAGGGGGACCGTGCTATCTGGCATCGAGTTCTCGCAGATTTTTTCCCGCGCTTTCGACCTGTTGCGGGATTATCGACTGGTTCTGCCACCTGATCTGGCCATTCTTCTGCGTACCTTGTTGACTGCAGAGGGCTTCGTCCGATCGCTGGCACCGGACTACAACATCGCCGAAGAGACCCGGCCGATCATCACGGAGCTTCTCGCCGAGCGGTTCTCGCTCGGCAGCGCTCGGTCGGGTTTGAAGAGACTTCGCGGTCAGCTGCTGGGTTTGTCGGCGTCCTTGCCCGACATACTTGCCACTGCGAACTCGATCGCAAAGTCAGGATATGTGCCGGTTCAGCTCGATCCGCTCAGTATCGAGCAGCTCGCTGGACTTCGCAATGAGCGTCAGTCCTTGAAAGGCCCTCTAGCTGCCGCATTGATCATAGCTAGCGCGTTGCTTGTCGATCAATCCTGGCTTCTGGCTGGCGGCGCGCTTGTGATTGCTGGGGTGGTGCTCATCCGAAAGTCATAATGAAGGAGCAACTTAATTCGTGCACGGTCACGATACGGCAAAGCCGAACTTAACGAGGATTTCATGCGCCTCACTTCAGCGACCAAGACGCATCGCGAAGAAAATTTTTCGACCTATTGCGATTGAAGGCTTATTTTCCCTCAATCAGACGAAACTTTGGAACGGCAGCTTTCAAGCGTGTCCTGGCCTGACTTTATGGCCGCTATTGGGGCGCATAGCTGCCATCGACGCTAGTCTGAACCAACGGCAGCTTTTGGGCGAAAATCGTGACTACTCGAATGACCGGGATTAGGGCGCATTGCCGCCGTTGGCCTTCCTGACTGAATGGCAGATCTCTGGGCGAAAGCTCTGTCATCGAAAGAGCGGGAAAAGGCTCTTTGAAGTGACGACGGCTCACGCTTTATGCGCGGCAAACACTACCCATGATATGCAATGGCCTATCATGGGTAGTGTATATATGCCATTGCATATCTCTATTGCCTTTCTCAACGATCATGGTATATGCTAAAACATATAGACGTAGGCCAGCATATGTAGAAACATATTTATGAGCACGACAATCGAGGACATCGCCGCAAGCATCAAAGCGGCACGGATAGCAAAAGGCTTTACCCAGAAACAGCTGGGTGAACGGGTAGGCTTGCCTCAAAGCCATATCTCCAAAATCGAAGGCGGGAGTGTAGACCTACAGATTTCCAGCCTCGTCGAAATAGCGCGCGCGCTCGACCTCGAACTGAAGCTAGTGCCTCGAAGGACCGTACCGGCGATCGAAGGCGTAGTTCGCTCACAGCGCGAAAGAAGCGAGGCAAGTCGAGTGCTCGCAACGATTGCCGAAACCAACCGGTTCGCCGAGCGAGTACGGGAGAGCTATCCGAGCGTCACCGAAGTGACCGAGCTTCAAAGCGCACTTAAGGATATCCAGGCCGTTAATTTCACTCCCGAAACGCTCAAAGCCATCGAGCAGGCCTTGCAGCCCGTCGCTCATCTGAAAAAGCATCTCCAGGATCTCGGCTGGGCGCTTGAGCAGCAAGAGGGAAGGAAGAAACTCACCCAACAGATCGCAGCATCCACGCGTGCCCTCCAACACGTCAGAAACTCGCAGGTTCAAGCAATCGGTCAAGACAGTGCCTCAAGACGGCCTGCTTACCGCCTTGGGGACGACGCCACATGATCGACGCAGCTGCTCTCGATATCTTTCTGGGTAAGACGCGCGTTGGAACCATTGCGCGCCTCGATGGAGATGCGAGCATCTTCACATTCGACGAAGTCTACCTTGCCGACCAGGATCGGCCAACGCTGTCGCTGGCCTACAAGGACGCGAACGGCGAAATCATTGCCGAGACACGCAGCTATCGAACGAAGATTGAGCCGTTCTTCTCCAACCTCCTTCCTGAAGGCACGCTTCGCGACTACCTGGCCCGCCGCGCGGGCGTGAAAGCCATGCGCGAGTACCACCTTCTCGCACAGCTCGGGCACGATCTTCCCGGCGCAGTGCGCGCCGTCGCCGTCGATGCCGAGGAAACGGAGGCCGACGAGCTAGATGAAGAAGCGGCGGGGAAGCAGGCAGAGCGCGCGCTGCGCTTCTCGCTTGCCGGCGTGCAACTCAAATTCTCGGCAATCAAAGCCCAGGGCAAGAATGGCGGGCTGACGATCCCGGTCACGGGCAGCGGCGGCGACTGGATCGTCAAGCTCCCGTCTGCCAGACATCCGGACGTGCCCGAGGCAGAATTCGCAGCGATGAAACTGGCGGCAAAGATCGGGATCGACGTTCCTGAAATCGACCTTGTTCCGCTCGATCAGATTGATGGCATACCCGAAGGTATCACCCGTTACGGAGAGTCCGCTTTTGCCATCCGGCGCTTCGACCGGGGAGAAGAGGGACCCGTACACACCGAAGACTTCGCCCAGGTGTTCGGTGTCTTTGCAGACGATAAATACCAGAATGCGAGCTACCGCCAGATCCTCAGTGTGCTGGCGATCGAAACTGACGAGCAAAGCGTGGTCGAATTCGTCCGCCGGCTCACCTACTCGGTGCTGATCGGGAATGGCGACATGCACCTCAAGAACTGGTCGTTGATCTATCCGGACCGGCGTAACGCGCTGCTGGCACCTGCCTATGACTTGCTTTCGACGCTCGCCTATATCCCAGGCGACGATGCTGCACTCAAGTTTCATAGCTCGCGCGAGTGGGCGTCCTATACCTATGATGAACTCGAGGCGATCGCCGACAAGGCAAGGCTGCCTGCCAAGCTGATCACCGCGACAGCGAAGGATGTCGTTGCACAGTTCGACGACGCCTGGAGCAGCGAAAGCGGACACCTGCCCTTCCCCGATGACGTGCGAAGCGCGATTGAGAGGCATCGCAAGACTCTCGCGATCTGAGAGCGGTTCCGAAATCCGGCCGTTCGCGTGTAAGCACCACCTGGACCAACTGCCTGGCCCAATTCGTCAGAAAATCTGGCACATAGCGGCCCTTCAAATCCCGAAGTCCAGTGTCTTGCTCTTGCTTCGGGCGAGTTCCTTTTCGGCCTTGTTGACCTCTTCCGGTTTCAGCTGATCAAGTTCGCCGTTTTTCTTTTCTGGCGGGGTCAACTGTGCGGTGACCTCGAGGGCCGAGGCCTTCTCGCCCTTGTTGCGTGCGACGGCTGCTCCGAGCCTGTCCGAACTATCGACAACCAGCGTCAGGTGATCGCGAAGCCTCGTGATCGTCACCAGGAAGGTCTTCTGGTTCGACAGGTTGCGCTCGCGGCTGTCCATGACTGCAATGCCGCGATCGGATGTCAGACCCTGCGCCATATGGGCGTTCAGCGCATAGGCAAGATCGATCCGCTTCAGCATCGGATCGTCCTTTTTGAGCTCGACCTGGTCTCCCCTTGAAGTTTCGAAAGTGACCTTTCCGCCGGCAATGGCAACCACCCTGGCCTGGTCGGCATTGAACAGGCCGCGCCGGTGATCGTTGCGGGTCCAGCGGATCCGGTCGCCTTCATGGATTTCGAGCTTCCTCGGCTCATGCAAGACGAGATTCTGGTCGCCCTTCCCTGCCCTGATCCGCGCAGGATCGAACGCGAACCGCTTGCCGCGCTTGTCCGCGACTTCGACCTGCCTGCCCTTCCGGTCCTGTCCCAGGACACGATACTCGCCCGCTGACAGTCCCAGGGCCTGTTGCTTTCTCGAGACCTCGAGCACCCGACCAGGCTGGTAGGCTGACAGATGTCGCAGTTCTTCGCGGGTCGTGTTGACGCGATCGAGCACTCCAAGCTCGGCCTTGCCCGGTCCGATCTCGCCATTGGCGAGAAGTCCCTGCTGGACGGCAGCATTGACCGCAGAGCGGATGGCGCGGCCCGAGGCGTAGATCGATGTCCGCGCGCGGTCGTCCTTGTCGAGCGCCAACCAGGTATCAGCAGCGACCAGCGCGCCATCGCCCTTGGCCTCGACCGTGTGCGGCTGCAGGTGACGCAGCGCCGTGCGTACATCACCCGCCTGTGCTGCCGCCTGCGCCTCGCGGATGACTGGATCGCGGGCGCGCAGGTTGGTCGCCATTTCAGCGCTCGCCATGCCCGTCCGCTGCAGCAGCGCGAAGGGTTTGCCCGCATCGACTGCGCCGAGCTGCTTGCGGTCCCCCATCAGGACCAGGCGGTGAACGCCAGCAAGATTGGCAAGGCGGACGAGCTTTTCCTTGTCCTCGTTCGAGACCATCGAAGCCTCGTCGAGCACGAGCACATGGTCCTTCAGCGCCGCCTTGGCCTCCAAACGCAGCGCCGCGTTGCCGGGATCGTCGAGCAGCTTGTTCCAGCCACCAAGAAAGCGTGCCAGCGTCTGCGAGCCGATGCCGGTGTCGCGTTCGAGCATCTGGACGAGCGTGTTCTGGATCGCGAGGCCAATGACCGGGTGGCCCTCGTCGCGCAGCACCTCGGCGACTGGCTTCAGAACGCTGCTCTTGCCGGCACCGGCAATTCCCTGGACCGCGATCGTTCGATCCTCTGACGTCAGGATCAGCTTCGCCGCTCCGAGCTGGCCCTCGTTGAGGCAGAACCCCTGCCCTGCCATTGCAGCGGTCTGGACACGATCAGTAGCGCTTCCCGGCTCAACTGCAGATGAGCTCGCACCCTTGCCGGCGGCAACCTCGGACATGATCCTTTGCTCGGTCAGCACCGCGTCACGCGAGGCGAGCCAGCCCCTGTGGTCTCCCTTGCCCGCTATCAGGTCGCCGGAGCGCACCAAGGCGCGGGTCCGTCTTTCAATATCGGCAATCGTCGCTGGCAACCCGAAATCGAGCGCAGCCTTGTAGAGCGCGGTGCGCTCGAAGGCAGCCTCGCGCTGCGAAAGATGACGCACCGCCGAAGCGACGGCCTGCGCAGCTGCGATCGTCTCACGGCCCTGCCTGAGGACCGATTTGGGCACGAACGGATCGGCCGGATCGCCCCTGACATGCGCGGCGAAACGTCCCAGCCATGCGCGCCCGCGCTCGGCAAGCGAACCGAACCTGCCAGTTTCGATCGACTGTTTCAGTGTGCGGGTCTGCGCCCGCTCGACCAAGGGCGCGAGGTCCAACCCGATCGATTTCGCGGTTTCGCTCCATTGCATGCCGAGGGCCTCGCGGTCCTCGATCCCGTCCTTGCTCGCGCGCGTATCGAGCGCGGCAATGCGGCCCGCTTCAAGACCAGAACCGCGCCGTGCATCGAGTACTTCCTGGCGGCGGCTCGAGAACGCCATGACCTGTTCGCGGGTGATACCGCGCGCCTCGAAATTGCCATGCTTGAGGGTCGGTCCCGGCTCATAGCCAAGCTTCTCGACCGCGACGCGAAAGCGCGCCATCGCGATAGAATTGAGCGTGGTGTTGAGCTGCCAGAGCCGGTCGTTCTTGAGCGTACGCCACTTCCCGTCCTTGCCTTGCGTGACATTGGCGATCACCGCATGGAAATGGAGGTTCGGCTCCTGGTTGCGGTTGGTGTCGTGCTGGAACAGGCCGATCGCAAGGTTTCCGGTGGCCTGCGTTACGATCTTGCCTTTCTCCACCATCCGGGTCTCGGCCGCATTCTTCTCAGCCCAGTGCAGCGCTTCGAGGACGGCTTCGCGATAGGCAGGGATGATCCGCTCGTCCTTCCCGACGAGCGCCAGCAGCGACCAGCTCTTGGGAACGGAGAAGGTGAGGTCTGTACCTGGGCGGTGTGCCTGCCCGGGATTGCCGACACTGCTGCCGTCGGGCAGCTCTCCGCGCAGCAGCGCGTCGAACACTGCGGTCTCGACCTTGCCGTCGAGACCAAGGCGCCTTGCACCCTCGCCGACCCACCGGCCCGAGCGGTCGGCATCGGCGCTCGCGTAGTAATTGTCCGAAGCGAAGTAGCTTGCCGCCGCCGATGGCGAGCGGACATTGGCGACGGAAAGCATGGGCTGGGATCACTTTCTCTTGGCCCTCGTCCCCTCCCCGGTTGAGCGTCACATATCCGGATCGAAGTCCCCGTAATCGTGACCATGGTCCTGCCCCTGATCGGCATCGCGGCCCTGCTTCGCTGCACCGCCAAGAAGCGACTTCTGCTGCTCTTCCTGGAGCCTCTGGTCGGCCTTGCCGCGCGCGACCTGTGCTCGCTGATGCGCTGCGGGATCGGGAATGTCAGACCTCGCTGAAGGTGCATCCCGTTGCTCCTTGCCGCGTTGCTCCTCGGCTTTCGAAGACAGAGGAAGGTCGGATTGAGCCGGCCGCTGAGGGTCTGATGTCCCCCTTTCCTCTTGCGCATTCGGATCGCGACGCTTCCTTGTCTGGTCCGGTCGAGCCTGATCGCCCTTGTTGCTGCGACGGGTCCGGCGCAGTTCCTTTTTGTCTTCCTGGTCGGCTTTCTTTTCAGCGCTGTCGGAGCGATCGTGCGCGACCCTCAACCGTCGAGGATCACCATCATTGTCGCCTGTTTCAGAGGCTGCTCCGGCACCGCCACCTGCTCCTTCTTTGTCATCACCGTGGCGGGCCTGTGGTGGTAGCTTAGGCATATCCCGGGGAATGAAGCCTTCGGCCACCCGAGGCCAGTTGCGCGGTTCGAGGACCACGGGTGCCGCCGGAAATCCTTCGGGAAACTTGATGAAACCATGTAGGTTCTTGAGCTTCATCAGCTCGTCGGGAAGCAGCAGTGGGACGACCTGGCGCCGGGGCGTCAGGCTGACCGCATCGCGCGCATTGTTGTAGCCGTAGCTGTATCCTTCCTCCATCTCGCGAACCTCGCGGTGGCCGATAATATCGGAACACCAGGTGGCGGTCTCGCGGTCTGCTGTGCCGAGGATCAGCTTGGTTCGGGCAAGCGAGGACAGGGTCATGGCCATGTTCTCGCCGTAGACATCCTTGAGCTTGGCAAAGGCATGGATCCCGGTGACGATCGCGCCCCCGAAATTGCGCGCGGTCTGGAGGCCCTTCTCGAGCGAAGGCAGGCGATGCAGCGCGCCAAGTTCGTCGATCAGGAACCAGAGCCTGATGTCCCGCGAGCGCTGGCCCGCCATCAGCGTAATGATCGCGGTGTCGAGCCACAGGGTGAGCAGCTGCGAGAGCACGCTCATGTCGATGTAGCGCGCGGACAGAAACAGGATAGAGCGCGGTTCACCTGCCCCGTTGACCCACTCGCGGACCGAAAAGGGCGTCCCGTCTTCGGGCAGCATCTGGAGCGCCTTGGCGTTGACATTGAACACTGCACGCACCGATTCCGCCATGCGCGCCGCGCTCGGCGTGCTGATGGGACCGGCCATGGTATCTTCGACGAGACGGTGCAGATCGGAGAGATCGGCGTTCATGAGTTCGTGGGCGAGCGCGGCGTTGGTGCCCCGCCCTGCTTCGGCGAGCTTGAGACAGGTCTCGACGAACAGCGTGCGCGCGGCGAGCACCCAGAACTGTTCGGCGCCGCCCCCATCGTGCGGGACGAGGGACTCCGCTGCGGCATGGAATTCGGCACGCGTGGAGCAATCGTTGAACACGCTCCAGGCGGGGCAACGCGCGTCGAGCGGGTTGAGAATGATGTCGCGTTTGGGATCGTAGAAGGTTTCGACAAAGGCCCCAGTAAGATCGAAAATGACCGCACGTTCGCCCCGTTCACGGATCTCCCTGGTAAGCTCGGTTAGGACGACGGTCTTGCCTGTCCCGGTTGTGCCAACAAGCATCGCGTGGCTCTGCTCGAGGCGCCAAGGCCAGCTGACCCCTGCCAGATGCGCTGGAGAATAGAAGCCCGCATCCCGCAGCGAAGCCGACCCGGCCAGACGCCAGCGCCAGCCCAACGCATCGCCATACTCGCGGGCACGGGCATTGCGGTTGTGCGCGGCGATCTCCCGGTCAAGTCCACGCAAGGTAGCAAGCTCCGCCCCGCGCACATGCTTCTTCTGTTTCGACTTCTCGCCGAAGCGTTCGGCAACCCACCAGAAAAGCGCGAAGAGCGGCGCAAGAATGAACCCTGCAAGCCACAAAGCGCTGATGACCGCGCTCTGGAAAAGCGCGACCGCTTCGCGCATCGGCGGGTAATCGGTCACCACGGAAATGGGAAATGCGACGAGGCTCCCATCGGCCAGCTTGAGGTTCACAAGCTTGTCTGGATCGAACTCCATGAAGGCATAGCCAGAGGCATAGGCATGCATCCACAGGAGGTAGACCTGATAGTCATCTAGCGCGCTGCTTACGTCCCAATAGACCAGCCCGAGAACGACCAAGAGTGTCACGATCAGGGGCCCTTTGAGGCCCGCCGCAAACATGAAGCCGAAATGCCCGAGGAGCTGGCTGCCGCGGGTGAAGTTGACGAGATTATGCTTCATCGTCGCCTCCCATGGGTCGGGGTGCAACGATACCGAGGCGCTCCAGCCGGCGCTGGTAGGCAGCGACGGTTTTATCACGCAAGGTAGTGTCGGGATGATGCGTAAGCAGCGCATCCAATGCGACCGTGATGAAGATGTTCTGGCGGACCGGATCGGTCGCCGGAGTCCTCAGGTCAGCTTCGGTCGCGCGCTGCCAGGCATCGAAGATGCAATCGCAAACAACGATACTCGCGCTGACCCTGCGCTCGTCTGCTTGTTTCCTGATCCATTCGGCGATCAGGGGCGTGACATAGGTCACGAACCGGTGGTGTCTTTGCATTTTTCCAAGTTCCTTGTGTTCAAAGAACCTGGCTCACCCTTCGAAAGGCAAGTGCCACTCTAGGCCGCAGCACGGGGTGTAGGAAAACGGAAAATTCACAAACAATTGCAGGAGGCTAGATGGATCTGTGCCGACTCGGCACGGACGAGCGAGCAACTGGACCGCATCCGGCACAGAAGATGACATCGGCGAGATTTCGTGAATTCGCGAAGCATTTTAATGCCTTCCATTGCAGCACCCGCTGCGTACGGTGTGCTGTCAAGTTCCAAAGTGCGCGGGCGTTTCCGGCAACTTGGGGCAACCGTTCAATGCACTGAATTTTATATCTTATTTTTGGAGCGGGAGCAGGTGGGAATTCTTGAGACGATCCGAGATTCCTTCCGGATTGCCTTCGGGCTACCAAATAGCCTTAGTCGTCCGAGATTGGATGTGCTAATTTGACCGATTTCAGGTCAAATAGAGTCGCCTAAGTGCTTGGCAGTTTTGCTCCTGCTGCTGCTTTGTAAGCGTGCCCTTCTGCCACCAATTCCTCACCAATCGGGCCAACTTTCAGGGACAGCTGGACTGATTTCGGTCGCTCTTCGGGAAAGGCCTACCGGGCGCGAGCAGGCCTGCAATTCGAACAGTCTTGTCAGGAAACCTGCGAAGCTACTCGATGCCAAGCTTGTCGAAGAATATCTTGTTCCGCATCTCCGCATCGCGCAGCAGCTTGGTCCAACTTAGAACTTCAACATAGAGATTGATGTTTCCGAACCAGCGGAACCAACCCAAGCCATCAGGCATAGGCGTGAAGTCCTTTTCTCGCTCCAGCCAGTCTGAAACTTTCTTCGTGAGATCGCAGACCACGTATCCGTAGAAGGGAGTATTTGTGTTGACCAAAATGTCGCGATTCTGTGGCGTCTTGAACTTCCCGTCGCGTATTTGATTCACGTATCGGACTATCTGCTGAACTGGGTCATCTTTCGAAGACGGGTTCGCAAAATCGTCGCGCTGCGGCTTCTTGAACTCGAAAATTGTGATAGGGTTGCTTGCTTCGTTGTCACCACGAAATGCAACTCGATTGTTGAAGATCGTGATGTCGGTCCGGTCACCCCTAGGCTCGTTGATAGGCTTCTCCGACGAGATATATGCCGAGAAATTTAGCCTCTCATCAAGTATCCAAAGGTTGTGCGCCTGAAAGTCGATTTCATCGGAATCCTTTCGGCGCTGCATGATGATATCATGCACTTCGCCTTCTGACTTATGCTTCCCTTCATCATCAGCTTCTAGTGATTTGGCGAATATATCGAGCACACACTTCCGCATGGAAACATAGTGAATGAGATCGTTCTTGCTCGTTTCCGAGATGCTATCGATGACCTCGGAAATCTTGTCATCTAGCGCTACCCCATCACCAGCTTGAAGGATGGCGGAAACCTTCGCCCTCGTCGCCAACTCTTTTGCAAATTTCTTGCGTTGGAAATGCAGCTCAATTTCCTCATTGGAAGGTCGCATAGGAAGGTCGCTGAAGTCTGCTTCCGTACTTAGCGTTCGATGCCAAGGGGCTTGCTTGTCGACGTATTCAGCAATGCGAGCCTGCTTTCGCTTCTTCCTCTCGGCAATCTCATCGCCAACGGCCGATTGCGCAATTTCTGCGGCTCTCTTCTCGATGTCCCCTTGAGAGATCGTGCTCAACAGATCGGCTTCAGATTGAAAACGAAACTCCCCCCGTTCCAGTGAGACATTCTCGTTGAGGTAGTCACCAAAAACGTACGCTTTGATGACGAAGTTGCGCCCCTTTCCCTCCTCTTCTCCTGGGGAAGGTTCGAAAAACTCATCCGCGAATTCTGGGACGTGAGATTGCAACATCACTTCGGTGACTTCGCGACGGTGCGCTACCAGACTTATCTTGCTACGCGCTGCTCGCGGTGAGTAGAATTTGAAGACGCGGACGTGAAACTCCATGTCTTCGCCATTCGATGACAAAGTGAAACTGTTATCCTTGATCGGCATCTCGACAATTTGGCTGTTCTCTTTCCCGAGATAGTCGTTGAGCGATACAGGTGGGACAGCTGCGCCCTCATCACGAATAACTACACGCGGACACGGCTTCTCTGCGTCAACGAAGTAGGGAAGCAACCGCTCGACGATGGCTTTGCTGATCGTATCAATGCGTTTGTCGGGGAACTTGACTGATTTAATTCCGGATATCTCAACGGTCGAACCAGTGTCTCTGGCGTCCACCGTTTCCACTTTTTCCTGAATTATGATGTCGGTATCGAGACCCATAAGAAACGAGCGCTGCTTCGGGGTCTCGTCGTCGAGAAAAATGCTTCGAACTGACATCTTGTCAAAGTACTTGAGACAAGTGAAACGCCCGAAACCCTTTCCACCGTCGGCGACTTTTTTTTCCGTATAGACGGTATCAAATGCGTCGCGATTGTTTTGAGTGAAGCCGATTCCGTTGTCAGAAACGATAAAGCCATCAACGCCACGAACGCCTTCAATCAGATCCTCTTGCCCGTCACGTTTAATCTGAATTTCTACCAATCCCTCGCCATTCTTGCGTTCATCAATGGCTTGGATCGCATTGACCACCAATTCCACAAGGGGCGTGTAAACATTCGTGCCAGAGCGGATGTTCTCGACCAATCGCTTGATATTGATGTTGCTCATGGGCGATCCGTTCTTTCCTTCAGGCTGGCTGAAGTGGGGTCGTAAACGAACTCAGTGATCGTCCCATCTTTGATGCGCGCCACGGCTTCATCAATCACGAACCGAGGGACTAGGAACCACTCCTTCGGCACAACAGGTTTACCGAAACGGTCCTTGATTTCGATGTCGAGTTTTGCGGCACCGAACACCCGATGGATGACGCTTTCAAGCTTGGTCCGATTGATATTGAATAGCTCGTAAGTCGCGACGATCTCGACATCGGCCATGAGAAAGGTCGGGTCGATCTTGGCATTCGCAATGCGGCGCTCAACCTTTCCGCTCGTTACCCCGATTTTGTGAAGCACTTCGCGATGTGCCGCAACGGTCGGATGATCGGACTTGCTGCGCAGCACATAGATCGTGCCGCTCGCCTGGTCATCGTCGTCTTCGTTGTCGGTAAAGAGTGGGCCGGCAACAGGTTCAGTTATCCGCCTTCCTGCCTCGTCTTTATAGAGCGCCCTTTGAAGTGAGCGAAGCAACAGATTGCTCTCGGTTCCGTTGGAATAGATGACGCGAAGACGAGCGTCTGTTTCACCGTTAGGCGCTTTAATAGTTTCTCCCACCTCGGCGACGTAAACGGTCTGTCCACCCAGGATGAAAAGTTCACCTTGTTTGATGTCAGCCTTCAGGAAGCCCGCATCTTTCACGAACGGGCGAGTCTGGCGAATGCCGTCTTTGATTTCCCTTTGGACCTTCTCGAAGAGGGGCTGGAATTTCTCAAAGTCCTCGCATTTGTCGCGATTGGCAATTTCTTCGGCTGCACGTTTTTCAGCGCTAGAACGGACATGACGAAGCTCAGTGATGTCTGCCGTTTCGGCTTCCACACCTAGCTCAGCGAGAAGTGCATCATCGTCGAGTTCGTCAGCCTCGACTGGTTGCTCGACGTTGGTGGTGTCGATCAACCCTTGATGGTCCATCGGCTCGACAAGAGCACGGCACTCTTCTTGGTCTCGGATGCGCTCTAACCTGACGGCATACAGACGTTCGAAAATGTCATTGTCTTCGCCGTGCTGTGGGCGCTTGCCATGCTCTTCAACGAAGCGCTGAATTTCCTCAAAGCCTGCGATGATGCGTTCTTCGAGCGGAGTGCGAGTGGCAACCTTTTTGGCTTCTACCTCAACGCCTAGCTCTTCGAGGAGGTCATCGTCTTCCTGCGTGAAATTAGCCATTGGCAGCCTCGGCTTTCATGCGCGCAAGGAAGGCAACGCCTTCTGCCATTCTCTTTTCCCAAGCATCCGCTGAGGTGATCGAGGGCAAGCGTCCGCGTTCCTGTTTGAACTTCAGTGCGCGTTTGGCAAGGTCGCGAGCCTCCTCAGGAGTCAAATTGACCCGCTTGCCAGAGATGATTGAGGCAACCTGCTTCAGGCTATCCTCGCTCATCGTCTTAGCAAGAATAGCGTATGCTTCTCCGAAAGGATTGATGCGGTCGATGAGGTCGATGTCGAGTTCTCGCACGTCCATCGCGTATTTGCGCACGCCATCAATGAGAGCCGTATTACCTTTCTCCTCGTTGTCACCGCCGACGGCGATTTCCTTGGCCTTCTGAGTGAGATTAAGAGCTGCGATAGCGTGCTGGCGAACGGCCTCCTGATCCTCGTCATCAAGTTCGGGAAACTTGGCCTTGATAATCTTGCCCATGCGAACCTGAGTGAGCTCTTCGGGCACAAGCTCCTCATCAAAGAGTCCGCGTTCAATCGAGGATTTGTCCTGGACGAAAGCCGTGATGACCTCGTTGAGGTCTTCTCGGCAAATGCGTTCGGCCTCTTCGGATTTTGGCTCGGCGAGGCCTTTTATCTCGATTTGGAATGTTCCGCGCTCTTCGTTGAATCCGACATTGCAGTCATCGGGATCGTAGCCGCCCTCCCCATAGTCGAAGCCTTCGGTCGCGACGTTGGTGGGCTTCTTCGGCTTGAACTCGAATCGTGGGGCTAGAACCTGCTCCATCAAAAGGCTGGCAGCGATAGCTTTCAGCGTATCGTTGACGGCTTCCGTCACTGCCTCTTCCGAAGCGTCGGGCTCAGCAATCAGATTGGTGAAACGAGCGCGGGTTTTCCCTTCGGCATCGCGCGTTGCTCGCCCGATGATTTGAACAATCTCGGTCAGGCTGGCGCGATATCCAACCGTCAAAGCATGCTCGCACCAAATCCAGTCGAAGCCTTCCTTCGCCATGCCGAGAGCGATGATGATATCGACGTTATCGCGATTGTTTTTCTGCGCGGGGTCTTTGAGCGCCGCGAGCACTTTGGACCGCTGGCCTTGGTCGCTGTCATCGACAAGGTCAGCAATCTTTAGAACCTTGCCGTCTGAGGTATGGACGAGCTGGAAGCCTGTCTTGGGATCGGTTCCTTTCCACTCGCCAAGCTCGTCGATGATGTGCTCGACTTCGCGGTGTTTGTCCTTGGTGCTCTCGCGAGAATTGACGCTCGGGATGTGAATGATGGTCTTCTCGTCAGGATCGAGAACCTTCAGGATGTCATCGGCGTAGGAGCCTGAGTAGAAGAAATAGCCGATATCGAGTGTTTTCAGCCATTTGTAGCCGTTGAGCTGCTCATAGTAGGTGTAGGTGACGCTATCGAACTTGGCTTCGTCTTGCGGAGCGAGAACCGCCTCGGCATCGCCACGGAAGTATGAGCCTGTCATCGCAACAACGTGAACCTTGTCGCGCTCGATTAGCTCAGCGAGCTGAGCGCCAAGCTTGTTGTCGGGGTTGGCTGAGACGTGGTGAAACTCGTCCACGGCAATCAACCGATTGTCGAATGCCTCAACGCCGAACTTCTCTACCGCGTTGCGGAATGTAGCGTGCGGACAGACCAGCACTCGGGCATCGCTTTTCAGGAATGCTCCAACTGAATCTGCTTTACTGCCTTCTGTGCCAGGAGCGTTGCAGAGATTCCATTGGGGTTCGACCTTCCAATCTGCCCAGAATCCAAACTTGCTGAGGGGTTCGTCGGCAAAGCTCGACCCGATCGACTTTTCAGGGACGGTGATGATGGCCTGCTTCAAGTCCTGATTGTGCAATTTGTCGAGGGCAATGAACATGAGCGCTCGGCTTTTGCCCGACGCGGGCGGTGATTTAATGAGGAGATATTGCTCGCCGCGCTTCTCGTATGCCCTCTCTTGCATCGCCCTCATGCCCAGCTCGTTCGACTTGGTCGAAGCGCCGGTCTGGGCATAGGTTACTGATACCGAGGGGACGGATTGTTTAGTCATGCTACCTCAAATTCGGTGAGTTGCTCGCGCAGCCATGCGGGTGGCGATGGCCAAGAATAGGATCGGTGTTTACTCCACGATTCCGACTCATTGATACGCCCAACAGCATCAATACGATCAGCCATTTCGTCGTGTGGATAGACGTATACTCGATCGGCATGGATGAATGCGATGTAGAGGTCGCGACCAAGATACTTCCGGTCAATGGTCATACGCCCCTTCAGTTGGATTCGGTAAAAGCGCTCGCCATCATTGTGGTAGGCGATGAAATCTGCACCGAGCCAATCGTCTGAGAGGAGGATGCTGTTATAGCCGTACTCTGCGAGTCGGGCTGCAATCCTGTGAAAGTTGTAAGTCTCTTTCTGGCGCGAATTGAGCTTACCATAGTCAATTTTGCGCAGGGCCAGCGGTTTAATTGGATGGCTCATGCAGCTTCCTTCTCGCCAATAGTCAGGAGAAGCTTGGGGAGACTAAGGTCGAAACGGGACTGCATCTCACGCATGAACAGCTCTATCGACTTTGGCGAAGCGTCGAGCTGACCATGGTTTTTCGAGATCGTTGGGCCTCCCACCATAACTAAACCAACTCCCCGAAACGCCTGCCGCCACCCATCGTCTGAACATTTGCGAGCCGGTGCCCATAAACTAAATCGAACTCTTCAGCCTCAACCGCCCTTAAAAGGAACTCGCTGCCCTGTGGTTCGAATATGAGCACCTTACCGTCATAGACCCCAAAGCCGTGGTCTTCGGGCATGGGCAGCGTTAGCTTCTCCATCGTGTTGTCATTCTCCCGGTAGTTCTTCACCACCTTGGGACCGATCTCAGTCAAAAAATTGATCTGACCAATGAGCGTCGAATTGCCGATGGCAGCGCCGAAACCGAAAAAGTCACGGAATCCGTTTGGAGCGAAAATCTGGTTGCCAGGCCTGTGGTCACCTCGATTCTTAGTGACGTAGCCAGCCTCAATCCAAAAACCCTTAGATGGGGCGTGGGTCTCGTCCGGTCGGTTCTCATCTTTGTTGGAAACCAGCTCTGCCCTTCGGCTTTGGTAGGAAGGCAATATGGTATCCAAAGGGGTAGCGCCGTTCCAATGGTCTTCAAATACTGAGGCTACGGGCTGAACATAAGCGTTCATCTGCGCTTGATTTAGAGCGATGAATGATGCTCCTGCCTCAACACTCCGCCAAAGGCCATTGTATGAGAAGTTCCCAGACCCAAGCACCAAGCCATGGGAATGCTGAGTTGAATTCTCCAATATCATTGATTTGGCATGATAGTCTCGGCGTGGCGCAAAGCCTTCGCTATCAACCACATACTGGCCGTCAAAAATCCTAATCTCTGCGTTTGCTCTGTCAGCTATTGCCTCGAGAGCACGAGGATCGGACCTTCCATAGTCAATTCCGAAGAGCCAACGTGATGTAGTGGAGTCCCAAAAATCTTCTCCCACACCTAGTTCAAAGGTTCGGAAACCAGACTGTGTTGCATACGCGTAGCAACCGAAGACTCTGTCAGGAGAAAGTTCCTCTCTCAGTCTCAGGATTTCCGACAGTGTCGTAATTCCACCGGTGTGGTCATGGGCAAATCCATTCATAACTACACAACCTTACGATATAGAGAGAACAAGTTCTCAAGTCGGTCTGTGTCATTACGCATTCTCCGACCGAAAAATATCCGTTCTACAGCCTCGTCATTAGCCTGATGCGCCAAAAGCAAGTTCTCAGGCATCTTCCCTTGCTCATACAGATCAGCAATCGTGCTTGGAAAGTGTCGCTCGCGAGAAGTGAGGATTTCTTTTGCAGTTCTTATCAGATCATCACGGTTTTTATCTGTAAGCACAGGAACTGGAAAAGTATTCCACCCGAGAGTATTTGAGTATGAAAAATCGCTGCGCATGCGCACGCAAACCGTTCCAATCCAAACCCAATGAAGTCTGGACGCAATTAGAGCCAAATTCCAAAGGGGAGCATCGTAGAGCGCAAAGTTTCTGTCCCCAATGATGTAATCGGCCGTAACGAGATCGACCGGTAAGTAGTCGCGATTCTCAGACGAAACGCGAGGCACAACAATTGCAGAATGTCGTGCCGCACCTGCAATCTGCACAAAGCGGTGAGGCGATTCCGCAAAAAGCTGTGTCGACTTCGCTGGCGACTGACGTCTATTTTCTGCGACCAGCTCAAGTCGCTGCGCAATGAAGTCGCTTTGTCTGGCTAAATCAACCTCGTCGCCATTGATCCAGATGCAGTGCCTAATTTTCCCGTTGATCAGCTCGGCGGAACCAAGGAATTTGCGCACGAAGCGTTTCGCATTCGGATCAGCGCGAAGCTGCTCTGCCTCGGCGGTCGTAAGGAATAAATGACCTCCATCTCGAGGCATGTTGCCAAACAGCATTGGAGACTGCGGGCCTAGGGGCGTAGCTACCTTCGAGATAGTGTCAGACATGTTCGGGACCAGATAGGGCCCGATGGCATCGCATTCGCGGACCAAATCGCCGGGGCTGAAAAGGTGCTTTTTTCTGTTTGATTTTGCAGACAAGCCGATAATTATCACAGTCACCCCAGCGTTGTGGCTCGCAAGGTTTTTCCATGTAAACGGTGTGTGCGCGAAGGCGATTTCTTGACCACCTTTGCTCATGACGGGCCAAATCTCAGACGCCTGCTGGCCTTGGCAGATACTGTTGGTCGTCACGAATGCGGCCATCACGTCAGGTACGCTTTTCGCATATCTGAGATAGGCTCCTAACCATCCGGATACGAAGTCGGTCGTCTTTGCTAACTTCGGGTGATCGGACCAAGCTTTAGCAAGGTCGTTCTTTTGCTCCTCATCCTGCCATTTACTCCCGCGATACGGTGGGTTCCCACAGATATAGGTTTCACCGCCCTCATTCTCGAAATCGATTTGAGCCTGATCTAGTGGGGTATGAAAAAGGTCATCTGAGGTGTGCTTCACGCCAGTGCCGGTTGGAGGGCAAATACTCAGCCAGTCAAGGCGTAGAGCGTTTCCACAAGTGATCCAGTTCTGAGCATCCAGAGGAAGAAACTCAGCGAGAGCCTCTTTTTGCCCACGGTAAAGAACGTCGCACTGGTACTCGGCAATTATGAGCGCCAATCGTGCAATCTCGGCAGGAAAATCGCGCAACTCTATCCCGCGAAAATTTGTGAGCGGGATCTCTGTGCGTAAATCAATTTCGTCTCGTAGTTTGTTAATCTCGGCCTCAATCGCGCGCATTTCCTTATAGGCAATCACTAGAAAATTGCCTGATCCGCATGCTGGATCGAAGACCCTAATTTTCGACATGCGCTTTCTAAGGTTGAGCAATTTGATTGGGCTGTTGGCCGCGTCTTCTAACTTTTCACGAAGGTCATCGAGAAAAAGGGGATTGAGTACCTTCAAAATGTTCGGGACGCTCGTGTAGTGCATCCCCAATGCGCCGCGTTCTTCATCGTCCGCGACGGCCTGGATCATGCTCCCGAAAATATCGGGGTTAATCTTTTTCCAATCAAGATTGCCGATATTGATTAGGTAGGAACGTGCAATCTTGCTGAAGATCGGGACTTCCGTGCTTCCTGAAAACAGCTCACCGTTCACATACGGAAATTGGTTTGCGTAGCGCGGTATTTCGTTGGCCTCTCGCTCAGCACGCTCGCAGTCCATCGCACGGAAAATTCCGCCGATCACCTCATGGGTGTTGGAAGAGTCTCGCTCACTCATTTGCTCGATGGTGCGCGTAAAAAGGTGTTCGCCCTCGAAGATGTCAGTGTCCTCGGCGAAAAAGCAAAAGATAAGACGTGCCATGAAATGATTCATGTCAGGGCGGCGCTCGTCTGTGTCCCAATCGGGATTGTCTTTCAGCAGCTCCACGTAGAGACGGTTGAGCCGTCCGGTTGCCTTGATGTCGAATGAACTCTCGCGGATTTGCTTGACCGTTGTGATGCCAGCGAGCGGGAGTAGGAAACCGAAATGGTTGGGGAAGTCTGCGTATTCGCAAGCGATAGGCGCTTCGTCGCTTCCTACCTCTTCGGCTTGGAGCGTCTCGCCGTCGGTTGCGAGAATGAACTTGGCACGAGCACTCGCCGTCTGGGGGCTTTGCCGTAACGCCTGAAGTGTCGCGTCTACCTCGCCAAGTTCGCATGTCGCAATGTGAATATTGTTGCGCTGTAGCACCCCGCCCTCAAGGTCGGAACTATTCGACGCGCCTGAGCGAAGGCGCTTAACGGTAGTGGCTTTATTTCCGAATGCAGCAAGGAATTGGAAGGGGAATTCAGTCTTGTCAAAAGGCTGTTCCGCTAGCTCCGATATCGCTTCTTCAATTTCGACCGCATTCATCTGCTATTTCTAGTCTTTCTAATTCAGCAATAGATGCGCCAGCATCTCCTTGGTGACTAAAGCATATTCCGTGATTCGACTCAGCAGCCAGAATCTTTGCATTCGAGGTTATCCACACGGTCGCTGCTCGCACGGTTGCTCTTGAGAACCTGTCATTGTCGAGATTGAGGTTGGAAAGCAATCCTCCCGCCAATCTCACTTCCGATCAGGTCTGACATCAAAAGTAGATGCGCGTCATCCAAATGAGCGTAACGTGCGGTTGTTGAAGAGTTGTTGTGGCCCAGCAAGCGCCCAATCATGGGCAGTGTCTCGGATGAACGAGCAGCGAGGCTCGCGTAGTTGTGCCGCAGGTCGTGTAATCTCACGTCCTCGATGCCCGCTTCGACCCTCAGCATGCGCCAGAACCAGTCGATTGCAGAGACGGGCAGCACATCGAACTGGAAGACGCGCTCATGGCTCCTTCGGCGCGGCAAGCGATCAATGACTGCCCTCGCCTCTTTGCCAAGCCATACGACACGTGGCCCAGTCTTTGAATCGGTCAGCTTGAGCTTACGGCCCTGAACCTCGGCCCAAGTGAGATTGAGAATCTCGCCGCGCCGACACCCAGTCAAAGCGAGTAGCGAGATTACCGCAACCTCGTTAGGCCTGTCCGCACGATGCCGTGCTAGCGCATCTCCAAGACGTGTCATCTCGTCTTGGCTCAAGAAGCGTTCGATCTTCCGCCCCTTGTTGCGCTTCACACCGCGAAAAGGGTTGGAGTGCTCTGGTAGATAGCCCCATGCTTCGGCCTTCCCGAACATCGCTTTTAGGATTTCCATCGCGCGGTTGGCCGCGCCCGGTCCTGCCGAGCGCGTTAGCGTCGCGTGCCAGCGCACGGCATCAGCATGGCTGATCTCGTCGATGAACTTTCCGGCGAACGCATGTTCCAAGTGCGTTCGCCGGTAGATGTCATGTATCTCAAGAGTGGATGGCTTCCAGGTCGGAGCTGCCACTTCCCAATAGTGCCGGAGAAAGGAAACATAGGTCGGCGTCTTCTTCCCGCGTTGCTTCTTGTCCGCCGGATTCTGGCCCAGTTCGACCCTCAAGATGAGACGACGTGCAACATCCTTGGCGACCCGCTCGGTCAGAATAGCAGCATCGCCTATGGTGATGAGTCTTTGCTTGCCGCCCATTGTGCGCTGAAGAACGTAACTCTTCTTGCCTGATGGATGGATACGCTCACCAAAACCAGGAAGGACGTAGTCGAACTTCGTGCGGCGCTTTCCAGCATCACCCGGAACGATGCGCGCCAGCTCCTCGGCAAGGATGCGCTTGAGATCATAGCTAGTCATGCGGTCATCCCCATCGAGTTTGCGAGGCTGGAACAGATGCGGTCGGCGCTTTCAAAAATCACCTCGTCGGCGAGGTGCGCATATCGGGCTGTCGTTTCAGGAAGCGCATGGCCGAGCAGCTTGCCAATGGTCGCGAGCGGAATGCCTTTCGAGATGGCCACCGAGGCGAAGCTGTGCCGCAAGTCGTGTAGGCGCACATCGGGCAAGGCAGCCTTGCGCCTGATCTTCTCCCAGTGCTGGCCCAGGTTGATCGGCACCTCACGATACATTGCCGGGAACACGAGCTGATCGTCTCCGCGCCGTCGCAGCGCATCGAGCACAGCGATTGCCTGCGGGTTGAGGTAGATCGTCTTCGGCCCCGTCTTGCTGTCAGGCAATGCGAGGCGCGGCAACTGGACGTAGCGCCAGCGCAGTGTCGCAATCTCTGAAACCCGTGCGCCGGTATAGATTAGCATAAGGAGAGCTGGGACTACGTACTGATTGGCACCGTCGTGTTCTGCCAGCACCTTACCGACTCTTCGATATTCATCGGCTGAAAGATATCGTTCCGGCAAGTCCCGCTTGAAACGAGAGACACCGCAGCACGGGTTGGTGTTCTTCTCGCGATAGCCGAGTTTCTCGGCATATTGCATCATAACCGACATGACCGGGATGCTTCGATTGAAGGCTCCTCCCACGTCAGCCATGCTGTCTCGCCAACGATTGATGTCCGCGCGTTCAATCGCATCAACACAAAGCGTCCCAAACCGTGGGATCAGCCGCTTGTCGATGTAAGCCCGCGATGCGTCGCGCGTTGAATGCTTCCAATGCGGCGAATAGTCGAGCCAAAACTCCTCAGCGAACTCTGCGAAGAGCGGAGCCTTCTGCCTCTCCGGGACGGTGGGAAGATCGGCAAGCGTTGCTTCGATGAGCAATCTGCGCGCGGCAGCGCGCGCGGCGGGAGCGCCCAGCGCACCTGCCGCCACTCCCGCGCTTCCCAGCGTCACCATTCGCTGCACGCCTCGCGGCCTGTGCTTCACGATCCAGGTGAGATGTCCTGACTTTCGCTTGCGAAGTCCGAAGCCGGGAAGGTCTGTATCCCATGTGATGCCGATAGGAAGCGACTTTCGCCGGGCAACATGGCCGGTCAGTTTGAGACGGTGGGACTGCCTGCGACGGGATACTCCTACGCCTTGGCTACCACCTGATTGCTCGGCCCTTCGATTAAGCAACACCTCTGTTTCTTCGCTCTTTTTTGCCATCCCATGCAGCTACCGCTGCGTACGGTGTGCCATCCCTCTACAATTGCGCGGGCCGACCCAGAAATGATTGCGGCTCTCTGATCGTGGGGCTTGGCAATCCTTGCCAAAGGAGCGTGAGCAACCTTTCGCACGAACCGGTGCCTGCGAGCGGTCATGTCGAAGCTACACCCTCAACAAGAGGCAGCACCTGCGCAAGAGGGACCGGCAAAGGACCAAGTGTGAAGCGGCGGGAACGGGACCTGTCGGTCCTGCCGCGCGCGCTGGTCCGACCCGGTCGCGGTGCGCAAGTGCGTGCGGGGCCCGGAACAAAGACACCGCGCCCGCAGGAGCACCGCCGCAGGTGGTGCGGGACCGAGCGCGTCACCAGCCCCGCTCCACATCCCGCCCTCCTCTTCCACCAGCGAACACGAAAAAAGGGCAGGAACCGTCACCGGCTCCCGCCCTATTGGACGCTCAGAACTCGTCGAGCATTGCGCCATGCACCGTGTGCACCACACGGCTGGCCAGATGTGCTGGCAAGGCGTTGTAGTCACCTTCGTCGAGAGCGAAGTATCCAAGGTCGTCATCCTCGACGACGTGCTGGTCGAAGAAACTGTGCAAGGCCCGCTGTTCGGCAGTGGCGAGTGCTTCAAAGTAGCTGTTCGAATTCGATTCAATATTGCCAAGTGTAGTCATGATTTCCTCCTGATGTCTGTCGGTGAGACGACAGGAGGAAGGCGGATGGGCACGGTGCCGGCGGGTCAGGGATCGCCCATAGGGGCGACCGCGAAGCGGCGGTGGGGGCAACGATTTTGTTGGACCGCAGCGCAAGCGAAGGGAAGTCAAAATGGTGGGGCCCCGCCGTCCTTGACGCGTCGGTGCCAGGCCCGTCATCCTTGAAAGTCCGTGAGCCAGGCCCCTCCCCCGCCCGATAAAAGCGCCCGTGCCAGTCATCTGCAAAAGGACTTTCCTACAGGGTCTGGCCTGTTCCATTGGAGCCCGTGGGAGGAACGCGAAAGGGGAGTAAGGACGGACTCCAATGCCATCGAAACGAAGCGCTGTAGCCGCACTCCAGAAGCTGGAGGCTGACCGGCTGGCACTCGACCAGCGTCAGAAAGAACTCGAACAACAGGCGGCTCTTGAACTGGGCCATGTGATCCTCGGAACGGGCCTCGAAACGTTCTCGAAGAAAGGCCTGGCTAAAGCGGCCGTGGAGCTCGCAAAGCTGGGGGAGGATGAGGCGTTGAAGCGGCTGGGTGCTTCTATATCTTCTCCTCGCTCTCAACAAACGCCTGTGAAGTAGAACGATGAAAGGGGTCCTGTCCGGCTTGGACAGGACCCCTTCGGGAGAGAGATCGACGAGAGAGTTCAGTCGATCTCGGGAGCATCCTTGTTGTCGTCGTTCTCGCCGGAGCCGTTGCCGCGCGAGAGGAAGTCGACCTTGTCGGCGAGGATCTCGGTGCCGTAGCGCGTGACCCCGTCCTTGTCTTCCCACTGGGTGTAGTGGATGCGGCCCTGGACGCTGACCAGCTGGCCCTTGGTGCAGTACTGCCCGACGGTCTTGGCGAGGCCGTTGAAGCAGGTCACCCGGTGGAACTCGCTTTCCTTGGCGGTGTAGCCATTCTCGTCCTTGTAGGTCTTGCCGTCTTTGTCCCGTGCAGGGCGATCGGTGACGACGGTGATCCCGGTGACATTGGTGCCGCCCTTGGTCTCGCGAGTTTCCGGATCGCGGGCGATGCGGCCGGTGAGGATTGCGATATTGGTCATGGTTGTATTCCTTCAGTTCCTCAAACCGGAGACCATCTCCGGCTTGCGAACATCTGAAAGAAGCAGGGCATGGGAGGACTGCACCGCAGGCCTGAAAGGCCGAAGGGAAACCTGTTCATGACGGGTGGTGCGGGCAGGCGCGCGAAGCGCGACAACACGGCCGTCAAAGGAACGGGTTGCGGCTCCTCAGCTGACCTGGTTCAGGACTGTTCGCGAAGAAAGCCGGATGGGTATCGGGTGCGGGTCTGAAGGGTCATATGATCCCGCTGCAATCAGCTTTCGCCGTCCCTTTCCGATGCCGCCAGGATATCCATGAAGTTGCGGGCTGCTTCCCGGTCTTCCTCGTTCTCGAACGCCACATCGAGGTCGGGGGCGGACCCGAACATGTGCAGGAACGACCACAGTGCAAAGCGCTTGCCCCTGTCCTCTTCGAGGCCGAGGTCGACCCGGCAATGCTCAATCCCGGCTGCTAAAGTGTCGGGTGATATCTCAGCTATATTGGTCGAGGCAAAGTAGCGAAGGAGAAGATCATCGAGTTGCATTGGCATTCTTGTAGCTTGGTAAATCAGATGCGGGAACGATAAGTGCCGCACCGCTGCAATAAACAAGCGTATCCATCCACAAGGGAGTGGCTTCAGAGACGCTCAGCTATCCCGCGATGAGCAACGAAGTTGTTCCAAAGCGTACCTATGCGGGCCTGTCGTAACCCTACAATCGACTCAGAGACATCAAGTGCTTTGAAAGCTTCGCGACCCGAAGGGCTCGGAGCAGCAATGCAATGAGTTCTCTCCTTGTGGGCGGCCTCGAGATGGGCCGCCCTTTTTTCTGTTGAACGGGAGTTCATTGGCGAGAACGGCCAGAGAACTCCCGCGCGTTCAAGCGGGGCTGATGCCCAATGGCCCGCGACGATCAACAACCGTGATGCGCTGCTTCTTGGCCTCGATCACCAAGCGTTCGGTCACGCCATTGCCCGGAAATGCCACCACGTAGCGAGGGTTAAGACCGAGCATTTGCTCGTTGCGCTTGAATCCTGCGCAAGCCCCGAGACGGCGTTCAAGCCCGAATGTCAGCTGCTGCACTTCGTTACGCTCGGCCCAGGATGCAGCCAGTCTGTCGGCTCCCTTACCGTCGCCTCCGTGTACGAGAAAGAGATCTGGAACGACCTCGCGCACCTTGTCTAGCGTAGCCCAGATGTTGGCCGCGTAAGTCTTGGCGTCGGCCTCGCTTTCGAAGCGGTTGCGACCACCGGCAAACACGACCGGAGTACCCTCGGGTGCAAGTGCAGCCTGACGACGTTCCTTGCGCACGCGCAGGAAATCGCGGGCATCGATCACAGCCGAAGTCATGTTCTTCAAATGGCGCGCACGCGATCCCGATACGGGCTTCCACGAGGAACCGGTTTCGTCGCGATAGAGACCAGCTGCAACCTCACGCATCTGCTCGAACGCAAACATGCTGGCTTCAGCCGACTGGGCGCGCAGGGTCTGCTCTTCGAGGTTCGACGAATGCACTTCGGAGCCGTCGGCGGATGCCAGAAGGGCGCGGATTTCATCCGAGGCCCGGTCCACCTGGGCCAACTTGCGGCTGGCGGCGCGGTGGAAGAGATTGACAAAGCCCCAGGCGAGATCCTCAGCGTCAGCTTCGAGCGCGGTGTCGGCAAACAATGCGAAGAGATCGGACCAAACCGCTCCGAGCGTGTGAGACATGGCGTCCTCGCAAGGGAAGTCGGCCTCGTTGAAAGGGGCAGGCGTGATCGAGAAGCCGGATAGATCGAGACCGGCAAGCTGGCTGGCGAAACTGTCATACATCTGAGTAGTCCTCCTGAGACCGGCGAATGCCGGCAGAGGAATTTCCGCGCGGGCCTGTTCGCCGTGCCCGACAAGGACCGGGACAAGGGAACGCCGCACCGCGGCAGCGGGAAACCCCGCAAGGCAAGGCTGGCGCGGGCCACACGGGCCGCAGCCTTGCGCGGGTTGCGGTGGGACCTGACCGGTCCAGGGCACAAGGACCAGCGAACAGGCTCGCGCGGGATAGTGTCGGAGTGGCGCTGGAGTTGTTTGGGAGGAATCCCGGATCGGTTCAGGAGCGCTCCAGAAGACCGAATTGTCCCGGCGTAAACGCAAGCACTTCTGCATGGGGGAACGCTGCGATCACGGTCAGCCGATCACCTTCGTGGCGCAAGTGCCAGCCCCGCCCGTGAACGGGTTCCGATTTCGCGAAACCGGCCGGATCGAGCAGTGCGAGATTAATACCGTCCGGGTCCCGCGCGGAGCGCGCGCGGATGGCCTGACCGTCCGCCTCGCGCACCGACGCAGCAAGGTCCTGGCAATGCGAGTAATCGTCCGGGTCAAGCCATCGCTTGGCATTGGCCTCGAGCGGCGGTCTGGTCGTATCGGTCAACCGCGTGACCGATACGGCTACGCAAAAGCTCAGATGCTCGATGGTCCGATTGCCGGGAACGAACCCCGGCGAGCGGCTGTAGAACTTGAGCCGCCAGTAGGCGGTCTCGGTGATAGCGGTGCCTTCGGCTTCGCTTGCGTAGAAGATCCCGGGTCGCTCGTTTGCGCGGCGAAAACGGCTGGCAACCGTGTGGCCATAGCGAAAGGGTGAAGCAAGGAGATAGTGCAACCCGTGCGCGGACTTCGGCAAGTCCGGCTTGGCGCTATCTGCCAGTTCTTCAAGCCGCTGTTGCTCGCCAAGGTCGGAGGTCAATCGATTGGTCGAGATGCGATGCTGTGCTTCGACTACCCGCCATACCGTCCGGCGGTAGCGGCGGAACTCAGACGCGAGCGCGGTGGGCGTCCACATAGTCGCAAACGGTGATGAGACCCTTGAAGCTGTCGACGAGATCGATCGGACGCGCATCGAGATCGAGATTGGCGGTCGTCAGCCACGCGCGCGCAGACATGTCGTCGCTCCCGAGCAGAGCGTCGAGCGAGCGGAACAGTCGCAGGAGGAACTGAGCAGCTTCGAAAGACTTCGATTGAGGGTCGAGCTGGGCCTTGCCCGAGCGCAGGCGTGAGGCGGTCGATTCCGATACACCGAGGATTGCACCAAGCTTGGGATTGGTGAGGCCCCAGAACTCGGCGATGCGCGCGATAGCAGAGGTGAGGACCTTGCCATCGTCGGGCTGCAATTCGAGTGGCTTCGTCGCCATAGCCTGTCCTTTCATGTGCAAGATATACACAATTGTCCCTCAAATGCAAGATTTCTGGCGTTCGAAGATCGCCTCTCCGTTCGAGAAACGCCCGACCATTTTGAGTTCGCCGAACATTCGTTCGAAACGCGGCGCCACTTGGGCGATCCAGTGGCGCGCACGGGCCGCGCGCGGGTGAGAGAAGTCAGCTTCCCAAAAGCGAGCATCATCGCGAGGGGCGAGCCAGATCGCGGCAAGCCCGCAATAGGTCGATATCCCGCAATCGGCGAAGGCGTTGCGCAGAAGGATACGGTCCTCGCGACCGCGCCATCCATCGAAGGTCTCGAAGGATGGAAAGGCTGCCTTTGTGGTATCGATGATCTCGTCGACGAGGCACTCATAGACCCAGTCCGCATCGTCGTCTTCGCCGTCATCGAGCAGGCGAAAGGCTACCAATGAGCCGGTCGGATAGCTGACGGAACGTCCCATCTCACCGCTCCTTAGGCTGCACTAGCCAAATCGACGTCGGTCTCGCCTTCAGTTGATTGGAATTCACCCAGTTCGAGCAGCAAGGTGGCTGCCTCCTCGGCCTTTGCTGCCGCGGTCAGGATCGCGCGCTCGTCCGATTTGAGGATCTTGAGCCAAGACGCGATATAGCTCGCATGATGGTCGAGGTGGGTGACCGGAAGGCCCAGTTCAGCGCCAAGAATGGCAGACGATAGCTCGGCGATCAGTTCTTCAGCGGCATAGGCATCGCTACCGAAGCGGTTCTTGAGATCGCGATCGAGCCGCGAGGAATGCCCCGTCCAGTGCGACAGCTCATGCGCGAGTGTCGCATAGTAGTGGTCATAGGCTTCGAAGAGTTCAACAGGCGGCATGGTGACGCGGTCGCGCAGCGGCTCGTAGTATGCTTGCGCGCCGTGATGCCGCAGGTTTGCCTCGATCCGGGCGAAGAAGGCATCGAGCCGCTCTTCGCGGCCTTCGGGCTCAAGCGCGGCAACCAGAGGCTTGGGATGGTAGAATTCGGAAAGGCCATCGCACTGGTCGGCGTTGAATACCGAATAGGCCTTCAGCACGCGACGGTTCTCCGTGTCCTGCCCGCCGTCAGCGGTTTCAACTTCCTTTGTGTAGCTCTTGTAGAAGATCGCGATGGTCGACTTCTCGCCTTTGCGGACCTGACCACCGAGCTTCTGACTCTGGCGGTATGTCATCCAGTAGGGAGAGGTGTATCCGCAGGCATCGGCCACCATACACAACCAAAAGGTGTTCATGCCGCGATAGGGCGTCCCGCAGCAACGCAAGGGGCGCGAAACCGGCAAGCCACGCCACGGCTTGACCCAGGGCTTGGTGCCCTCTTCGAGCTTTTCAATGATGGCGGCAGTGATGCGTCCGGCTGGAGAAACTGAAGCGGTGCGGCGGGACTTGGTCATCGATCGTCTCCTGATCACCGGAACGGACGTGTCCGGGTTCAGGAATCAGGAAGCTCACTCTCCTCTTAGCTTCGATGTCGGCTTTGCGCCCCAGTATCGGACGTTCAGGCACCGTTATCCTTGAACAGAAAGCAGACTGAATGCGATAGAGATTTTTACGAAATGATTGTGCCATTTTGCGCCACGCAAGAAAAACTGATCTATCGTATTCACTCGCGAATAAGGATCGCCGCCCTCCAAATCATAGTTATGAGCCTTGAGGCCCATCGGCGCAGTACTGGTTTTGCATGACCCAACGTCCGGTATTGGTTAAAAACGGAAGCCATACTTTAAAGCAGCTTTTTGAAGACGCCCAAAAACTTGCCGGTTTTGTTGGAATAAGGGGGCAGCAATTGCCCCAGCATGTTCACACCGGACTGCCGAAAAACCGGTTTGAAGTGGGAAAAGCGCTCGAAGCTGGATGGCCCGAGATAGCTTCCGATGCCGCTATTGCCGATCCCGCCGAAAGGAAGGCTGCGCTGGAACACATGCATCACGGTTCCATTGAGTGTGACGCCCCCGGCATGAGTTTCTTCGAGAATGGCTTGCCGCGCGCGATTGTCCTTGCCGAAATGATAAAGCGCCAGCGGTCGTTCGCCCCGGTTGATGTATCGGATCACGTCCTCGGCTGAGCGATAGGGCATGACCGGCAGGATCGGCCCGAAAATCTCTTCCTGCATCAGCGCCATCTCGTCAGAAACATTCAACACGGCCTGCGGAGCCATCCGGTTGCGGTTGGGGAATAGCCCATCGCCATCGCCAGCAAGATTGATGATGGTGGCACCCTTGCTGCGCGCATCATCCAGCAGGCCGGTCAGGCGCTGATACTGGCGCTGATTGATAATGCTGGTGAAATCGGCATTGTCTTCGATGTCAGTGTAGCAATTGGCCACCCGTTCACCCATCTGCTCGACAAAACTGTCCAGCATGCTCTCATGAACGAAGGCATAGTCCGCCCCGATGCAGGTCTGTCCGGCATTGAGGAGCTTGCCGAATACCAGGCTCTCGCACACTTTGGGAAGCGATGCGGACGGATCGATGATAACCGGACATTTGCCGCCCAGCTCAAGCGTGATCGGAGTGAGATTGGCGGCTGCGGCTGCGGCCACCTTCTTGCCGATCATGGGTGAACCGGTAAACAGAAGATGGTCGAAGGGCAGCGACGTCATATGGCCGGCCAGCTCAGCCTGACCCAGAACCACCGCCAGTTCTTCTTCGGAAAAATACCTCGCTGCCAGCCGCGCCATCGTCTCGGCTGAGCGTGCGGATACCTCGCTAGGCTTGGCGATGATGCGGTTGCCCGCAGCCAGTGCCCCTGCCGCTCCGGCAAAGACTGTGCCGTAGGGGTAATTCCAGGTGCCCAAAATACCGACAACGCCCAGCGGTTGGGGGTGCAGATACGATTTTCCCGGCTTGCCAAAAATGTCTGTCTTGACGCGGCGTTTCTTCATCCATCTGCGCAAATGCCGCCGCGCATATTTCACCTCGGACAAGACCAGCATCATGTCGGTTAATACAGTTTCGTGGCGGCTACGAATGCCGAAATCAGCCGCCGCCGCCTGGATCATCTCCTCCTCATGCGTCTCGAACATGGTGCCGAGCCGGGCGAGAAGATCCATCCGCTCTTCATAGCTGCGCGATACACGCTCACGAGTTAGCGCTTGCTGCGTTTCGAACAGGCGCTGAAGCTCGGATGGCGAGGTTTCGGCCCCGCCGCTGCCTTTTGCATCACCATCTGTCATCAGCATCGTTCCTGCTATTTGTCCTGATTGCCCTCATCGGTTCTGATCCGCATTGTGCCGAACAGGCCGCCCAGCACGATATCGCCGCCCGGGAGCATGCTGATGACCGAATAGGCGCCATTATAGGCCTGGCTCTTGCCCATCCGCAGGCGTGTGACGACTTCGCCGCTGTCCCAGTCAACGCCGGTCACTTCCCATTTTCCATCGACAAAACCGTTGACATAGGCTTGGTTTGAGCCACCTGAAATCATCGGAACGGTTGACGGGCTTGCGAGATCGGGATTGGCCCAGGCGCGTATCCAGCTGTCGCTTTCGGTATCCCATTGGAACTTTTCTGCCCCGGTTGGACCTTCGCGCGTAAAGCCGGATGTCACGACATTTTCCAGCATGGTCGGCAGTGGTGAAGGCAGTGTGTTGTTCACCACCATCGCGCCATAGCCATAGACTGCGACAGATTGTTCAGACTGCGCGCGTTCCAGATTTTCCTTGCCGAATGTGACTTTCATCTGGTCGGCAATACGGCGTGATTTGGTACCCGGTTTCTGCTCGAAACCTTCAGGGATGTCGTCGCGCCAGAAGGCGACCATATTCATGACTTGCTCACCATCGGTAATGACGACGAGCTTGTCTTCCTCACCGCCGAAACCCATCAGCGAGGGTGTCGAGCCCGAGCCATTGCCCAGGCTGACACCGCCCAGCTTGCCTTCGAAGCTGTCATATTCGGATGACCACGCGCCATTGCTGTCGGTATGCAATTGCGTGCCGTCCCACACCATTTTGTGCATGCGCTTGTTGGAAAGCACGTAAATGCCGCCATCCTTGTCAATCGCGATGCTATTGGTGACGCTCTCCTCGTCAGCCAGGCGGTGGATGATCGGATCGCCCTCAAACTCGCGATCAACCACGGCCACCACACCGCCCATCGTCACCATGACTATCATGCCATCATATGTCATGCCCAACCCGAATACGGCATCGGGATCTTCCATAGTGGGGTTGAAATACTCCGTGGGCAGGCGGAAGCGCGCTTTCTCGACCATCGGAGAGCGCGGATTACCGGCTTCCTCATCGGCGAAAACCACCACATCATTGTTGACCACGGTGTAGAAGTTCCCGTCACGGTCAGAGATGTTGTAGATTGCCGCACGGGCAACAACCTGTTCGACATAGCGCGGGTATTCTGCGTTGAGAAATTCGAGAATTTCCGCTTCGGTTTCCGCTTCATCCAGCCGCGCGACGGTTTTGGCCACGTCCTCGGCTGACATATGCGGCTGGCCATTGATCGGTGTTTTGGCGATCAGTTCATATTTGCCGTCATTGACCAGAATTTTTGCCACCTGATTGTTGTTGGTGGCGATGATCACCTCTTCGCCGGACTCATATTTGGGCCCCTGAAGAATGGTGAGGTTGACCATCCCTCCGGCAACACGCTGAATCTGGCTTTCATCAAGCTCGTGAATGCCACGCGGCCCTTCGAAAGACAGCGAGTCCTGCTGTGCAGGGCCGAAATGGGTTGTGGCCAGTTCACTATCGACCAGAAACGGGTTCTTGGACGGCATTTGCGGGCTGCTGACCTCGGTCCCGCCATTGCAGGCCGCAAGAGCGAGCGTGAGTGGTAGCAGGGCGGTGGCGTTCAGGTGCATCTTCATTTCAGGTTCTCTCTTGATCAGTCAGTTTCTGTAGTGCTGGTATCTTCAAAAGCGAGCCATGCGCGTGACAGGAGAAAGTCCTCGATGTCGCTGACTTCCTCTTTGCTCAGCCGACCGTTGAAATTGGGCATGCCATTGGCTGCCGCTGCACCTTCAAGGACGAAGGCGTGGAACGCATCGTTACCCAATGTTGCCGAGTACCGCAGATCGGGCGTGGTGCCAGCCGAGATAGCTGCGCCCCCATGGCAGATGCCGCAGAAACGCCCGTAGAGATCGGTTCCGCGTGCGACGGCTTCAGTGGAGCTGGGGCGTCGTGCCGGACGTGGCAGCTCGCTCTTGGCGGGTTGCCGTAATGAGATTTTGCCATCGGCGCCGAGCTTGAACGCGATCACGCGCCCTTCGACCTTGCCGCCTTTGGGATCGACATAATATCCGGCCAGCAGGTTCGCGCCGCTGCCCCAACCGACCGAGACAGCGATATATTGTTCACCATCCACCTCGTAGGAAACAGGGCCGCCAACCATAGCTGCACCGACAGTGAAGGACCACAACGTGTCGCCAGTTTTGGCGTTGAAGGCGTTGAAAATCCCCTTGGTGGTTCCCTGAAATACCAGATTACCGCCTGTGGCCAGCGTACCGCCGTTCCAGATCCGTTCGTGCTCAACCCGCCAGACTTCTTTCTGTGCGACCGGATCCCACGCAACCAGCTGGGCGCGGATCATCTGCTTCATCAGCGCGCGTCGTTCGGCCTCTGTGTCGGGAAGCGGATCCGTCAGGCTGACGCCGGTGTTGAGACCATCGCGATCCACCCGCGCAATGTCGCCTTCGATCTGATCGCGATAAAGAAACGGCATATCCTGCGCCGGAATGTATACCAGCCCGGACTGCGGGCTGTAGGACATCGGGTGCCAATTATGCGCGCCGAACGGAGTGGGTTTGACCAGCGCCATTCCTTCCGGATAGCGCGCTTCCGGATTCTCAATCGGACGTCCGGTTTCAGGGTCAATGCCCTTGGCCCATGTTACCGGCACGAAATTCTCGGCCGAAATCAGCTTCCCGTCGGTCCGGTCAATCACATAGAAAAAGCCGTTTTTCGGAGCCTGCATCAAAACCTTGCGGGCTTCCCCGCCAATCTCCAGATCGGCCAGAATGATGCTCTGCGTGGCCGTAAAGTCCCAGGTTTCGCCCGGTGTTGTCTGATAGTGCCAGACATATTCCCCGCTATCGGGGCGCAGCGCGACGATGGAGGAAAGGAACAGATTGTCACCGCCGCCGGGGCTGCGAACTTTCTGGTTCCACGGCGCACCATTGCCAACACCGATATAAAGCAGATCAAGCTCGGGATCATAGGCCATGGAATCCCATACGGTGCCGCCACCGCCCAATTCCCACCATTCGCCCTTCCATGTTTCAGCGGCCATTTCCATGGCTTCGTTTTCGAACCCATCTTTGGGATTGCCGGGTACGGTGTGGAATTTCCATTCCTGCTCACCCGTTTCGGCATCATAGGCTGCGACAAAGCCGCGTACGCCAAATTCAGCCCCGCCATTGCCGATAATTACACGGCCTTTCACCACACGCGGTGCGCCGGTGATGGTGTGAGGTTCTTCAATCGGGAATGTGCGGGTTTCCCAGACCTGATCGCCGCTTTTCTGGTCAAGCGCAATCAGCCGTCCGTCAATCGTGCCAAAAAACAGCTTGTCCTGATAGACCGCGACCCCGCGATTGACGACATCGCAGCAGGCATGGCGCCCTTTTTCACGCGGGACTTCCGGGTCGTATTTCCACAACACCTCGCCGGTTGCCGCATTGAGCGCGATCACTTCGCTCCACGAACCGGTAGTGTACATCACGCCATCAACCACAATGGGTGTAGCTTCAATGCCGCGGAAACTGCCCAGCGGCGCTTCCCAAGCCAGACCGAGCTCGCCGACATTGTCCGCATTGATCTGTTCGAGCGGACTGAAGCGTTCTTCATTATAGGTGCGCCCGTGCGAGAGCCAGTTGGCTGCATCTTCCCCCGCTTCAAGCAAGAGTTGTTCGCTCACCGCACCGTCACTGGTACTTCCGCATCCTGATAATGTTGCAAGGCTTGCGAGCAGAATGGCGGGCGCGGCCCTTCTCAGGATTTGCGAAATATCAGCCATGTCAGTTTCCCCTGTGCGGGGCCTCTCCTTGTCCGCATTGCTTTTGCAAAGCGTTTTTTCACCCCTCAAGGAGACAGATAAAACACGGCAATTGCAATCTGCAAGACCATGCCCAATGCGCCAACTCACCGTCTCTTGGTGTTTTTCAACTCTTGGAGGATTTCATCGTCATGCTCGCCATGGCCCGGGGCAGGCGAGATGGAGAGGGGAGAAGAAGAGGCAAATCGTGGTGCTGAACCGGCTTGCAGATAGCCCTTGCTTTCATCAAAAATTCCGCGCGCCTGATTGTGCGGATGCTCTTTGGCGCTTGACGGACTCAACACTGGCGCAAAGCAGGCATCGCTTCCTTCCAGCAAGGTGCACCAATATGCGCTTGGCTGGGAAGCGAATAGCTCAGCAAGATGTTTGGCCTGTTCGGGCCAGAATTTCGGATCAAACTGGTTGGCGAATAGCGGATTGTCTGACAGGCCAAGCCGCTCCAGCAATTCGGCATAGAATTTCGGCTCCAGGCTACCCACTGTGATATGCGTGCCATCAGCACAGCGATAGGTGCCATACCAGGGCGCGCCGTCCAGCGCGCTGACCCCGCGCTCTTCCTTCATCAGCCCCTTGGGCATCAGATCGAAGATCAGGTTCATCATGTGGGCCGAACCATCGACAATCGCGGCATCGACAATGTCGCCTTTACCGCTTGCTTTGGCCCGGACAATTCCGGCGAGCACGCCGATGGTCAGATAGTTGGCGCCGCCACCCAGATCACCCACCATGGCGGGCGGAGGGAGTGGAGTTCCATCAGCAGTCCCGGCATACCAGCCAGCCGATGACAGCGCGACATAGTTGATATCGTGACCCGCCGCTTGCGACAGAGGCCCGTCTTGTCCCCAGCCGGTGATGCGGCCATAGACAAGCGCAGGATTGCGTTTCTGACATATATCAGGCCCCAGCCCCAGCCGCTCCATCACGCCGGGGCGCATCCCTTCGATCAGAGCATCGGCGCTGGCGACCAGATCAAGCAGAATTGCCTTGTCGCCATCATCCTTCAGATCAAGCGCGATAGAGCGTTTGCCGCGCTTGAGTATGCCAACCGGCATAGTCGTGCCCGGATCGCTGCTCTTCTCCTTGCGCTCGACCAGAATGACATCTGCACCCATATCGGCGAGATGCATCCCGCAAAAGGGAGCAGGACCGATCCCTTCGATCTCGACAATGCGGATTCCGGCAAGCGGCCTTTGTTGCTCGGTCACTACTTGATCACTTGAAGGCGGAAACACCAGTCAAACCGCGCGCGATCAGCAGTTTCTGGATCTCCGTTGTGCCATCGGGGATCGGCGTAATCATCGCTTCACGTGCAAGCCGTTCGACGATGAATTCCTTGGTCACGCCATTCCCGCCATGGATCTGAACCGCCTGCCGCGTCGCATCGACGGCGATTTCGGTACCATACCATTTGGCCATCGCGCATTCCACGTCGCAGCGTTCACCTGCGTCGATCATGGAGGCAGCCCGCAACGCCAGCAGCCGTGCGGCGTCAATCCGGGTGGCCATGGTCGCGATCTTGTCAGCGATCAGCTGATGCCCGGCGATAACCTTGCTGTGCTGTTCGCGTTCCTGCGAATATTTGATCGATTCCGCCAAAGCGCGTCTGGCAATGCCGTAACCCCAGGCGCCAACATGGATGCGCGCGCGTTCGAACAAGGTCAGCGTGTTCTTGAGGCCATCGCCAATGTCGCCGACAGTATTGCTTACCGGAACGCGCACCCCGTCCATAAAGACTTGTGAGGTCGATTGGCCATTGAGGGCCATTTTGGGGATGCCGCGCACCTCATAGGGGTGCTCGTTCCGGTCGAGCAGAATATGGGTGAGTTGATTGTCATCGGTGCGGCAGGTGCAGATGAAAATATCGGAATATTCGCCATTGGTGATCCAAGTTTTCTCACCGCTGATTACCCAATCATCGTCATCCCGAACCGCGCGGGTCGTCACGCCCGAAACATCAGAGCCGATGCCGGGTTCCGAGATACCCACTGCCGCATAAATCTTGCCGTTCAACAGCGGTTCGCCATAGCGTTCGCGCAGCTCATCTGAACCCAGTTTCAACACCATGGATGTTGCCGCAGCATTGACCAGCATGGCGACTGTCAGATCAGCGGAGCTATAGGCCAGTTCCTCGATCAGTTGCACATGCAACCGCCAGGACATGCCAAGACCGCCATGTTCGGTCGGTTGCGGGGCATTGATCATGCCGAACTGGGTCAGATGCCCGGCCCATTCAACCATCTTTTCCTTGGGGTAGAATGTGTCGCCAAGCTTTTGCAGCTCCGGTTCGAGTTGCTCGTCCAGATAACGCCGCAGACCGTCAATCGCCATCCGCTCGTCTTCGTTGAACAGGAAGTTGATATTGCTCATTATCCTTCTGCCTTTCCAAAAATGTTGACCACTGCGACACCTTCCTCGATGCCAACCAGACCACCACTGTTTTCGTGCACAGCGTGACGCGCGCCTTCGACCTGACGCGCACCGGCTTCGCCACGTAATTGTGTAGCCAGCTCATGAATCTGACCAAGGCCGGTTGCCCCGATCGGGTGACCTTTTGATTCCAGCCCGCCAGACGGGTTGATTGGAATGCGTCCGCCGACTGTGAAGTCTCCGCGTTCGGCAGCCGGGCCGGCTTCACCCATCGGGACCAGCATCAGATTTTCCGCATGCATAAGCTCGCCAATCGCCGTTGCATCATGCACCTCTGCGACATCCATATCCGCAGGAGAGCGTCCGGCCTTGTCATAGGCTTTCTGCGCGGCGAGGCACGCCATGTGATTTTCCGGCTCATCTGCCGTTCGTTCGGGATTGCCGCTCATCGTTACGCTGGCGAGAATCTCGACTGCGCGCGATTTGTCTCCGCCCAGCTTTTTAAGACCATCCTCGTTGCAGATGATGGTCGCCGCAGCACCATCCGAAATCGGCGCACACATGGGCAGCGTCAGCGGATAGGTGATTGGCGGAGCGGCAAGCACTTCCTCAATCGAATAGGGTTGCTGATATTGCGACAGGGGGTTGTGCACAGAATGTTGATGGTTCTTCGCCGCAATCGCCGCAATCTGGCGTTGGGTCGTTCCGTTGCGCTTCATGTGATTGAGGCCGAAGGCGGCATAGACTGACATGAATACGCTATAGGGATTTGGCGATTCTGAACCTTCCGGCTTGTCCATGCCTTCACCCAGACTGACCAGACGCTGCGTATTCTCTTCCGGTGTCGCGACATCCCACGCACCGTCAAAGACAGCGAACATCTTGGCCTTGTCAGGGATGTTCATTTTTTCAACGCCTGCCGCCATGACAATATCATGCATGCCCGAGGCTACACCCTGAGCAGCGAGATGAAACGCGCTTGAGCTGGAGGCGCAGGCGTTTTCGATATTGAAGACTGGCGTTCCAGAGAACCCGATCTGGCCAAGCGCGACCTGTCCGGGGATGAAAGTCTGCCCTTGCAGGAAACCCTGCGTCGAGCTGGAATGATAGATTGCGTCAATATCACTGTTGGCCGCGCCTGCATCCTTCACTGCATGGGCAATCGCCTCATCAAGAAGATGCGCAATTTCGCGGTCGGGATGTCGCCCGAATTTCGTCATGCCCACGCCGACGATATATGTCTTTTCCATGGTCGGGATTCCCTTCCTGTAAGCCTGCGATCAGGTTGTTATGTGCCTGTGTATTTGGGTGCGCGCTTTTCAGCGAAGGCTGAAAGACCTTCGAGAAAATCTGCAGATTGGGCGTGCTCGTCGAGCAAACGGCTTTCCAGCGCGAGCGCGTCGCGCGTGTCGAGCCGGGCGCCCTGATCGACCATCTCCTTCATCCGGGCGAGAACCAGCGGGCTCTTCTGGGCCAGTTTTTCGGCCAGCTTTCGCGCCTCGTCCAGCAGCGCATCATCATCATGCACCGCGCTGACAAAGCCCATCTTCTCGAACTCTTCTGCAGGCCAATTATCGCCAGAGAAAAGCAGCAGGTTGGCTTTCTTCTCACCAATGAAACGCGGCAAGATTGTTCCGCCGCCACCCCCGGGCAAGACGCCAAAATTGGAGTGGCTGTCACCGATCCGTGCGCTGCGGGCGGCCAGCACAATATCGCAGGCAATCGCCATTTCCAGCCCGCCCGCCAGCGTCATACCGTTCAGCGCGGCAATGGTTGGTTTTGGCAATTCGCGCAACTGGATAAGCACATCCTGAATTGCCTCCAAGAAGCCGGTAAAGCCCTCGGTCTTGCCCGTTTGAGTTTCGGCCAGAACACCCTTGAGGTCAGCCCCGCAGCAAAAGGCGCGGCCCGTGCCCGTGACTATCAGCGCGCGCAGATCATCATCCCCGGCAACAATGGAAATGGCGTTGGAAAGCTCCTCCACCATCTTTGCCGATATGGAATTCATTGCCTCCGGCCGGTTCAGCGTAATGGATGCCACCGCATTGCCGGTTTCAAATGATATCGTCTCATAGTTCGTCATCGTATATTTCCGGGTTTTGTCCAAACGGAACATGTGCCTCTGGATTGCACTGTCCGACACCGACAATAGTATGTGTTCGCCTTTTTGATATGCGCTTGACTTGCCATTGCACGCCAAAAACGCGTCAATGGGGCGTCGGGCCTGGTAGCGGCGCAGCTATTTGGCCCGTACCTCCGTTTTGTCGAGAAACTCATGCGGTGACTGGCCCGCCAACCGCCGGAAAGCACGCGAAAAATTGCTGGGATCAATATATCCCAGAAGATAGGATATCTCCTTGATCGAATGCCGCCCGGCGCGCAGGTACCGAATTGCAAGATATCGGCGTATATCATCAAGCACGCCGTTAAAGGTAGTGCCTTCATTCTGAAGCTGGCGCTGCAGATTGCGGTTGCTCATTCCCAGATCGGCGGCCACGGCCTCTACCGACACATCACCATCCGGCAGCATTCTGACAATGGTGGACTGGATGCGCGGAATGATCTGCTGGTCATCGAAGCGGGCGATATATTCCATCGCGATCTGGTCATGATGGCGGACAATTTCCGAATTGGCCCCGCGAAGGGCCTGTTCGTAATCGGCCTTGGAAACATGCATTTCCAGTTGATCGCAACCATATTCAATCGGACAGCAAAAGAAGTCATCGAACTGGGCGGAGGTTTCTTTTGGTTCCGGTCGGCGCATTCTTACCAGCATGGGTGTAAAGCTGGAGCGATAGACCATGCGCGCAAAACGCAGCACGGTTGCAATAAAGGCGTCCTGCCTCAACGCAGGCATATCCTCGCGCAGCTTCAAAACATAGACCAGCCTGTCATCGCGCAATTCGATGCTGGCATCGGCGGCGTGGGATATCAGGCGGAAAAAGCGGGCGCAGCGGTTGAAGAAGCTGAGCAGGGTACGGCTGGCAAAGAGCGAATAGCCCAGCGCATGCATGGAGCCCGGGGTGAGCCGTTCGGCAAGCCGCAACCCGATTGCTGCGTCATCCGTCACCCGGCCTACAATCGAATAGAACCGGCTCATTTTCTCCGAAGGAACGCGTGCGCCCGGGTCATTGAGCAATTCCGGATCAATGCCGGCCTCGTCCAGAATCGCCTCGATCTCACTTTCAAGACCGAATTCCTCGATGATGGCAACAAGGTGGATCAGCCAGCTGGCAATGACTGACGGTTCTGCGCCTTGCAGTTCAAGATCATCGTCCAAAGCCAGTCTCTCCCTGCTCCCTTTCCGGAGCTTCACTTGTCAAACAACCGAAGTTGTCTGCGGCCCGATATCTGGTGGGGGTCATGCCACTATAAAGCAACCCGGCAACATCTCGCTAGCCCAAATCTTCACCGGAGGCCCGCGACCCGTTTGGGCCGATTTCACCCGTTCTGCGCGAGAAAAGACGGCAGGTTGGCGCAGTGTGACAGGCGTTCCTGCGCGCATTCTCCCGGCAATCTTCTAAACCGCTTGTGGGACTGTGACAGTTTTTTGTCATCAGTGAAGAGTCAGAAATTTGAGATTTCCAGGGAGAACATCAATGTCGTCGATCAATCGCAAAACGCTGCTTCTGGGTTCGGTAGCCATTCCGATGTCCATGCTGGCAGCGCAGCCGGCAGTGGCGCAGGATAACACGGAAGCCGCCGAAGAGAGTGGTGGTCTGGGCGAGATCGTCGTTACCGCACGTAAAAGGGACGAGACGCTGACCAATGCCCCGGTGGCCGTTACAGCCATCGGTGGCGCAGAGCTTGAAAGTCAGGGTGTCACCGGTCTTGAGCAGCTTTCAGCGCGTGTTCCCGGCCTGCAAGTCGGTCGTGCAGCGCAGACCAGTAACGTATTTATTCGCGGTGTTGGCTCGGGCATCAACAAGGGCTTTGAGCAGTCGGTCGGTATGTATGTTGATGGCATTTACCAACCACGTAGCCGTCAGTTTACCCAGTCACTGTTTGACTTGCAGCAGGCTGAAGTTCTGCGCGGTCCGCAGGGGCTTTTGTTCGGTAAAAACACCGTTGCGGGTGCTGTTAAGGTCGAAACCACAAATCCGGAGATTGGCACCGACATTGAAGGTTTTGTCGGAGTTGCGTGGGAGCCGGAGTTTAATTCGCAGCGCTATACCGGAGCTGTTTCTGCAGGGTTGGGAGACTCGGCGGCCATTCGTCTCGCCGGACGTTACACATCAACTGATGGTTATGTGACCAGCAGTTTGTTTGATCGTGATGAGGCTGATCGTGAGGACATCCTCGCCCGTTTGACGCTGGTTGCGGAGCCCGCTTCCAACTTCAATATCGAGGCGAAGGTGTCCTACTCCGAAATGGACGGTGTGGGTAAAGAGGCGACTATCTTTGCCGTTGATCCCGCACTTCCTACGCCTAACACTCTGGCGCTGTCGGGTTTGGTCGACCCCGATTTTGCTCCTGCGACGGCTGGTCGCCGCTACATCAATTCCATCGGGAATCTGAGTATGGCTCCGGGCGGAGATCGAGAAGAGCTTGAATCGATCAGCGGGTCGTTGAAAATGGACTGGGAGCTTGGGCCGGTTACGCTAACTTCGGTTACAGGCCTCTCCAATTTCAAGTTCCTGCAGAATCATGATGTGGACTTCCTTCCTGTCGATTTCATCCAGAATCGCGATCAGGAAGAGTTGGATATGTTCAGTCAGGAGTTGCGTTTTGCGACCGACTTCGACGGACCGGTCAACTTCCTCGGAGGCGTCTACTACGAGAAGCAAGATCTGAATCTGAACGCGATTACGCTTTTCAATGGCGACTTTGGCGTATTGCCTGCCTCGATTCTTCCCGGGGGTTTGCTGCGTGCAGGTCAGTTCACGAATTTTGACCAGAATGCCGAGACGATTGCGGCATTCGGTGAGGCTTCGATTGATCTGTCGGATACGCTGACGCTTGAAGTTGGTTTCCGCTATTCGCACGATGAAAAAGATGTCCAGAAACGAGTGGCGATTGGTACAGGGGATACCAACAACTTTCAGATTCTGGTCCAGCCGGAAGACACTATCGGATCACCCGATCTTCCGACCTATGTTGGAGCAGCGGCTGCCGCCGGTGGAGCCGATGGTGCAAATGCTGCTGCGACCTTCGCCGGGCTTTTGGGCCGATTTGCACACATTCTGAACGATTCACGCTCGGAAGATCATCTTGATCCTTCGGTCAAGCTGCGCTGGAAATACAGCCCCTATGGGTCTGCATATATCTCCTATTCGGAAGGCTACAAATCAGGTGGCTACAACTTTGGTCCTGAATCAGCCGATGTGGCTGGCAATCCACTGCCCGGCCACGAGTTTGAGGATGAAGGTGTTCAGGCTTGGGAATTCGGCATCAAGCATGAGTTTGGCAATAGCGCACGGCTTGGCTTTATCGTGTTCCGGAGTGACTTTGAAAACCTTCAGGTAACGTCGTTCAATGGCACGGCCTTTGTGGTCGGCAACGCAGCGGAGCTGCGGGTGCAGGGCGTCGAGGTCGACGGACAGCTACTGATTACTGATGATCTGGAACTTGGCGGTGCGATTGCCTATCTCGACCATGAATTCCAATCCTTCCCGACAGCAGGTTGTTCGGTTCTTGAACTAAACCTGGCGACCTGTCCGAACTCAGGCGGTCCGGGTACCAAGGATCTGTCCGGTCAGCGTGGCTCCTTTGCACCGGAATGGAGCGGGAATGCCTATCTCGACTACACTCGTGATTTTGACAGTTTCACGCTGTCTTCGCGGGTCACAGTGAACTTCAAGGATGAAATGTTCCTGGATACTGACCTTGATCCCAACGCTTACCAGAGTGGTTACGCCAAGATCGACGCGCATATCGGGGTCGAATTTGACCGCTTTGAACTGCGCGTATTTGGCCGGAACCTGACCAACAAGGCTACCTACACTGCGAGCGTTGACGCACCGCTTAGCCCGGGCGTCTATGTCGGCTGGATCGAGGAGCCGCGTGTAATCGGTTTCGAAGGTAAAATTAACTTCTGAGCTTCTCCCTGAACCGTCTCCCATACTTGTTGTGGGGGGCGGTTCCAACGGGCAAAGCCGATGCGGATTGTCTGCTGCTGGCAGCAGCGGAGAACCGCAAATGGAGGAATTCGCTATATGCAGTTCGCGGGAAAAGTAGCTGTTATCACTGGTGGCGCGTCTGGTCTGGGCGCTGCGGCTGCTCGCTATTTTGTCGAGCACGGGGCGAAGGTATCGCTGTTTGATCTCAATGAAGAGGCAGGCTCCGCGCTTGTCGGAGAGTTGGGGGCTGACAATGCGGTATTTCATGCAGTCGATGTGACTGATGAAGGACTAGTGACGCGTGCGGTGGATGCGACCGCAGCGCATTTCGGTGCCATCCACGTCAACGTAAACGCGGCCGGTATACCTGCGCCGACAAAAATTCTCGACCGCGAGGGCAATGCGGCGAACCTCGCCAAATTTGCCAAAGTTGTTAACGTGAACCTGATCGGTCTGTTCAACGTCATGAGCAAATGTGTGGCGGTGATGGCGCGCAATGAACCTGAAAATGGTGAAGAGCGCGGTGTTGTTGTCAATGTGTCATCGGGTGCGGCCTATGAAGGGCAGATCGGCCAATCGGGCTATTCAGCGTCCAAGGCAGGCGTGATTGGCCTCAACATTCCGGCCGCGCGCGAGTTGGGCGTGCTGGGGATTCGGGTCAATGCCATCGCACCGGGCCTCTTTGGCACTCCGCTGGTGATGGGGCTGGGTGAGAAAGTGGTTTCCTCTCTGGTTGAAACGATTGAGGCTCCCAGGAGAATGGGTGACATGCGCGAATTTGCGCATACATGCCGTTATATTGTTGAGAATGCGTATCTTAATGGAGAAACAATCCGGTTGGATGCTGCCACCCGGTTGAAAGCAAAATAGGGCTACCGATAACGGTCGCGCCCGATTTGAGAAGGGACAGGAATATGGGCTCGCAAGCAACTGCATCGGGTGATCAGGAACAGGTGCCAAACCCCTTCAACTACAGCCGGATCATGCAGGGTCTGGTCGAGTCATTCGGTGATCGCGAGGCGATTGTGAATATCGAGCGCAATCGTCGCCTGACATTCCGCGACTATCATGAACTGACCAACCGCTTCGCCCATGTTCTGCACGGCCCGCTGGGGCTGGGGGCGGGGGATCGCTATGTCTGCTTTCTCGATAATGATAATCTCTCGCTGTTTCACTGGGCGACTGCAGCCAAGGCGCTGCCTACTTGCTGCCATGGCAATTTTCGGGATAGTCTCGACACGCATTTGAGCCAAATCGAGACCGTCAAACCCAAAGCCGCGCTGATCGAGAATTCACTGATCGAAAGCCATGCTGGCCCGCTGGCCGAACTTGGCATTCAGGTCGTCTGCATGGATCCGCAGGAAAATGCCCGCGAAGGTGTGCTGGAAATGCCCGCATTGCTGGATGCAGCTTCGAGCGACAATCCCGATATCGAGATCGACAGACACTCGCATATCATTTTGATGCGTTTTACCGGGGGCACAACCGGCGACAGCAAATGCGCGCGCTATACCGCCGACAACATACTCGCCTGTAGTGAAAGCTATCAGGTGCTGCCGGGGTCGGATTTCTCCGAAGAAACGCGGACGCTTCATATCGCGCCGATCAGTCATGGCAGTGGCATGCTGGTCCAGCCGACCATGCTGCTCGGTGGTTGCACCGTGACGATGAACGAGCCCAGTCTCGAGCTATGGTGCCAATATGTGGAGCAGGAACGGATCACCCACGCGTTCGTCGTTCCCACATTGGCATATCGCCTTCTGGAAATGCCGGAGGCGGAGAAATTTGATCTCTCGACGCTAAAAACAGTGTTTTACGGTGCCGCCCCGATGAGCCCGTCCAAGGCGAAACAGCTTGTTGCCCGGTTTGGCCCGGTTTTCATACAAGCCTATGGTTCAACCGAACATCTCGCGGTTGCGCTCTATCTTGGCAAAGAAAAGCATGAGGGGGACGACAAGCGATTGGCATCAGCCGGACGACGTAACAATGGGATCGAACTGACCATTTGCGATGATGATGGCAATCCCGTCCCGCGAGGTGAAGTTGGCGAATTCTACATTCGGTCGCGCGGCACCTGTCAGGGCTATGAAGGCAATCCGGAAAAGACCGCCGAAGAATTCATCGACGGCTACTGGAAATCGGGTGATGTCGGCTATGTTGACGAGGCGGGCTATTGCTATCTGGTCGACCGCAAGAAGGACATGATCATCACTGGCGGCTTCAATGTCTATGCGACCGAAGTCGAAGCTGCGATCAATTCCTATCCCGGCGTTACCATGTCGGCAGTCGTCGGCATCCCGCATGAGGATTGGGGCGAAGCAATTCATGCCGAGGTCCTGCTTAACGGGCAGGAAGAAGTCGAAGAGCAGGCGCTTGTCGCCCATGTGAAAGAACAGATCGGATCGGTCAAAGCTCCGAAAACGGTTGCGTTCGTCGATGAACTTCCCACCAGCGTGGTCGGCAAGGTCATCCGCAAGGACGTGCGCGCGAAATACTGGAAGAGCCGAGACCGACAAATTGCATAGGTTCTGATGATAGGAGCATTCTGTTCGCCAGGTGAACTTTTCTGCGATTGCGCGTTTTCCTGTCGGGTCGAGGTCTGAATTTGGTCGCCTTTTTCATAGTAGAAGCCAGAAACCAGCGGGTCGTGTTTCCCAATCTCGACGCGAAGAGACAGTTCCTCTCCAACATTCCACGTGTCACGAATTCTACACTTGTAGATTTCGCCCCATAGTTCGATCTCGAGCTCATCGCCGATACCATCCCAATTTTTTTGGCAGCGGCGCGCAAAATAGTTTCGCCAATCTTATCGCGCTTCCTCCGGGACAACATGTCTACCGACGATTCCTTAATCAGCCCGAACATGCCGCTGTTGTTGAGGGTCAACTCAGGTACAGGCACCGAAGAAGCTGTGGTTGGTGGCGTTTCTACTATTAGCTAGGAAACAGTACGACTGCTTTTTTGCTCCTCATCTGTCAATTGCCGACAGTCCGCCATCGGCCCAGACCTGGACATGAAAAAGGCGGCCCGTCCCGAGAGGGACGGACCGCCCGCCGAGTAACCTGGACCTGTCAGGAGGGGTCAGGCAGCCGGCTCGGCAATTTCGTTCGCGGTCTCGTCCTCGGCCGGGTCCACTGTTTCATCCTCGACCGGCTCCTCAGGCGGACCGAAGCGCATGATCTCGGGCACCCACGCTCCCGCTCGCGTTTTCACATCCGCCTCGCCGATGAAATTGCCGGAGAAGATGCGCTCGGCTGCGCTCGCCAACTCTGCTTTCTTCGAACCTGCATAGCGACTGACGAGTTCGGGGCCGCCTGCTGCATCGAGCGCTTCGAGTGTACGCGCCTTGGCCACACGATCGAATAAGTTCGCCGCCGTCGGCCGCCACCAGTGCGCGGTCTCGATCTCGAGCAGCGACCCGAGGATTTCATGCAGCGGCGCCGAGCGATCGCCTTCACACGCAAGGCTCGCGACCAGCGTGCGGGATACGACATGACCGAGCCAGGCCGAACGTGCTTCATCGCTCAATGCGCGGAAGCGTTCGAACCGTTCGACATCGGTCTCGCCGGCGCGCCAGCTTTCGTCGAGCGAAGCGACAAATTCGGCGAGCGCAGCGCTTGCTGGGGCGTCCTTCGCCTCGAAGCCGACCACCGGTCCCGATGCTACCGAGCCGACCAGCGTCGATGCCTTCTTCGCGCGCCAGTCATGCCCATCGGCATCGGCGAGCGTGAAGACCATGAAGTCGAGCGCAAGCGCAGGATCATTGGCCAAGTGGATCGCCAGGATATCGCGGCGCTGCATCGCGAGCTCGTCGAGCAGTCGCTGCGAAAGCGCACCGCTCTTGCGCTTGGTATCAGCGCCAGCATCCACCGGTTCGACTGCTCCGTCGTCAGCGTTGACGACTTCAACTTCGGTGTAGAATTGCGGCACCAATGCCGGTTCGCCATTGCGAGAGAGCACGAGGAACGCTCCAGCCTCCGACTTCAGCTCGTCGGCAAGCACCGGCGGACGATCGTTGAGATCGCGCATCGCGCTGTCGATCGAGACCAGTTCCTCTTCCGCCTTGGCGATCTCGCTTTCGTCGCTGTCCTCATCCTCAAGGATGGCGGCCGTCCGATCGTAGTCGGCTTCAAGGTCGCTGAGCTCACGAGCCTCGTCTTCGGTTAGCGGAGCCGGTTCGCATGGGAGCCGATTGAGGCCCTCGATGAGATCGTGGCTGACATAGTTGCCAAGCGTGGGTCGCACCCAGGCAAGACCGTGTTCTTCCGCGACCTTCTTCGCAGCATCATCCATCGCTTTCTGGGCAAGGTCTTCGAGAAGCGCGACATCGATCCAGCTCTCGCTGGCTTCGTCGTCGAACAGTTCGCGTTCGATCCGGCCGCCTGCAGCAAGGTAGGCATCGCGCCCGACCAGAACCGCGCGCGGATCGGAGCCACGAACAGTGGCATCAAGCACCATGCGCCGGATTGTGTCTGGCGTGACCTGGTACCAGGCATCCTTCAGTTCGGCAAAGACGTGCGCCTGACGATCGATGTCTGAGATTGCCCCATAGGCCTTGGCCATGTCGAGCGTGATTGCGCCTTCGGCGAGCGCTTCAAAGACACAAGGTGCGAGGCCTGCCAGACGCAGACGACCCTCGACAAAGCGGGCCGTGAGACCGAACCGGCGGGCAACGTCTTCGGTACTGGCTCCCGCCTCGATGATCGCAGCAAAAGCCTGTGCCTCGTCGGCCGGGTTCATTGCGAGGCGCTGGAAGTTCTCGGCGAGGCTTGCTTCGCGTACTTCGCTTTCCTCGCCTTCGATGACGAGACAAGTGACTTCGTGATTCTTGGGAAGAGAGCCCTCCTCGGCCAGCGCCTGGAGCTGAGCCAGACGGCGACCACCGGCCTCGACTTCGAACTTGCCGCGCTTTGCTTTTCGCACGACGAGGTTCTGCAAGAGTCCGCGGGCGGCAATGTCCGCCCGCAGCTGCAGGTCGGCAAGTACGTCGCTCGACTTGCGAACATTCCGCGGGCTTGGGACGAGCTTTTTCAAAGGAATAGACTGGATCATGGATTGTCTCCTGATGGATTGAAAAGCCACGCGACGGTGCATGGCCCGACAAGCCACCGGCTCCCTCCCCTCTCTCACGCTTGGTCATGGATTTGCCCTTCAGGCCGCAATGGCTGGGAGAACAGAGGATGCCTTCGACACGGGGACGAAAAGGCGCGTGCGGTAGCGGATGATCTCGGTGAAACAGCCCTTGGTCTTATACCAGTCGAGGCGCTCAGGCGCATACCCAGTGAGCTCAAGTCGTTGCTCGCCGCCGACCAAAGAGCGCTTAACGGTCAGTGCATCATGACTGGCAAGCGGCTGGGGCGTTCCGCTCGAGAGGACAAGTTTCCCGAGTTCGGCTGGAGCCGGGCCGGACACACCCTTCAAGCCGAACGTCTCGGCAATCTTGGCCAAGTCGATATCGAGGACTTCGCGCCCGATGATCGATCTGCCATCCTCGGCGACAAGTCGCGTCACCCGGACATGCTCGCCAGGCAGCCGCTTCCAGACCGGGAGTAATAGCCCCGTCGCCAGATGCGCTCGTTCGGTCACCGGCGAGGCCGCTGCGGCGCTTTCTTCTTGTGTCCAGAGCTTGGAGAACTCGGTTACGCCGACCTCTTCCCACAAGCTTTCACCGAGCGCGTCGAGCGTCCAGTTGGCGGATTTAAGCGGTCGGAGAAGGCGACGGCGTTCGATCACCGCGCCGTCATCGGCAATGAGGCGCCGCGCCGGAACTGACAGGGCCACCTTGCCCGAGCGCGCATTGCGCAGGGGAATGGCCTGGGGGGATCCGATCTCGTGCATCCTGACGAGACGTTTGAAGCGCAGCGGGCGCAATTGGCGTTTCACTTCGAGCGAAACCAGGCGGGTTTCGGCGCCCGAAACAGGATCTGTGCGGAGAACTTCATCAGACAGCACCGTAAAGCTGTCGGCGCGGACCGTCTCCAAACCCAGATCGAGCGTGCCAGCCTCGCGTGCGGCCTCGATGCGCGCTTCCACAAGTCCGAGATATTTCTCGAAGATGGCGTTCTGCAGTGCGATCGGGAGCGCAAGTATGCGATTGAGCCAGCGTTGGATCGTGGGAAGGTTATCGCTCAGGCCGCCATCGGGGTTCTCGAGCTTGAGGCCTGTTAGCTCGACGAAGTCCCCGAAACCAACCGCCTCGAGTTTTCCATCGTAAAGCAGGTGGAACCAGCGCGAGAGCGCGTCCTTCGCATAATCGCTTTCGAGATTGTCGGCAGGGTCGAACAGGTTCTGTCCCCCTGTCTGACGCTGGCCGCGTGTGAGAGCGCCCAATGCGTCGAGCCTTCGCGCGATTGTCGAGATGAAGCGGCGTTCGCCCTTCACATCGGTCGTGACCGGGCGGAACAGCGGCGCAGAAGCCTGGTTAGTACGGTTTGTCCGGCCAAGACCCTGGATTGCATTGTCCGCGCGCCAGCCCGGTTCGAGGAGAAAATGGACGCGGCGCTGCTGGTTCTGCGCATCGAGATCGGCGTGATAGGATCGGCCCGTACCCCCCGCGTCCGAGAAAATCAGAATACGCTTCGTCCCGTCCATGAAGCACTGTGCTTCAGCGACGTTGGCGCTTGCGCTTCGACGTTCAAGCCGCTGCTGACCGTCGCGTCCCAAGACCAACCTGCGCGTGCGGCCTGTGACCTCGGCCACAGCCTCGGTCCCGAAGTGCTCGATGATGGCATCGAGTGCAGTGGCGATTGGCGGAAGGGCGCAAAGCTGTTCGATCAGCGCGTCGCGCGCAGCGATGGCACGCGAGCAGAGAACGGGATTGCCGTGATCGTCGCTCATCGCTTCGGATCGCAAATTGCCTTCCTCGTCAGTGAAGACCTGCATCAGGCGCACCGGGAAGCTCTTCGCGAGATAGTCGATGACATATTCGCGCGGAGAGAGATCGATATCGAGCGCTTCTCGCTCCTCGTCCGAGAGATCGGCCAGGCGTCGGTCAAGCATGGCCTCAGCGGTCGAGACCAGCTGCACCACCACCGAATGATCATCGCCGAGCGCCTCTTCCATTGCCGGGATCAGGCTCGGCAGTTTCATCGAGAGCAGAAGCTGCCCAAAGAAGCGCTGCTTGGTGCCTTCGAATATCGAGAGCGCCGCTGCCTTGGCGTTGCGATTGAGCGTATCGCCGCTGTCCTCATCGACCACCCTTGTGGCTTCGAGTGCTTGGTCGAGATTGCGGTGGATGATCGCCCAGGCATCGGCGTAGGCATCGTAGATCCGCACCTGCGCCTGCGTGAGCTGATGTTCGAGGATCTCGTATTCGACCCCGGCAAAGGACAACGCACGGGCAAGGTAGAGCCCCTGTGCCTTGAGATCGCGGGCGACGAGTTCCATCGCCGCGACGCCGCCGGCGCGGATCTCGGTCATGAATGCCTGATGCGTTGGGAACGCGGTTTCTGGCCCCCACAGTCCAAGGCGGGCTGTGTAGCCGAGGTTGGCAATGTCAGACGCGCCGGTAGCGGAAGCGTACAGAACACGTGCTCGCGGCAGATGGTTCTGAAGCCTGAGACCTGCCATCCCTTGCTCCGATCCTTTGACATTGCCGCGGGTCGAGGAAGAGCCGAGCGCATTAGCCATGGAATGCGCTTCGTCGAAGGCAATCACGCCCTCGAATTGCTCGGCGGCCCAGTCGAGGATCTGATCGAGCCTTGTGTCCTCGGCGCGTCCCGAGCGAAGCGTTGGATAGGTTACAAACAGGATACCCTCCGCCATTGTCACAGGACTTCCGAGATTCCATCGGGAGAGCGGCTGGATGTCGAGCGGGAGCCCGCCAAGCGCCTCCCAGTCGCGGCGCGCGTCTTCGAGCAGTGCCTCGTTCTTGGTGATCCAGATGTGACGGCGTTGGCCCGAGAGCCAGCGATCCATCATGACGCCCGCGATTTGGCGACCCTTGCCTGCGCCCGTACCATCACCGAGGAAAAAGCCTTGCCGGTAGGAGTGACCGTCCTCCGCGAGTTCGACCGTCGTTCCTTTTTGGCTTGGACGGAATTGCCCGGGAAGGTCGCGGGTGAATGCCTCGCAAGCGTAGATCAGTGTTTCGCACTGTGCGGCCGAGAGCAGTTTGCCCTCCTGCCAGTTCACGGGAAGCAAAGGGCGCGCTTTCGCTACCGGTGCCGCGACCGAGCCCATCGCGACCGATTCTACGAGCGGCGTCGGGTGAACAGGTTCATCGTCCATGATGACGCGGCTCGGTCGGTAAGGCAGGTAGATGCCCGCCTGCTCGGGAACGGGTGCAGGCTCTGCCAGGGCTTCATAGTTGAGCGCGACTGCCGCGCTTTTCTGGGCGGCTGCAGTCAGGAAAGGAGCAACCGGCTTGCGCGAAGCAGCGCCGCTTACCGAGGTCGCAACCGAGCGTACCGGAAGGCGATGAACGTTGGCCTGCAAAGGCGCACGATCAGGCAAATGCGCTAGGCAGGAATTCAGTTCGGTGAGGTCGGCGAACTCCCCCGTGATCGTGGAAGCGTCCTGAAGAGGCTCCTTGTCGATGACGACCATTCTGACCGCGATCCCGGTTCCGCTTCGCGAGAATGCGCCCGACAGCCGGACGTCGAGCAGCAGCGACGCCTGTTCCTGGTCTTCGACAAAGGTCGCGGCGTCAAAGCTGTCCGGGAGAATGGCCACGAGGCGACCTCCTACCGCGCAAATCCGAAGCGCGCTGCGCAAGTGGCGCATTGCCGTGCGGCCATCGACGCCCCGCTCGCGGCTTCGAGCAAAGGGAGGATTCATCAGGATGACGCTGGGGTTGAGGCTGGAACTATGGCCATCGGTCAGTTCTGCAACCAACTCGCCATCATGTGCGGATAGCCGGGCATCTGGGAAGATATGCGCCAGCGCATCGCCGCGCGCGCGATCGATCTCGTTCAGCGTCAGCGAGCACCCTCGAACGTCGCCCCAAAGCGCAAGAGCGCCATTCCCGGCTGACGGTTCGAGAACGCGATCGCGCGGGGCGAGGCAAGCGGCTTTGGCCATCAGCCATCCAAGGATCGGCGGCGTCGAAAACTGCTGTAGCTCGACTTGGCAGTCGCTGCGCACGTGGCGAGGCGGTAAGGCTGCATCGAGCCAATCGAACCGTGCTGCAGCCTCGTGGAAACCTGTATCGAGGTCGATGCGTGAGAACTCGCGGAGCCAGAGCAAGGCGCCAATCTCGACCGCGTTGTTGTAGTCGTCGATGGTCCACGCACTGCCCCAGTCCTGCACGTCGGTTTGAGCGGCGAAAAACTCGGAAATGTCAGGTCGGGTGAGATGGCATCCATCCGCAAGTCGCCGGGAAATTCGTTCACCGATTGCGAAAGCGAGCGGAATTGTGCTCGATGTCTCGCGGTCTGGAAAAAAGTCTGACTGAAACATGGCTTGTCGTCCTCCTGGTTGAGGCATCGGGACATGCGCCCTCTGCCGGGTCAGGAATTCGAGAAGCTCTCTCTCCTCTTAGCGACACGCCTTTCGGCGCAGCCATGACTGGAGCTCGTCGTTCCAGTCGGTACCGCGCAACTTAGGCCGTCGAACTTGGATTTGCCGCCCTTCACGGAGATAGGCACCTAGCCCGCGCTCGGCTGCAAGGTCGCCGCCAGAATCGTGATCCACGAAGAGATGAAGGTCGCTCACGCTCTCCGGAATGGCAACCAGCCCGAAGCGTCCATTGCCCAGCGTTGCCCACGTCGGGATACCAGTGAGCGCATAGGCCGACATCGCGCTTTCAATGCCTTCGGCGAGACCGAGCCTTCCCTCGGCAGGTTCGAACAGACGTACCGCCGCCTCGCCGAGAGACCCCAGTGCGCGTTTCGGCTTCGCAAACAATGCCTGCGTATTGCCGCATTGCGACAGGAAAGTCCGGTGAACGGCAATCGGCCCCTCGTCGAGGCTGACCGCAGCGATCATCGCTGGCAGGAAGCGTGCGCGACCCTTCGGTCCAAGCGGCGTGCGCGGATGAAATTTCAGCGCATGGGACGTGGCGAGGATGCCGCGCCCTTCGAGGTAGGCCTTGGCAGGACTTCGGTGCAACGGTCGAGCATCGCGCCAGATGCGGAGTGCTGCAGCCGATGGCTGGCTGGAATAGCGCGGCTGGATCGGAAACTCGTCGGAGGAGCCTGAGAATAGCGCAGAGGTCTCGATCCCTTCTCGAGCGAGGGCAGCGAGCACGCTCGCCTGATCGCATCCGGCGAAACAATGCAGTAGGATAGCCCTCCGGCCAAGCGTAACGCCGAGCGAAGGGTTGCGGTCACCATGCGCGGGACAACGGGCCATGCCCTTGGTGCCTGACCACTTGCCGCCGCGGCTCTCGCAGAGCTTGCGAGCGGTGTCCTCTAGCGAGGGGCGGGATAGGGTTGAGTTCGAAACGGACATACTGGCTCCATCGCCGCACAATTGCCCCTGCAGACTGCCCCCTTTCCTCTTACCGGACGCGTATGGCGCTTTCCTACACCCTTATGTTCCATTTATGTTCTGCCACCTGTCCAGGCAAGACAAGAGAGAACGCAATGAGACGAAAATGGGTAACTGGCGTGTGTTGCGGGCTCGCAATTGCGATCCCCGCCATCGCTCAGGCGCAGGAGTTCCGGGTCTTTGATCATCGACTGAGCAGGGTCGAAAAGCCGGTAGACAATGAAGTTATGTACGATCCTTCTCTGGCGGTCATTGGGACCGAAGGAGGGTACCCATCGGCCGCCAACCGAAGTTTCAAGGAGACGCTCTACGAACCCCTCATCCGCCAAGCTGAAGCAAGGTATCGATTGCCGCCTCGCTTGCTCCAAGCATTGGTCTGGCAAGAATCCCGGTTTAATCCAATGGCGATCAGTCCGGCTGGTGCTGCCGGACTTGCGCAACTTATGCCTGCAACCGCACGAGAACTCGGCGTAACCAATCGGCACGACCCAGCTCAGAATATCGACGGTGGCGCGCGATATCTAAGGCAGATGCTCGACCGGTTTGGTGCGATCCATCTCGCATTGGCGGCCTACAATGCGGGACCCGGCGCGGTATCCCGTGCTGGTGGAATTCCAAGAAATCGGGAAACGCCGGGATATGTGAGGAGCGTTATCCAAAGATGGATGGCATACGGAGCACTATGAACACGAATCGGAAAAGGATCAGCGGACGGCTCGAGCATCTCCCGCGTGGGGCAGCTATCGTGACAGATGCAGGCGACCACTGGGTTCTGGAAGGCTACGAACCATCGAACGATGACTTCGGTTTCGAGGTCACCGCCGAGGGTGTCGTTGTGGGCTTTGACCGCCTTCGAGTTGAGTGGCTGGGCCAAGTCCCGGCATAGCACGCTAAATCACGCAGCTCTCAAGATCGCAACATTGCCTGTATTTCCGCGCATCGCATCGAGGAAGTTCGCCCAATCTTGAAGCATCGCGCGACGGGGCGCCAGATACTCTGCGGCATTATAGGCCCCGCGAACTTCGTTCTCCTCGCTATGAGCCAGTTGAAGCTCGACCCAGTCTTCATGGTACTTTCGGATCCACATTGGCGGTTGGCCGACTTCGACAAGCTGTTCATTGGCCCATGTGCTCGCAAGACCTCTGAAGCCATGAACAGTCTGCCGACCGTGATAGCCCAGACGATACAAACCATAGATCATGGTGTTTTCGGATAGCGGCACTCCACGCTTCTGGCCGGGAAAGACATAGTCACTTTGAGAACATGCGATCATGTCCTTGGCGAGCGAAGCGGCTTGCATTGACAATGGTACGATATGCTCACGGTGCATCTTCATTCGATCAGGCCCGATGCGCCAAAGCGGAGAGTTTCCTTCTAGATCCTCGAACTCGTGCTTCTTGGCAAAACGAAGTTCCTTCGTTCTGACCCATGTCAGAAGCGCGAAGGTGAGCGCTGCGCGAGTAATCTCGGAGCGTCGCTCCCCTTCTTCATTGTATTGATCCAGCTTGTTTATGAGCTCTGGCAACAGAGCGAGCGGCAGTTTGGCCATATGCTTTACGCGAGGTCGCGGCTTCAGAGCGCCGCGAAGATGAGCCGTGGGGTCCGCATCGCAAAGCCCACTCGCGATGGCGAACTGGAAAACTTGGCCAATGCTCTGCTTCGCACGCCGACTGATATCCAGAGCCCCCCGTTCTTCAATATTGCGGATCACGCCTAAAACTTCAGGGGGGGTGATCTCGTGCATCATCCTTTCGCCCAATACCGGAAACACGTCCCGTTCCATCCGAGACCAGACACGCTTCGCATGAGCTGGATCAAGGCTGCTCTTTCGATTCTTGTGCCACATCTCAGCAACAGCCTTGAAGGTTTTCTCTGGCTCGAAATCTCGACCAGGCTTGTGGACCATCGGATCCTTGCCTTCGGCCAAGGCAGCCCTTGCAAGCGTCTTCAACTCACGCGCAGCCGCTATTCCGACGTCAGGATAAGCACCAAAGGAAAGCAGCTTCTCCTTTCCGCGATAGCGGTATTTCATGCGCCAGAGCTTCGAACCGTTCGCTTTTACGAGGAGGAATAGCCCTTCACCGTCGGCAAGCTTGTAGGGTCGTTCTGCCGCCTTCGCATTCTTGATCTGAATCTCACTCAAAGCCATTGGGGGTATCGCTCCTTTTCGGTACCCCCCGAAAGTACCCCCAAAATACCCCCACTCCAAATCCGGCTTCAAGCGCATGCAAGCGAACGCAAGCGGACGCGAATCAGCGACATGGTTTTGATTTCATTGTTTTTTTCGGATTTATACGGAAGAATGCGAACCCATGCGGATTCGAGAATGGTAGCGGAGGAGGGACTCGAACCCCCGACACGCGGATTATGATTCCGCTGCTCTAACCACCTGAGCTACTCCGCCCCATCGGGCATCCCGTGCCAATTCTCGCAAACGGGATTCGCGAGGGCTTTGCCCTCTGGCGAGCGGCGCATTTAGGGCGCGCTCGGCGCGCGGTCAACCACCCATTCGCCGGTATCAGGCACGCACCTTGCCGCGGAAGGGAGATGCCTTCACGAATTCCCATGGTCCACCCTGATACCGGTAGAGTTCTAGCGCCGGAAAGGTGAATTGCCGGATCTCGATCGTCGGCGAGAGCTTCGCCTGCAATGCCCGTGCCTCTTCCTTTTTCACTTTGTTCTGGATCGTGATGTGCGGACGCGGCTCGTACAGGTCCTGGTCGGTGAGCGCGCCATGGAAGTGCTCGGCGATAAGGGCCCGGATCGCGAGTAGGCCCGGCGAATGGAGCCGGATCGCCGTACCCTTCCCCAGATCCATCACCCCCGTGATATCCGCCGCGGGTGCGGCGAATTCGCTCACCACCTGCGGGATAAAATCCTTAAGCTCTTCAAGGAGCGAGGGCGCAAAGGCGTGAAACATCGTGACGTGCGCGTGGAGGTGGTTCCGCTCGGGAGGGAAGTGCCTCTTGCGAAGGTCGTCTGCCCAAAGATGGATATGCTCAGGCAGCTTGGCAGTCAGGATGAAGGGATCAGCCATCGACGCGGCTACATCTCGCCTCGTTCCCTGCGGATGGCGTACCAGCGTTCGACAGCTTGGTTGTGCCCGTCCAGCGTCGCGTTGAATTCGTGCCCGCCGGTGTCGTCGGCGACCATGTAGAGATAATCGTGGCGCTCGGGGTTCATCACCGCTGCGATGCTCTCACGGCCCGGATTGGTGATCGGCCCCTCGGGCAGACCGGTCATCGTGTAAGTATTGTAGCCGTTTACCGCTGCAATTTCAGAGCGGCGGATGCGGCGGCCCAGCGGCTTTCCCTTGGTAACGGGATAGATGATGGTCGGGTCAGCCTGTAGCCTCATCCCGATACGCAGTCGGTTCGAATAAAGGCCCGCAACCCTGCGGCGCTCTTCAGGCGTGCCGGTTTCCTTCTCGACTATCGATGCGAGGATCAGCGCGTCGCGCATCGTATCGACTGCAATGTCGGGCCCGCGATTGGCCCACGCTTCGGCGAGATATTTGTCCATCGCGGTCTGCATCTGCTCGACGATTTCCGCGCGATTTTGCCCTCGCTCGAACGCATAGGTGTCAGGCAGGACAGATCCTTCGAGCGGGACGTCGATTTCGCCTGTAAGCAGGTCCTCGGCCATCAGCTTTTCGTAGACGAGGATCGAGGGCATGCCTTCGGGGATGGTGATGAAACGGCGGATCACATCGCCGCTCTGGAAGGCCTGCAATATATCGCCCTGATCCATATCGGGCGTGAGCGCGAACTCGCCCGCCTGGATCGGGTCTGATGATCCGAACAGCCGCGCGCGCATGAGAAAGCCGTCCGCGGAAGAGATCAGCCCTTCTTCCTCAAGCTTTTGCGCCACCGAAGTCAGCGAGGACCCGGCAGGGATGATAAACGGCGTCTCTTCCTCGATCGTCGCTTCGCCGAGGAATGACTGTCCCAGAGTAAAGCCGACGCCCACCAGCATGACGAGAGCGACAGCCAGCGCGAGAAGGCGTTTCACCGGTTCAATCGACCTTTTGCATCACGAGCGAGGCGTTGGTGCCGCCAAAGCCGAAGCTGTTGTTTAGCACCGCGCGAACCTCGCGTTCCTTCGCCTTCAATGGCACGAGGTCAATGCCCTCGGTGCCTTCATCGGGCGTGTGGAGGTTGAGCGTCGGCGGGACGATCTGGTCGCGCATCGCGAGGATGCAGAACACCGCCTCGACCGCGCCTGCGCCGCCGAGCAAATGCCCGATCGCAGACTTGGTCGAGCTCATCGACGCGCCGCCAAGATCGTCGCCGAGCACGCGGCGAACCGCCGCAAGCTCGATCGTGTCGGCCATCGTGCTTGTGCCGTGGGCGTTGACGTAGTCGATGTCGCCCGGGCCGAGACCGGCCTTGCGCAGCGCCATTTCCATCGCGAGCTGCGCGCCCTTGCCCTCGGGATGCGGCGCGGTTACGTGGTAGGCGTCGCCTGAAAGGCCGTAGCCGGTGACCTCGGCATAGATCGTCGCGCCGCGTGCCTTGGCCCGCTCGTATTCCTCGAGCACGACGACGCCTGCGCCCTCGCCCATGACGAAGCCTTCGCGGTCCTTGTCATACGGACGGCTCGCCTCGGTCGGGCGGTCGTTGAAACTGGTGTTGAGGGCGCGCGCCTGGGCAAAGCCTGCGATACCGAGCGGATTGATGGTGCTTTCGGCACCGCCCGCGAGCATCACGTCGGCATCGTCCATCGCGATCATCCGCGCGGCATCCCCTATCGAATGCGCTCCAGTAGAGCATGCGGTGACTACCGCGTGGTTCGGACCCATGAAGCCGTATTTGATCTGCACCTGCCCCGTTACGAGATTGATCAGGCGGCCGTGGACGAAGTGCGGGCTAACACGGCCAGGGCCACGTTCGTGCAGGTTCACGCTTTCATATTCGATGCCCGGAAGTCCGCCGATCCCTGCGCCGATCGAGCAGCCGGTGCGCAGCTTTTCCTCTTCGGTCATGTCCGTAAGGCCGGCGTGCTCGAGCGCCTGACCCGCCGCATCAATGCCGTAGACGATAAACGGATCGACCTGGCGCTGGATCTTGCCATCGACACGCTTGTCTGGGTCAAAACCCCACGGGTGGTCCTTGCCCTTCACCTCGCAGGCGATGGTGCACTTCTGGCCTTCGGGATCGAAACGGGTGATTTGCCCCGCCCCGCTTTCTCCTGCGATCAGGTTTTTCCAGCTCGTCTCGACGTCACCCCCGAGCGGGGTGACGAGGCCAAGTCCGGTGACGACAACGCGGCGCATACAATTCTCCGTTGGACCCATGGCAAGGCCCGGTATTCACGATCCCAATACACTACAGGCCCGCGACCCTCGACAAGAGGGCTCGGGCCTGTCGGTCAGATTCCCGCAAACAAGCGGGCACTCTGAGGGCGATTAGCCCTTGTGTTCCTCGATGTATTTGGTCGCATCGCCGACCGTGCTGATCTTTTCAGCAGCATCGTCAGGGATTTCGACGCCGAATTCTTCTTCGAACGCCATCACCAGTTCGACGATGTCGAGGCTGTCTGCGCCCAGGTCATCGATGAAGCTTGCTTCCTGGTTCACCTTGTCGGCTTCGACGCCGAGGTGCTCGACAACAATTTTCTGCACGCGGTCGGCAGTATCGCTCATGTGTTTCCCTCTTGGATTGGGGTTTGAAAGTCAAAGTTGCCCTAATGGGCGGTTCGATTGAGTGCAAGTGCAGATAGCCTGCCCCCGTTCCCCGCGCCCCTACGGAAACAGCGTGCGAGCGTCCAGTAGCTCTACATCGCCGCGCAGCATAAGGACGCGCTCGATCATGTATTTATGCCATGCCCCGAAGATCACAAGGGCCTTCGTACCCTGTCCCCTGATCGAGTTGAGAGCGGTTTCTATAAGGTCGGTGTGCGCCCGGTTGATGCGGGTCCAGCCGCCGGGCCCCAGATCGGGATCGAAATAAACTTGGTAGGGCGTCTGCGCACGTTGAACGATTGCATCGTATTCGCGCGTGTGGATGAACCGCGGATCGTCGCTCCTGCCTCTCACAGCCTTGGCATATTCGGCGCGGGCGGCCTGATGCTCTGCCCACTGTTTGGCGCGGGCGCGATCGTTTTCGATCATCGCAAGCCTTTGCGAACGGTTGTCGGCAAGCTGGCGCGACCAGCCGGCACACCCTTCGACAATGAAGCCCATTTCCTGCGATAAGGGGAACACAGCCTCGGAAAGCTCGGGAAATGCGCGTGCTCGGGGAACGGATACTTCGCCGGTTTCAGCGAAGCTCCGGCGCGCTTCTTCTATCTGCGACGGCGGTAACTCGCTGAGAACGATGTCGGGCTCCGCCCGCCGCAACGCCTCACGCAGCACATCGAGCGAATAGCGTCGGCTGTCGCGATGGCGTGCGTGGATGGCACCGATCACCGTGACCTTCGTCAGGGATTCGGACGAACCTGGTTCACCGGGTGCGCAGCCTGCGATTGTGGCTGCCCCGGTCCCGCTCGCAGCGGCGAAGCTTCCCAGAATGGTGCTGCGGCGGGTGATCTTCATGATCACCGCCTACAGCAAGCTTTCTCGCGCCGCTATGGTTGCCCGCCGGCCCCGCCCTCGACAGCCCCACCCTCGACAGCTTCGCCTGTTTCCTCAGCGGCATCCTCGACTGCGAAGGCTCGATCGGCCCTCAGGGCCTCACGCGCGGCAAGTTGCTCGTTGCCGCGTCGGCGCGATGCAATGCGGCTGAGGCCTTCAAGCGGATAATTCTTGTCTGGCTCGATCGCGAGCACCCGCTCGTAGAAATCAGCCGCTTCGTCCAGCCGGTCCTCGCTCTCCCGACACAGGCCAATATTGAACAGCACCGACATGTTGTCGGGGTTGGTTGCTTCGAGCGTGTCGAACAATTGGCACGCACCATAAGGATCGTTCTTGGTCAGCTTGAGCGCTTGCTTGAACACCTTGCGGTCGTCCTTCGAAATACCTTTGCGCTTCTCGAGCAAGCGCGGCTCCGAATTGCGATATTCAGGCAAAAGGTCGCGCTTCACATTCGAAATGAAGCGCGAAGCGAGGCCCGAAATCATCGCATCGGGATTGGGCTGCGAACTTTCATCGCGGCAGTAACGCTTGTTTGAAGAAAGCCCGTCGCGATTATCATAGATGCGTATGCCGTCGGGCGTAATGAGTGCAACATCCGCATTGTAGGTCACACGCATCTGGCGGCAGGGCACACGATACTCGCGGTGCTCGACGCACTTCTTCTTATCGTCCCGCTTGACGCATTCCTTCTTTATCTTGGGATCGGTTCGCTGGTCGAACACGCGCGAAGACGCTGAGCCACGCAGCAGTGCATCGGGACCAGCCTCGCCGATCACTTCGATCACACCGTCACCGGGTTCGCCCCCCCTGTTGCGGTCAACCACCACGATTCGCTCGCGCTCGGCAATCATCGCCGGGATAATACGAAAGAAGGGATCTTCATCGCCGATAGGACGGCTAAGGACGTCCGAAAGACGCTCTTCGAGATCGTAGCCCATATCACCGACGAAATTCTCGGCCACGATCACTTCGATGTCGGCGGGAACGTCCTCTCTCGCACCATAAATACCTTCGACCGGCAAAGTCTCGGCGTTGGCTGCACTTGCCAACAAGGTCGCGGCAATCGCGATGGTGCCGGCCTGCGCGGCATTCACAAACTTCATCCTTCAACCCCTGTTGCAATCCCTTCGCGTCCTTTTGGTCGAGGACCAGTTTATCCCGAGTGAATACAGCGTCCCGCTGCGCAAGAAACCGGAGGAAGGCGACAATCCACGATCCATCGCAGCTACGATACGCCTCACCGTAAGGGTTGGACCGATCGCCCCATTAGACCGTTAAGGTATTGAAAGCGCAGCGTAATCGACGCGGCGCAGGCTCACAAATGCAAAACCTATCAAGGAGAACCATGAGCAATACCGACGTACTGAAAGACCTGACACAAACCACCTACGATTCGGTCGAAGGTTATCGCAAGGCCGCCGAGAAGACCGAGAATACCGCCATCCGCCGCGCATTTGAGCGCCGCGCAGAGCAGCGTTCCCGCATCCTCGAGAACCTGAATGGTGCACTGAAAACCAATGGCGAGAAACCGGTCACCAGCATCAGCATGGCTGGCTCGGTCCATCAGACCTTCCTCAAAATCACCGAGGCAATTGGCGACAGCACCGAAGCGGCAATCGAACGCGTGGAAGAAGGCGAAGACTATATCGCCAACAAGTTCGACGACGCATTGAAGCGCGATGATCTGGACGCAGAAACGCGGTCGCTGATCGAGATGGCATTCCGCGACATTCGCGATGGAGAACGCTTCAGCGACATGCTCGAAGAAAACTACGCTTAATCGACTTAGGTGTGGGCGTTGGATGAGCGCCCCGGGGGTGTCGAGCGCCGCAGCCTCTCAATCGCTGCGCCGCGCTCCGCCCCCAATCGAAACCAGATGGCGTTGAGCGCGCGCATTTGGGGGATCGTTTACGAAGCGACGCGCGCAGCTCCGCCAACCTTCATAATGATAATCTCCCCCTCAACCTCATCGCCCGGCGCCAAACCCGCCGGGCGATTTTCTATGGCTAGGACACGGTCCGTTGCATACAATGCATTCGCTTGGTAGCTGTGCTAGTCGGAAGCCGGGTTCGCATTCTGGCTGGGCATTCCAAAAATCGAAGCCCGCGTCATTTTATTGGACGGGAGCAAGGTGCATGTTCAAGAATTCGCTTATGGCGGCGGTGGCCGCTACCGTAATCGCGACGGCGGCCACTCCGGCATTCGCGCAGGATCGCTCTTCCGCGCGCCAGCAACAGGACCGAGGGACCGCTGAAATACCGCGCTGCACGCGCAATCTGGGCACAATCGCGATCGTTGAGCCGGACAATCAGTGGTGGCGGCAACTGAGCCTCGGAAGCCCCGAGGCGATCATGAAGATTTTCGTCCAGCAATCGGGGTGCTTCACCCTCGTCAATCGCGGACGCTCGATGCGCAGCAGGGCGATGGAGCGAGCGCTCGCCGATCAGGGCGAATTGCAGGAGGGATCGAACCTCGGCCGAGGGCAGGTGAAGGCAGCCGATTATTTCCTTCAACCCGATATCGTCACCACCAACGCCAATAGCGGCGGGGGCGGCATCGGCGCAGCGATCGGCGGCCTGCTCGGCAGGCGCGCGCTTGGCGGCATCGTCGGCGGTATCAACGTGAAGAAAAAAGAGGCGAACGTCACGCTCTCCGTCGTCAACGCGCGCACGACCGTCGAAGAAGCTTTGGTGGAAGGCTATGCCCGCAAGCGCGACCTCAGGTTCCGCGGGGGCGGTGGCGGCGGCTGGTGGACCGGCTTCGGCGCGGTCGGAGCAAGCGGCTACCAGAACACCGAGATCGGCCAGGTGATCGTGCTCGCCTATCTCGATGCCTACACCAAGCTCGTCTACCAGCTTGGCGGCTTGCCCGACGATGCAGCGGCGGCGGCTCCCGAAGCGAAATAGGGCGCCGGGACGCCGCTAAAGCGGCTGACGGTTACTCTTCGGCGACCAGCTTTGGCGTCTGCTCTTTCTGCGGCGGTTCGACCGTCCGCAGGAAGAGTTCGCGCAGCTGCTTGGGTTCGACCTTCGAAGGCGCGCCCATCATCAGGTCTTCGCCCTTCTGGTTCATCGGGAAAGCGATCACTTCGCGGATCGCTTCCTCGCCTGCCAACAGCATCACGATGCGGTCGATCCCCGGTGCCGAACCACCGTGCGGCGGTGCGCCGAGCTTGAACGCCTCTATCATGCCGGAGAATTCGCGGTCGACCGTTTCCTTGTCGTAGCCCGCGATCTCGAACGCCTTGTACATGATGTCCGGACGGTGGTTCCGGATTGCGCCCGATGACAGCTCGTAACCGTTGCAGACGATATCGTACTGCCACGCCTTGATCTCGAGCGGGTCCATCGTCTCGAGCGCCTCCATCTCGCCCTGCGGCATCGAGAAGGGGTTGTGGCTGAAGTCGATCTTCTTGGCTTCCTCGTCATATTCGAACATCGGGAAATCGACGATCCAGCAGAACTTGAAGCAATCCGGCTCAATGAGGTCGAGCTGTTCGGCTATCTGGGTGCGCGCCGCGCCTGCAAGCTTTGCTGCATCCTTTTCCTTGCCGGCAGCGAAGAACAGGCCGTCATCAGGGCCAAGGCCCAGCTCGTCGTAAAGCTCTGCCATGCGCTCGGGGCCATGGTTCTTGGCGATCGGCCCGCCAAACTCGCCGCCCTTGCGGGTGACATAGCCAAGGCCTGCAAATCCTTCGGAGCGCGCCCAGTTGTTCATGTCGTCGAAGAACTTGCGGCTTTTCTCGTTGGTGTTCGGCGCGGGGATAACGCGGACGACCCCGCCCGAACCGACGATCTTTTCGAACAGACCGAAGCCCGACTCTTCGAAGTGGCTCGTGACGTCCGAGATGATCAGCGGGTTACGCAGGTCCGGCTTGTCGGTGCCGTATTTCAGCATCGCCTCGGCATAGGGGATGCGCGGGAATTCGCCCGACTTAGTGACGCTCTTGCCGCCGGAAAACTCCTCGAACACGCCCGCGAGCACCGGCTCCAAAGCCTGGAACACGTCCTCCTGCGTGACGAAGCTCATCTCGAAATCGAGCTGGTAAAATTCGAGGCTGCGATCAGCGCGTAGGTCCTCGTCGCGGAAACACGGCGCGATCTGGAAGTATTTGTCGAAGCCCGAGACCATCAGCATCTGCTTGAACATCTGCGGTGCCTGCGGGAGCGCATAGAACTTGCCCGGATGCATCCGGCTCGGCACGAGAAAGTCGCGCGCGCCCTCGGGGCTGGATGCGGTCAGGATCGGGGTCTGGAACTCGGTGAAACCCTGCTCGATCATGCGGCGGCGCAGCGATGTGATGACCTGGCTGCGCAGCATGATGTTGCGATGCATGGTCTCGCGCCTGAGATCGAGGAAGCGGTATTTGAGCCGGATTTCCTCCGGATATTCCTGCTCGCCCGCGACCGGCATCGGCAGTTCCTCGGCCGCGCTCTGCACGGTGATCTCGCGCGCGAAAACCTCGATCTCGCCGGTCGGCAGGTCCTTGTTCACTGTCTCCGGCGTGCGCGCCTTCACCTCTCCGTCGATCGTCACCACCGATTCGGCGCGGAGCTTTTCCAGCACGGGAAGCGCGGGCGAATCCTCGTCCGCCACGATCTGCGTGATGCCGTAATGATCGCGCAAATCGACGAACAAGACCCCGCCATGGTCGCGTTTGCGGTGCACCCAGCCCGACAAACGGACGGTTTCGCCGACATTTTCAGCCGAAAGCTGTGCGCAAGTGTGGGAACGATAGGCGTGCATCTAATTTCTTGTCCTGTTTGGGTGTATGACGCTAAGGGCGCGCTCATCTTTGCGCGGCGGGTTGAGAACCCGCGCGATTGTGTGCGCGCTAACAGGGCAAGCATGGCGCTTTGTCAAGTGAAGCGATGCGCGCAGCAGGCCCCTGGGACAAACCCCCGAGAGCGGTACTCCGCTCAAACAGACAAGAAGACGCATGAAAATACACGACCTGATTACCACCACCGACGAACTCGCCGCGCTGTGCGAACGTCTCTCCAAATCCGAATTCGTGGCTGTGGACACCGAGTTCATGCGCGAGAACACCTATTGGCCCGAACTGTGCCTGGTGCAGATCGCCGACGAGAACGAGGCGGCGGCGATCGATCCTCTCGCTGAAGGGATCGACCTGACCCCGCTGCTCGACCTGCTTACCGAGAATGACGAGGTTCTGAAGGTCTTCCACGCGGGCGGGCAGGATGTCGAGATCATCGTCAACCTGACCGGCAAGACGCCCACGCCGATCTTCGATACGCAGATCGCGATGATGGCGATCAGCCAGTCCGAACAGATCGGCTATGCGAACCTCGTCGATACCTGGCTCGGCATCCAGATCGACAAAGGCGCGCGCTTCACCGACTGGAGCCGCCGCCCGCTGACCGACCGGCAGATCGAATATGCGATCGGCGACGTGACCCACCTGTCGAAGATCTTTCCCAAGATCCTCAACAAGCTCATTAAGACCGGGCGCGGCGGCTGGCTCGATGCCGAGATGGAAAAGCTCGCCGATCCGAAGAATTTCATCATCGAGCCGGACAAGAGCTGGAAACGGATCCGCTCGCCGGGGCGCAACCCGCAGGTGCTCGGCCGGCTCAAAGCCCTCGCCGCATGGCGCGAGGGCGAGGCGCAGCACAAGAACATCCCGCGCGGCCGGATCATGCGCGACGAGACTCTCGCCGACATCGCCAGCCACCCGCCCAAGCAGCAGCGTGACCTTGCCAAGGTGCGCGGTCTTTCGGCGGCGTGGAAGGACAACGATATCGGCAAACGGCTGATGAAGGTGCTCGCAGAGGCCGAACCGCTGCCCAAGGAAGAGATGCCCGCAAAGATGAAACGCGGCGCTCCGCTCGGCAAGGAAGGCGCGCTGGTTGCCGACCTCCTGAAGCTGCTGCTCAAGATCCGCGCCCGCGAGATCGACGTTGCCGCCCGCCTGCTGACCCGTGCGGACGAGATGGAGGCGCTCGCCGCCGGAGTGCGCGACCTGCCCGTTCTCGAAGGATGGCGCTACGAGGTGTTCGGCAAGGACGCGCTCGAACTGGTCGAGGGCAAGCTCGCCTTCGCGGTGAAGGACGGCAAGCTCAAGATGACCCATATCGACGACATGCAGGCGAGCATGGAAGAAGCGTTGGCCGCTGAATGATCGGGGCGTCGTAGTAACTTGAGCACCTATCTTCCCACGATCAAGCAGCTGCAATATCTCGTGGCGCTGCACGAGCACGGCCATTTCGGCCGCGCCGCCGATGCAAGCTTCGTGTCGCAATCGACCCTTTCGGCCGGTATTCGCGAGCTTGAATCGCTCCTCGGCGTGACGCTGGTGGAACGCTCGCGCCGGGTGGTGCGGTTCACGGCGCTGGGCGAGCAGGTGGTGGAAAAAGCCAATCGCCTGCTGCGCGAGGCGGAGGAACTGTCCGATCTCGTCCAGGCGGCGGGCAAGCCGCTTTCGGGCCAGCTGCGGATGAGCGTGATCCCGACCATCGCGCCCTTCATGATCCCGCGCCTGCTTCCACGCCTCAGGAAAGAGCGCCCCGATCTCAAGCTGATGCTGCGCGAGGAAACCAGCCAGGATGCGCTCGAATCGCTCCATCACGGCCGCGCGGATTGCGTGCTGCTCGCGCTTCCTTTCGACATTGGCGAGGTCGAGGTCGAGCATATCGCGGACGACCGGCTGTTTGTCGCCTTTCCGAAAGGCGATCCGCGCGACCCGCCCGAGAAGGTTCCGCCCGAGATGATCGACCAGGGGCGCCTGCTGCTGCTCGAGGACGGGCACTGCCTGCGCGATCACGCGCTTGCCGCCTGCAACCGCTCGGAGCTGCGCGCGAGCGCAAGCATGATCGGGACGAGCCTTCACACGCTGGTGCAGATGGTCGACAACGACCTTGGCCTGACGATGCTGCCCGAAATGGCCCTCGATGCGGGGATTCTCGCGAATACCGAAGTCGTAGCCCGCCCCGTCGCCAGCGAAACCGCCAAGCGCGAGATCGTGTTGGTATGGCGCAAGAACTCCCCGCGCGAGGAGGATTTCAGGCTGCTGGCGGATGAACTCAGGGCAGGCTGAGCCCCTAGTCCATGTGCTTCAGGCCGACCCGCAGGTAGTCCCACCCGGTTACGCAGGTGAGGATCGCGGCGAGCCACAGGCTTGCCAGGCCGACCACGTGGACCCAGCTTTCGGCGATTGTCTTGCACTGCTCGCCGGGCACCTGGCAGGGCTGTCCGTGCACCGCGCCGCCGAGGATCAGAGCGCCGAGCGCGACCAGCTGGAAGGTCGTCTTCCACTTGGCGAGGCGCGAAACCGGGACCGAAATCTGCAATCCGCCGAGGAATTCGCGCAGACCCGACACCGCGATCTCGCGGATCAGGATGACGAGGCCGGCGATCACGTGCATGTCGCCCACATACGGCCCGCGCATATATCCTTGAGCGGTGAGGATGAGGATCACGGTGGCGACCATGATCTTGTCCGCGATCGGATCGAGGAAGATGCCGAGCTTCGACACCGCCCCTTGCGCGCGCGCCAGATAGCCGTCAAAAAAGTCGGTGATCCCGATCAGGCAGTAGAGCACGAAGCCGATCGCGTATCCCAGCCGCCATTCCGGCCACCACAGGAAGAAGGCGAGCAGCGGCAGCGCCAGAATGCGCGACAGCGTCAGGATGTTGGGCAGCGTCAACATAGGCTGGTTCTCGCTCTAGCGCCCCTTTGCGCCGTGCAAAAGATGCGGCGAGCAGCTTGTGAACGCTCTTGTGAGTGCACGTAGGATCGCTCTTGTGCCTGAGCGCACGTTCGCTACATCAGGGCAACGAGGAGCGAAATTCAAAGCCTGTTATGACGACTTCGACGCGCCTCATGGCACGCAAGCGGTTCCTGCCGCTGATGGCCACCCAGTTTTTCAACGCCTTCAACGACAACCTCTACAAGACCGCCGTGGTCCTGTTCGTCGTCTATTCGGTCTACAATTCCGAACAGCACGAGGCGTTCTTCAGCGGGCTCGCATCGCTGCTCTTCATCCTGCCCTTCGTCCTGTTCTCGGCGCTGGCCGGGCAGCTCGCCGACACCCACGACAAGGCGGCGATCATCCGGATTGTAAAGTTGTGCGAGATCGGCTGGGCGTCATTGGGAGCGTTTGGGCTGTTCCTCGCGTGGAAGGGCATTGCGGTTCACACCTTCGCGATCCCCCTGCTCTTGTTCGTGGTGTTCCTTGCCGCGCTGCAATCGACGTTTCTCGGCCCGATCAAATACGCGATCCTGCCGCAGCACCTCAAGAAAGAAGAGGTTCTGCCGGGGACGGGGCTGGTCGAGGCAGGCACTTACATCGCGATCCTTGCCGGCACGATCCTCGCGGGATTCGTCCGAGTTGAGGTCGCAACGGTGCTCATCGTACTTACGGCCATCGTCGGCTATTTCGTGAGCCGCCAGGTGCCCGACGCGCCGCCGCAGAGTAACTATGAGCTCCATTTCCCGCTGCTAGAGCCCTATGCAAAAAAAAGGGGCAATCCGCTTCTCCGCTGGCTCGGCTACCCGGCGGTGGCTCTGGCCGATCAGGCGGTTATGAGCTGGCGCCTCGTGCGCGATACGATGCACAACCGGGAAATCTGGCTCGCCATCGTCGCGATCAGCTTTTTCTGGACGATCGGTGCGGTGCTGTTCATCCAGTTCCCGCCGCTGGCCAAGAACCAGCTGCTCGCAAGTCCGCAGGTCGCGAGCCTATTCCTCGTGATTTTCTCGATCGGGATTGCGATTGGGTCTGTGGGGATCAACGCGCTGCTTAAGGGCGTGGTTTCAGCGCGATTTGCCCCCATTTCAGTGATCATCATGGGCCTTTTCGTGATCGGCTTCTACATGATCACGAAGGCCTGGACGCCCAATCCGGCGGGCGAGCTCTTGTCGGTCCGCGCATTCGTGATGGAACCGCTTGCCATTCCGCTGATGCTGTCCCTGCTCGGCATTTCGACGGCGGGCGGGTTCTTCGTCGTCCCGCTTTACGCTTTCCTGACCACACGCTGCGCGCACGATGCCGCCAGCCGGACGATTGCGGCAAACAATATCGTCAATTCGTTGTCGATGGTTATCGGCTCGCTCATCGCATTGTCGATGACCGCGCTTGGCGTGCCGGTTGCAGAACAGGTCCTGCTCTGCGCGGCAATGACAGCGGTATCCGCGTGGCTGGGCAAGCTGCTGCACAATGCCGAGCGCGACGCCTTTGCCGAAGCGCTCGGCCGCGCGGGCTAGAAGATGAAGACGAGGATCGCGGCGGTTGCCGCGACATAGACGCTGGCGAACCCGCGCACGTCCTCGGTTGTAAGACGCCAAAGGGCTTCTGCCGGAATGTCGTACAGCTCGGTCTTCACATGCGGCGGAAGGGTCCGGCGGAACGGGTGGCGGCAGGTCTCATCGGTTGTGACCAGATTGCGACGCATTTTTTCTCTCTCTTGAAGCTTTGTCGTCCTTTCGGACGCTAGGCCCCTTTTAACGTTTTCTTAACCCTTGGGTGCCGACCTCCTTTTCCTCTGTCGCAGTTCGGGACAGAAGCGCGCGAGCAATAACCATGTTGACGCTACCTAACGCTCTGTTTGCCACCATACCCTCCCCCCGCTAAGCGCCGGGAAGGGATTGGATTTACGGGAGAGTCGCGAAGTGGGCGTAACCACCAAGAGCGCCGCAGAATTGCTGGTCGAATGTCTTGCCGAGCAAGGCACCGAGCGGATCTTCACGGTTCCGGGCGAGAGCTTTCTCGCCGTCCTCGATGCGCTGCACGAAAATACGACAATCGACACTGTCACGTGCCGCCAGGAAGGCGGCGCCGCATTCATGGCGTGCGCCGATGGAGCGATGAGCGCAGCCTCGACCCTGCAGCCCGGCATCGCCTTCGTAACCCGCGGTCCGGGCGCGACCAATGCGAGCATCGGCGTTCACGTCGCGCATCAGGATTCGCAGCCGATGATCCTCTTCGTTGGCGATGTCGCGCGCGGCATGCGGGACCGCGAAGGTTTTCAGGAGGTCAATTTCGAGGCCTATTTCGGCCCGGTCTGCAAGTGGGCCGCGCGGATCGACGATCCTTCCCGCATCCCCGAATATGTCGCACGGGCCTATTCGGTCGCGATCAGCGGGCGTCCCGGCCCGGTTGTGATCGCGCTGCCGGAGGACATGCTTTGCGATCCTGTGGACCCCGCCCTCGCCCCTCGCCCACGCGTCACTCGCCCTGTCCAGGCCGCCTGTCCCGATGCGATGCAGGCGCTGTTCGGCCTGATCGCCGATGCCGCGAGCCCTGTCGCGATTATCGGCGGCGCAGGCTGGAACGCGAAAGCGCGCGAGCATTTCCAGCAATTTGCCGAGAGCATCGGGCTGCCTGTCGCGACCGCATTCCGGAGGCAGGATGCGATTTCGCCCTCATCATCGGTCTACGCGGGCAATCTCGGCTACGGCCCCAACCCGAAGCTCGTCCAGCGGGTGAAAGATGCAGACCTCGTCGTCGCCATCGGTGCGCGTCTTGGAGAGGCCACGACCGACGGATACACGGTCCCGACTCTCGACCATCCCGGACAATTGCTTGTCCACATCCATCCCGACCCGGACGAGATCGGTCGTGTCTACAAAACCGATCTCGGCCTTGCCTGTTCGGTCGATGAATTCGCCGAGACCGCCGCGCTCTGGGAAGACCATTCGATCATCCCCTTCGACGCAGGCGCAAAGGCGCATCGCGAGTGGCAGGAGTGGGCAACCGCGAAGCCGTCCGACATTCCGCCCGCGCTCGACATGGCCGCCTGCGTCACCGCGATGCGCGAGGCTCTCCCGTCCGACACGATCATCTGCAACGGCGCGGGCAATTTCTCGGGCTGGTGGCACCGCTATTGGCGCTACGACGGCCACCCAACCCAGCTTGCGCCCACGGCAGGTGCGATGGGCTATGGCGTTCCCGCCTCGGTCGCAGCCGCTCTGCGCTATCCCGACCGCACCGTGGTCGCGGTCGCGGGTGACGGCGACTTCCTGATGAACGGGCAGGAGCTCGCGACCGCCGCGCAGTACAATGCGAACCTGCTTGTGCTCGTCGTCGACAATGGCGCCTACGGCACGATCCGTATGCACCAGGAGCGCGAATATCCCGAGCGGATCTCGGGCACGCAGCTATCCAATCCCGATTTCGCCGCGCTCGGCGCCGCTTTCGGCGCATGGAGCGCGACCGCGACCACGACGGAAGAATTCAAGACAGCGCTGGCCGAGGCGCAGGAGCGCGTCGGCCTTCGCCTCATCCAAATGAAGATCGATATCGAACAGCTCGCCGCCAGCGGAGCGACGATCAGCGGGCTGCGCGCGAACGCCTAATTCCGCGTCAACCTTCCGCCATCTTGCAGATCAGTTCCCACTCGTCGGGCTTGATCTTCGCGACCGAAAGGCGCGACTGCCGCACCAATTCGCAATCGGCGAGCCTGGGTTCGGCCTTGATCTGCTTGAGCGTGACGGGATGGTCGAATTTACGCTTTGGCTTAACCTTTACTGCTGCCCATTTTCCGGTCTCGTCCGTCGGGTCGAGAATGTCGGCGACCGAAATCTCGACGATCCCCACGATCTCCAGCCCCTCGCGCGAATGGTAGAAGAACGCTTCATCGCCGACCTTCATTGCCCTCAGGTTCAGCCGCGCTGCGTAATTGCGTACGCCATCCCACACGCCTTCCTTCTCCGCGACAAGGTCATCCCAACTGTATTTGAATGGTTCGGATTTCATCAGCCAGTAATTGGGCACCGGGCTTCTCCTTCGACGGTGTCTTGGGTTGTCATGCGGCCTAGCCATGCTGGGCGCGCTGTTCCACCCCTCCACTCCCTTCGTCGATGAATTAACCCGATTTTTATAGGCTTGCCGCATAGCTGCGCGCTGGCTCTGCCCGCTTCAGTCGGGCGCTTGAGCATCAGGGACACGCCGCACGCATCGGGGAGCGACACTGTGGCAGAAGAAAAACAAGGTCACCGCCTCGGCTCCGCCGAAAAGGATCTGGTGGCCCTAGGGATCGCAACAGCTGCGATCATACTGTTTGTCGGCACGGGCGGCTCGGTGCTGCCGCGCGTCGTCAATGCCGTTACGTCGGACGCATCGGGGCCGGATGGCCTCTTGGTGAATGCACTCCTTCTCAACATAGCTCTCATCATCTTCGGGTGGCGTCGCTATCGCCAGCTGAACGAGGAAATCGCCGAGCGTCGCCGTGCCGAAGCGCACGCACGCGAGCTAGCCGAAATCGATCCGCTCACAGGCTGCCTCAACCGGCGCAGCATGTCTGCTGCGACAGACGAATTGCGCGCCCGCGCCATGACCCGCGGTGAAGCGGTCGGATACGCCATGATCGACCTTGATAACTTCAAGCAGATTAATGATATGCATGGTCACTCGATCGGCGATCAGGTGCTGGTGCAGCTTTCGCAGCGGATCCTCGAGCAGCTCCCTGACAATGCGGTTCTCGCACGGCTTGGCGGCGATGAATTTGCGTTTGTGATCACCTACGATCCCGATGCGCGCAAGCGCCTGGACGAGCTGGTGATCCGTCTGTTCGACCACGCCATTCTGCCCTTCCGACTTGGCAGCCTCGTCATCGATGCGACCATGTCGATCGGTATCGCGACCGACCACGACGAGAATGGCCTCAACCCCAATGTCTGCGATGCAGCGGAACTGATGCACCGCGCGGACATCGCGATGTATCACGCGAAGAAGCAGGGCAAGAACCGCTATTTCTGGTTCGAGCCGAACATGGAAACCGAGCTGCGGTTCCGCAACGAGCTTGAGGCAGGCATTCGCGCCGGTCTCGTAAACGGTGAATTCGTTCCTTACTACGAACAGCAGGTCGATATCGATTCGGGCGAACTCGTCGGATTCGAGATGCTCGCGCGCTGGCAATCGCCGCAAATGGGGCTTGTCAGCCCGGAAATCTTCATCCCTATCGCCGAGGAAATCGGCGTTATCGCCGAGCTATCCGAAAAGCTGATGAAACAGGCGTTCGAAGATGCGCTCGAATGGGACGAAGGCCTGACGCTTTCGGTCAACATCTCGCCCGTGCAGCTGCGCGATCCGTGGTTTGCGCAAAAGCTTCTCAAGCTTCTCGTCACTCACAAATTACCCCCGCACCGGCTCGAGATCGAAGTCACCGAAAGCTGCCTTCACGACAATATCGGCATGGTCCGCTCGATGATCACCAGCCTGCGCAACCAGGGCATCCGCGTCAGCCTAGACGATTTCGGCACGGGCTATTCGAGCCTCGAACAGCTGCGCTCACTGCCGTTCGACACGCTCAAGATCGACCGGACCTTCGTGCGCGAACTGCGTATGTCGGAAGACGGCAGCCGGATCGTCGATGCGATCGTCTCGCTCGGGCGCGGTCTCGGCCTTCCGATCACGGCAGAGGGCGTAGAAAGCGAAGAAGTGCTCGGCTCGCTGAAGAAGATCGGCAACCTCAAAGGTCAGGGCTTTCTCTACGGCAAGCCCGAGACCGCGGCACAGGTGCGCGAGCGCCTGCGCGAAATGGGCAGGCTTGCAGCGCCACTGCCGGTCGAGAAATCCGAACAGGAAATCGAGTTCGAAGACACTCTGCAAAACCTGCAGCGCCGCGCGCAGCGCTAGGTCTGCTCACAGGCCTTCGGGCCAGCTCACCACTGGACGGCGCGCTTCCGCATGCATAGATGCGCAGCGACCATGCGCGTTTCCTTCATCAAGATGCACGGCCTAGGCAACGATTTCGTTGTCCTCGACGCTCGCAAAGAGGCTCTGCCCGAATTGGCACCCGCCACCGTGCGCGCCATTGCCGATCGCCGGCAGGGTATCGGCTGCGACCAGCTCATCGTGCTCGAACCCGGCAATACTGCGGACCTGGGCATGCGCATCTTCAACGCCGATGGCGGCGAAGTGGAGGCGTGCGGCAATGCCAGCCGCGCGGTCGCACTGCTTCTGGGCAAGCCTGCCCGGGTCGAAACGACCGGCGGGATCATCGCGCTTGAACCGGCCGCAGGCGGCGCCACCGTAGACATGGGTGCTCCGCGTTTCGGCTGGGAGGACATTCCGCTCGCCTATGCGATGGACACCGCATCCCTGCCGGTTGGCTGGGACGAACTGGAAAGCCCGTTTGCCGTCAATGTCGGCAATCCGCACGCGGTCTTTTTCGTCGAGGATGCCGATGCGGTCGATCTCGCGCGGCTCGGCCCGGAGATCGAAAACGATCCACTTTTTCCCGAACGCATCAATGTGAACGTCGCGAGCCTCGCCGGCGACAATCACCTCAGGCTTCGCGTGTGGGAACGCGGCGTCGGGCTGACGCGCGCCTGCGGAACAGGGGCATGTGCAACTGCGGTCGCCGCGATCCGCAAGGGGCTGGTTCAAAGCCCTGTCACCGTCTCCCTCCCCGGGGGCGATCTGACGATCGAATGGTCTGAAGGCGGCTCGATCCGGATGACCGGCCCCGCGGCGGAATCTTTCCGCGGATCGTTTGAATGGGATGATTTCGCATGAGCGAGGCGCAGGTCATCTCGCTCGGCTGCCGCCTCAACATCGCGGAAAGCGAGCGCATGCGCGCAATGCTCGCCGATGCGGGAGAGGTCGTGGTCATAAATTCCTGCGCGGTCACGAGCGAGGCGGTGCGCCAGACCCGGCAGGCGATCCGCAAGACCCGCCGCGCGAACCCGGATGCGCGCCTGATCGTCACCGGCTGCGCGGCCGATATCGAGCGCGAACAGCTCGCCGACATGCCCGAGGTCGATGGCCTCATCGCCAATGCGAAGAAACTCGATCCGCGCGCGTGGAACGTGCCGGTCGATGTTGCTCCCCTCGCCCCGACGAAGACCCGCGCCTTTATCGCGGTGCAGAACGGGTGCGATCACGATTGCACCTTCTGCATTATTCCGCAGGGCCGGGGGAAGAGCCGCTCGCTCGCCATTCCCGAAGTCCTTCGCGAGGTGGAGCAGCACCTTGAGCTAGGCGCTAAGGAAGTCGTGCTGACAGGTGTCGACCTGACAAGCTGGGGCCACGATCTGCCAGGAGAGCCGAAGCTCGGCGCGCTCGTTGCCGCAATCCTCGACACCTTCCCCGCCCTCGCGCGCCTGCGCCTCTCCTCGCTCGACGGGATCGAGATCGACGAGGCGCTGTTCGAGCTCTTCGCGGACGAGACACGCGTGATGCCGCACCTTCACCTTTCGCTTCAGCACGGAGCGGATCTGATCCTGAAGCGGATGAAGCGACGCCATTTGCGTGGGGACGCAGTCGATCTCGTCCAACGCCTCAAGGTCCGCCGGCCCGAGATCGCCGTCGGCGCGGACCTTATGGCCGGTTTTCCGACCGAAACGCACGAGCACCACGCCGAGAACCTTTCGATCATCCGCGAGCTGGAGATCGTACACGGCCACATCTTCCCCTTTTCCCCGCGCCCCGGAACACCGGCCGCGCGGATGCCTCAGCACGACCGCGAGCTTATCAAGGCGCGCGCCGCCGAACTGCGCGAGGAAGTCGCGAAGGTGCGCGCAAGCTGGCTCGCCAGTCTTGTGGGTGAAACGCTCCCCGTCCTCGCCGAGCGCGACGGGACGGGCTATGCGCCCCATTACGCCCGTACCCGGCTCCCCCAAGGCACAAGGGCGGGCGATATCGTCAACATAACGGTGCGCGGCATCGAGGAAGGCCTCCTGGTATGAGCGAGACGAGCTGGAGCGAAAGGCTGCTGGGCGGCTTTCGCAAGACATCCGAGCGGCTCTCGGAGAATCTCACCGGGCTCGCCGGTGGGGGCAAGCTCGACGATGCCACGCTCGACGATATCGAAGATGCGCTGATCGTCTCCGATCTCGGCCCTGCCGCTGCCGCGCGCATCCGCGAAAAGCTGGCGGAAAAACGCTTTGGCGCCGAGATCACACAGCGCGAATTGAAGGAGGCCGTGGCCGAGGAGATCGCCGAGATCCTGCGCCCCGTCGCGAAACCGCTAGAGATCACGGCCTTCCCGCGCCCGCAGGTGATCCTGGTGATCGGTGTCAACGGTTCGGGCAAGACCACCACCATAGCCAAACTCGCCCATCTCTTTACCGAGGACGATTACGGCGTGCTGCTAGCCGCAGGCGACACCTTCCGCGCCGCCGCCATCGGCCAGCTTGCCACATGGGCCGAACGTGCAGGGGTCGACCTCGTGCGCGGTCCCGAAGGCGGCGATCCTTCGGCCGTGGTGTTCGATGCGGTGAAGCAGGCGACCGATACCGGGATCGACGCGCTGATCGTCGACACCGCCGGGCGGCTCCAGAACAAGCGCGAGCTGATGGACGAACTGGCGAAGATCCGCCGCGTGCTCGGCCGGCTCAATCCCGAAGCGCCGCACGACGTGGTGCTGGTGCTCGATGCGACCAACGGGCAGAATGCGCTTTCGCAGATCGACGTGTTCAAGGAAGTCGCCGGAGTGACCGGGCTTATCATGACCAAGCTCGACGGCACGGCGCGCGGCGGTGTGCTGGTTGCAGCGGCCGAAGAATACGGCCTGCCGATCCACGCGATCGGCGTAGGCGAAAAAATGGAAGACTTGCGGCCGTTCGATCCGGATCTTGTCGCGCGGGTGATTGCAGGAGTGGCCTGACATGGCAGACGCACAGACAAAGAAGGCCGGATCGAGCTGGCTCAACGTCGCGGTCGATTACGGGCCGCTGCTGGTATTCCTCGCGGTCTACCGCCTTAACGCGCCCGACGATCCGAATCCTGCTGGCGAGCTGCTCGCGATCATTTACGGCACCGGCGCGTTCATGGTCGCCGCCGTCACCGCGCTGCTGATCTCGAAATGGCGATTGGGCAGGGTTTCGCCGATGCTGTGGTTTTCGACCGCATTGATTGTCGGCTTTGGCGCGCTCACGATCTTCTTCGGCGATCCGGTGTTCGTCCAGCTGAAACCGACGATCATCTACACCGCGTTCGGCGTGGTGCTGCTCGCAGGCTATTTCATGGGCAAGGCGCTATTGAGGATCCTGCTCGAAGCCGCGTTCGAAGGGCTGACCGACGAAGGATGGCTAAAACTGTCACGAAACTGGGGCGTCTTCTTCCTCGTCCTTGCCGTGCTCAACGAGGCACTTCGCACCTATATGAGCTTCGAGGGATGGCTGTGGGCGAAGTTCTGGGTGTTCCTGCCGCTTACCTTCCTCTTCACCTTCGCGAACATTCCCATGCTCTTGAAGCACGGGCTGGATGTTGGTGAAGAAGACGATGTGATGAAGAACGAGCCACCGACTGGCTGAAACCTTTTCTTGCGCCTGAGCGTTACGCAACTGACGCTATTTAGAAAGGACGATACATAATGAATTTGCGTTTCGGTGTTGTGGTTGCTGCGGTACTGCTGGCCTATCCCGCGCTCGCCCAGACTGCGAGCGAAACCTCCGGTCCGACCATCGTGGTCGAGGCTCCCGAGGGACTTTCCGAAAAGCAATTGCGAGAATGGGACAAGCTGAACCGCGAGGCTGCGCAACTTGAAAAGCGTCTGGCCTCGCTCCGGTCACGCCTCCTCGACGACCGCGAAGAGCTTGCCGAAGCCGAGCGGCGATTGGAACGCGCTCAGGCGAAACTCAAGCGTGAGCAGGAAGACCTCAAGCGCACCCAAAACCGGATCGCTGATGCGGAAAAGGATCGGACGCGAATTGAACGGAGACGGATCGAACTGCTAGCCGAATAGTTCTCGGCAACGAATTGGCTGTCCTACTTCATCGGGCCGCGGCATCAAGGCTGCGGCTCTTTCAAAATCCTATTCTGAAACGCGTTTCGAGTTGGAGAAATGTCAACGTAGCCGATATACACCCATCTGCTTGTATTCGCGCACTTTCTTGACGTTTTAACCGCTTGACACGGTGTCAGTTCTGTCAACTTCCCCGTTCAGCCGAATACGCGGCGGAAAAAACCCTGCTTCGCAGTCCTCGCCGGCGCACCGCCCGACAGCTTAAAGAGGTAATTCGCCAGCACTCCGGCCTGCTGTTTGGTCAGCATGATCCGCGCGATGTCGGGCTCGTTTTTTTCGATCTCGTCACGGCTGCTGACGGTCTCGAGGCGAAGCAGGATCCGCTCTCCATGATCCTGGTGGGTCCATCCGACCAGCGCGCCAAAGTGTTCCATGTCTCCCGTCCTCCATCGCCTCCATTCTGGTGAGGAAATTGGATGCGGGCAAGGCGATAGCTAACGCGGGCTAAATCTCGACCTGGCTGCCCAGTTCGACCACGCGATTGGTGGGCAGCTTGAAGAAGTCCATCGCGCTCGCCGAATTTCTCAGCAGCCACGCGAAGATTTTCTCACGCCAAATTGCCATGCCCGGCTTGTCACTGGCGAGGAGTGTCTGACGCGAAAGGAAGAAACTGGTGTTCATCATGTCGAACTCGCCGCCGCAACGCTCCATCTGCTTAAGCCCCTTGGGCACGTCGGTTTCCTCCATAAAGCCGTAATGCAGCACAGCGCGATAGAAACCGTCACCCAGATCGGTGATCTCGCAGCGGTTTTCCGGGTCGACATAGGGCACGTCGGCGATATCGACGGTGAGGATCACGACACGCTCGTGAAGCACCTTGTTGTGCTTGATGTTGTGGAGCAGCGCCGATGGCACGCCGGCTGTGCTCGATGCCATGAAGATCGCGGTGCCGGGTACACGAACCGCGCTGTTCTTCGCGGATTTCGCGAAGATCTCGATCGGCAGCGCGTGCTCGCTCATCCGCTCGCGCATCAGTTTCCGGCCACGCGCCCAGGTCGTAAGCAGCAGGAAGGCGACGAAGCCGACCAGCAATGGGAACCAGCCACCATCGGGCACTTTCGTGAGGTTGGCAGCGAAGTATGCGCCATCGACGATGAGGAAAAGCAGCACGAGCGGTGCAGCGTACCACCACTTCCATTTCCATACGCCGACGAACAGCACGCCCATCAGCAGCGTATCGATCGTCACCGCGCCGGTCACCGCAATGCCGTAAGCGCTCGCGAGGTTGGACGAGTTCTGGAAGGTGAGAACAAGGATGATCACCGCGACCATCAGCGCCCAGTTGATGAATGGAATGTAGATCTGGCCGCCTTCGGTTTCGCTGGTGTGGCGGACGTTCAGGCGCGGAATGTATCCCATCTGGATTGCCTGATGGGTGATCGAGAACGCGCCGGAGATCACCGCCTGGCTCGCAATGAACGTGGCGACCGTGGCGAGGAAAACGAGCGGCAGTCGCCATTCTTCGCTCGCAAGGAAGAAGAACGGGCTCTGGATTGCTTCCGCAGCCTGTTCGGGCGGCAGGCCGATGATCATCGCGCCTTGCCCAAAATAGTTGAACAGCAGGCAGGGCATGACGAACCCGAACCATGAAAGCCGCATCGGTCCGCGTCCAAAATGTCCCATGTCCGAATAGAGCGCTTCCGAACCCGTCACCGCCAGCACGACAGACCCGAGCGCGAGGAAGGCAAGCCAGCCGTCGAGCACGAAAAAGTTGACCGCGTAATACGGATTGAGCGCCCACAGGATCTCGGGCGTGCCGAGGATCTGCCACAGGCCCATGCCAGCGATAACAGTGAAGTAGACGATCATCACCGGCGCGAAGAGCGCGCCGACTTTCGCTGTCCCGCGCTTTTGCAGCACGAATAGGAAAACGAGCAGCGCCAGGGCGATAGGGATCACGTATCGCTGCAATCCGGCGTCGACGACCGTAAGCCCCTCGACCGCGGACAGCACCGAAATTGCCGGTGTGATCATCGAATCGCCGTAAAACAGCGATGTGGCGAATACCCCGAGCAACACCGCGACCCAGCCGTACTTCGATTTGGAAATGCTGCGGCTGATGAGCGCGACAAGAGCGAGCGAGCCGCCCTGCCCCTTGTTGTCGGCGCGCATGAGGATCGTCACGTACTGGATCGCCACAACGAGCGTCATCGACCAGAATATGAGGCTGATTACCCCAAGAACATGCGCTTGGTCGAGCGCAAGGGGGTGCGGGCCCACAAAAGTCTCGCGGAAGGCATAAAGCGGGCTGGTCCCGATATCGCCGAAGACAATACCGATCGCACCCACAGCCAGCGCGGTTTGCGATGCACTGTGCCCCTTACCCCCGGTGGGTGGTTGGTGCGCTGGTGCTGTTGCTGCTGTATCGCTCATACCAACTGGATTTCCCGTATTCCGGTACTGCCCCTAAACGCGCGAAACGGCGCGCGGCGATTTGCGTTATCCCGCAAAGGCGCGCCCCCTAGCACCGCCTATCCGCGCCCGCAACACCGGTTTGAGCGAGCGTATCATTGCAGCATCGGCGCGTTGGCAATCATCCGGTCGAGTTGGGCGATCCGCGCTTCCAGGTCCGCGCGCCAAGGCGCATCTGCGGGGGAGCGTTCGAGGAGGCCCGCCCAGACCTCGCGGGCTTTGCGCACCTCGCCCATTTGAAGGAACGAGAAGCCGAGAAAGAAATCCGACGCCGGGTTTTCCGGATCGATTGCACGGGCGCGGGCATAAGCCTGCTCTGCCGCCGGGGTGACAAAGCCGTCTGCATGCGCTGTCAGCGCCATGGCGAGCGCGAGCCACCCTTCGAGATGGTTCGGATTTTCCGTCAGCCCACGCCGCAGGAGGCCGGCAGCATCGTCGAACTGACCACGGCGCGCGAAGGCATCGGAAGTGACGAGATAATCGGGCTTTGGCCGGGTCTCGTCGAACAACGACTTTCGCGCCTCAATCATATCCTCACCCGAGCGCGGCTCTTCGAGCATCGCCGCCTTGGGACTGCCCGGCTGTTTTGGAGAACCCTGCCAAGCGTAGCCCGCGAGGCCGAACAGCAGGACCGAACCGAACAGCGCGTAACCCTCTTTCGGCAACCGGAGCAGGAAGGCAGCGAGCGCAAACGCGAACATCGCGAGCGCAAGGACGGCGAGCCAGCCGCCCATCATTGCCCCCCTTCGCGGCGGCGATTACCCAGCCGTCGAAGCAGAACCAAAAGCACGATCAGCACCAGCAGTGCAGGTATCGCGAAGAGCGGCCAAGTGGTCGAGCTTATTTCCGGCTCGTAACTCACATAGTCGCCATAGCGATCGATCAGCCATTCGCGAATTTCGTCAGGCTCCTGCCCTGCAAGGATGCGAGTGCGGACCTGGTGACGCATGTCGCCCGCCATCGGTGCATCGCTATCATTGATACTCTGCGACTGGCACTTGAGGCAGCGCAGGGTGTCCATGAGCTCGCTGGCCTTCGCTTCAAGCTCAGGGTCTTCCAGCTGCTTGTAGGCATAAGGCGCGGGCGGCATCGTGTCCTGCGCCGCGACCGGCGTAGCCAATACGGCCAGCAGCAGAGCAAGGAGCCAACGCATCAACGCACATCCTGAAGGATGCCGAGCAGCTTGGGCACGTCGCTTTCGCGGATGTCGCCAATGTGCTGATAACGAATGTTTCCTTCACCATCGATGACGAAGGTTTCCGGCACACCTGCTGCGCCGATCTCGATCTGGAGCGCGGAGATGTCGTCAGCTCCGATCTTGCTGTACGGATTTCCATAGCGACCGAGGAACTGCGCAACGTCTTCCGGCTTGTCTCGGATTGCGATCCCGATGATCTCGACGCCTGCTTCGTTGAGCTGCTCAAGCTGCGGAGCTTCGGCGATACAGGGCAAACACCAGCTCGCCCAGATATTCAGCAGTTTGGGCTCGCCGCCCACGAAGTCCGCGCGCGAAGTGCCTGGAATACCCTCGGTGGCGGGCGGGAGGTTGAACTCGGGCAGCGGCTTGTCGATCATTGCCGAGGGAACCAACTGATTCTTGTCTTGCGTCAGCATGTATCCGGCCAGCCCCGCAAAAAACAGGAACAGCGCAAGAGGAATGAAGAAAACGGGGCGCATCAGGCGGGCTCCGGTTGCTTGGTTTGATCGAGCGCGGCCTGGTCGGCGCGGCGGGCCTCGCCCTTTCGAACGGCGTGGCGGCGCTTCAGATCCACACGAACGCGGCCGATGATCGAAAGCACTCCGCCGAGCGAGATCAACAAACCGCCGTACCAGATAAAGGTCACGAACGGCTTCCACCAGACGCGCAGCTGCCAGCGAGTGTTGCCCGCCTCATCCACGCCTGCCTGATCGCCGATAACCGCGTAAAGCTGCCCATCCCAGCGGGTGATGAGCGCGCTCTCACTGGTCGCTTGTGATGGCGCCCAGAAACTGCGTGCCTGCGGGGTAAGAATGATTGGCTCCTCATTACCGCGCGATGCGGCCACGCGTGCTTCGATCGCAGTCCAGTTTGGTCCGGCGACCGGGTCGACGCCTTCGAGTGTGATGGTCCAGTCACCGACCTGTTCGGTGTCTCCGGGTGCGACGGCTGCGAGGCGTTCCTGTGTGAAGGCGCTTTCGCTCGCCATTCCGAACAACGCGACCGCGACGCCGAAATGCGCGCAAACCATGCCCCATGTGGCGGTCGGCACGCGGCTCAGTTTGCGACCCTTGAGCGGCAGGAACGCCGCAACAGCAAGCGCTGCCGCTAGCGCCAGCCCTAACACCGGCAGGATGGCATGGTCGCCAAGGATCGCCACCAGCGCGATCACAGCGATCAGGATTGAGGCGACCAGAAGCAGCTCGAACTGAATGCGTTTCGGCTTGTCGTTCTTCCAGCGCAGCAGCGGGCCAACCGCCATGACGAGAAACATCGGAATCGCGAAGATGGCGCTCGCCGGATTGAAATAGGGCGGGCCGACGCTGACCCGCACGTCGAACGCTTCGGTCAGAAGCGGGTAGAGCGTGCCAAGCAGCACTATGGCGAGGATCGCCGAAAGCATGACATTGTTGAACACCAGCGCACCCTCGCGGCTCGTCACCGTGAAACGCTTGCCTTCGGAAATCGAGCTCGCTCTCAAGGCGAAAATCGTCAGTGCGCCCCCGATGTAAAGACCCAGCAGGATTAGGATGAAGGTGCCGCGCTCCGGGTCGACTGCAAAGGCATGAACGCTGGTGAGCACGCCCGAACGCACTAGGAATGTGCCCAGCATGCTCATCGAAAAGGCGAGAACGCCGAGCATGATCGTCCAGGTGCGAAGCGCGTCACGCGCGGCCAGCACGCTCACCGAATGGAGCAGCGCGGTCGCGGCCAGCCACGGCATCAGCGATGCATTCTCGACCGGGTCCCAGAACCACCATCCGCCCCATCCGAGCTCGTAATAGGCCCAGTACGATCCCGCCGTTATGCCGAAGGTCAGGAACACCCAGGCAAAGAGCACCCAAGGTCGGATGACCTTGGCAAAATCCGGCGTCACCTGCCGCGTGATCAGCGCGCCCATCGCCAGGCTGAAAGCGACCGAAAGCCCCACATACCCGACATAGAGAGTGGGCGGATGCACCGCGAGGCCGATGTCTTGCAAGAGCGGGTTGAGGCCAACGCCCTCCGCCGCGGGGATCGGCAAACGCTCGAAAGGGTTGGAGGAAAGCAGCAGGAACGCGTAGAAACCGAGCGCGATCGAGCCCTGCACCGCGAGCGTCGCGTTCATCGTCCGCTCGGGCAGGCGGCGCTCCATGTAGGCGAGCAATCCGCCCGAAAGCGCCAGGACCGCCACCCACAGCAGCATCGACCCCTCGTGGTTCCCCCAGGTGCCCGTAAGCTTGTAGATGAATGGCTTCATCGAGTGCGAATTGGTCGCGACCAGCTTGATCGAAAGGTCGGTGATCGCAAACGCCCACAGAAGCATGAGGAATGCCAGCACCGCGAGAAAAGCCTGCACCACGGCTGCCGGGCGCGCATAGATAGCGAATGCCTGTAGCCTTTCGTCCTTGGTTGAAAGGCCCATCGCGCCTGAAACCATTTGCAGCACCGCAAGCGCGGTTGCGAGCCACAGGGCGGCGAGGCCGATTTCAGCGATCATTATGCGCGCTCAGTCCAGTCCGACCGTCGAGTCTTCGGCGTAATCTGCAGCTTGGTGACCCTCCAGCCCTTCCAGTTCGCGAGGAACGTAGTTTTCGTCGTGCTTCGCAAGGAGATTCGTCGCCTGGAATACGCCATCGGCACCGAGGCTTCCCTCCGCGACCACGCCCGATCCTTCCACGAAGAGATCGGGAAGGATGCCGCTGTAACGCACGGGGACCGCGCTGGCTTCTTTGCCGGTGACGACGAAGCTCACCGTGACACCGTCCGCCTGCGTTTCGATCGAGCCCGGCTGGACCATGCCGCCAAGGCGGACGGCCTGTCCGACAGCGGGAGGCTCGGCAGCCATCTGTTCGGGAAGATAGAAATAGTTCGCCTGGTTGCGCAGCGCCCAGGCCGCGATGAGCCCTGCAGCAACGATTGCGAAGAGCGCGAAAACGACCAGCGTCAGGCGTTGATGTTTGGCCTTCACCGTTCCGTCCTTTGGCGCTTCACCTCGTCACGGCGCTTTTCGGCCCTGCGCATCGTCTGCCAGCTCCACGCAATCAGCAGGGCAAGTCCGCCGAGCCCGATGGCATAGGCCGCGATCACAAATTCCCAATGGTCGAGCGCTTCTCTCATTGCGCACCCTCCATAGCGGGCGGTCCAACAGGCGCATCGTCCATCATCGCGCGGCGGCGCAGCCGCGCTTCAACCTGCTGCTCGGCTATGAACGCCCGCATCCGCATCAAAACGATCCCTCCGAACAGCAGTGAAAAGCCAACAACGGCGACCATCAACGGATAGAAATACACGGCATCGATCGAGCTGTTGCCCATGGTGATGCTCGGCGGCTGATGAAGCGAGTTCCACCAAACGACGCTGCGGTTGATGATCGGTATGTTGATCGCACCGACGAGCCCGAAGATCGCGGCGATCTTTACTGAGCCCCCCTCACGTGCCGCAGCCTGCGAGAGCGCGATATATCCCGCATAGAGAAACAGCAGTACGAGCATGCTGGTCAGTCGTCCATCCCAGACCCACCATGTTCCCCATGTCGGACGCCCCCAGATCGATCCCGTTGCAAGACAGATCGCGGTGAAAACCATGCCCGGAAGCGCGATGGCGCGCGCAGCTACCGCTGCGAGCGGGTGCTTCCAAATCAGCAACGCAGCGCTCGCTATGGCAATTCCGGTCCACCCGCCCATCCCGAGCCATGCGCTCGGCACGTGAATGAAGAGGATGCGCACGCTTTCACCCATCAGCCGGTCGGGAGGGACCGAAGCAACGCCCCAGACTATCGCACCAAGAGAAAGCACGAGACCGCTCCAGAAAAGGAGCGGTGTCAGCCACTTCGCGAGGCTCAGGAAGCGTTTCGGATTTGCGTAGATGTGCATGCAGCTGGTCCGTGTTCCAATTTAGCCGCCCTGCCGCCCCTCGCAAGGGCGCAAATTGCGCAATCGCAGGTTGTTTCGACGCAATCGACCGCAGTTTCAGCCGCGCCCGATTAGCTCCTGGGCCATACGGTCTGCCACGACATCGGGCGGCGTGCCGGTCTCGTCGCTCTTGCTCCAGATTTCCTCGAGCCGTTCGGGGATATTCGCGATGCGCTGGTGCACTTCTTCGACCCCGGCCGATACGCCGTCGCGCCGCGCGAGATACTCGGTCGCGACCGAGATGATGCCGCCCGCATTGATGACGTAGTCGGGCGCAAACAGGATGCCGCGATCGAATAGCGTCTTTCCGTGATGCGCGCGGGCGAGCTGGTTGTTGGCGCCGCCTGCAACGATAGCTGTGTCGAGCTTCGCGATGCTGTCTTCGTCGAGGATCGCGCCCAGGGCGTTGGGGCTCAGCACATCGCATGGCAGTGTCATGATTTCGTCGGCCGCAACTGCTTTTGCGCCGAGCTCTTCGGCGAGCGCCGCTGCGCGATCTGCATGAATATCGGCGAGCGTGAGCTTCGCGCCGTCTTTTGCGAGCAGCCGGGCGACCCCGCCACCGACGCTGCCGGTGCCCTGCACCGCGATGTGCACGCCTTGGACGCTGTCCTTGCCGAGCTTGTGGCGAACCGCTGCCTTGATACCCTGATAAATGCCGATCGCGGTGAAGGGCCCGGGATCGCCTCCCGCCGAGCCCTCTCCTGGCGCCGGCAATCCAGAGACGTGACTGGTACGCTTCGACACGGCAACCATGTCTGCTTCGCTGATGCCCACATCTTCTGCGGTTACATAGCGCCCGCCCAGCCCCTCGACCGCATCGCCGAAGGCCGCGAGCAGTTCGGGTGTCTTGGTGCGCGCCTCGTCGGCTAGAATCACGGCTTTGCCACCGCCCATCGGGAGGCCGGCCATCGCGTTCTTGTAGCTCATCCCGCGCGACAGGCGCAGCGCATCGCGCAATCCGTCCTTGGGGTCGGGATAATGCCAGAAACGTGTCCCACCCGCACCCGGCCCCAAATGGGTCGAGTGGAGCGCAATAATCGCCATAAGACCGCTATTGCGATCGCGCACGACATGCACGACCTCGTGATCGTCGAAATCAGGCTCGGTCCAGAAAGCGGTCATATGCAAAAACGCCCCTATGTGGCGCGCACGAACTGCGGCACGTTCCTATCGGAACCAGCGGAAAACTCGGAAAAATGGGGCGATCGAGGGGTCTCGAACCCCCGACCTCCGGTACCACAAACCGGCGCTCTAACCAACTGAGCTACGATCGCCACATACCCCGTCCCGACGCGAACATGGGTTCGCTGCCAAGCCTTGCGCAAGGGGGGCGTGATAGCCCTCCATCGCTGCCGGTCAAGGCTGCCGTGAGGCGGCGCGAGCCTGTTGCACAAAGCATCGCGAATGGGAAGCGAAAACTGCGCAGGAATGCCAATCGCGCAAGATTATTACCCAAGGCTGATCCCGACGCTTGGCCGATCAGAATCGCGCAGCTATCCCGAAATCATGGCCGGACCCGGTGATTCCTCAATCGAATTCTTGCGCGCCCACCAAGGCGTCAAACGGGTGCCATCTCCCAAGATCGAAATGGTCGTGAAGTCACGCTTCCTCTCGGCAGAGCATTGCGATGAGTTAATCGCGCTGATCGACAGGAACCGCCGCCCGTCGACGCTGGCCGATTACAACGGCGATGCAGCTTTTCGAACCAGCGAGACGTGCGACCTATCGCGTGAAGACGAGCCGGTGGATAGGCTTGAACGGATGCTCGACGAATTCACCGGGATTGACCCCGCGCATGGTGAGCAAATTCAGGGGCAACGATACGAGGTTGGGCAGGAATTCAAACAGCACACCGACTGGTTCAATCCCGACGGTACCGACTGGGAGAAGTTCTGCAGCGTTTCGGGCCAGCGCACGTGGACCTTCATGATCTACCTTAACGATGTCGAAGCTGGCGGTGCCACCCGGTTCAAACCGGTGGGAAAGACGATCCAGCCCGAACGCGGCAAATTGCTCGGTTGGAACAACCGCAATCCCGACGGCAGCGGTAACGTGAATACGCTCCACCACGCGATGAAAGTGCGCAAGGGGCTGAAATATGTGATAACCAAGTGGTATCGCGAACGGCCCTGGGGGTGATTATGAGTGACTACAGAGACATTGCAGAGCAGCTGAAAGCCCGCCTCGCGGATCTGATGGAACGGGCTGGAGAGATCGAGGAAGACCTGCGACATCCGCTCGACAAGGACTGGGAAGAACAGGCAATCGACCTTGCTGATGACGAAGCGCTCGAGGGAGTCGACGAGGTCCTTCGCGAGGAGATCCAGCAGATCAGGTTTGCGCTCCACCGGATCGAGAATGGCACTTATGGCATTTGCG